>NZ_JAPFQM010000001.1:1023081-1364108 GCF_026241205.1 Thermomicrobium sp. 4228-Ro
GGAAACTCCTCGGCCTCAACTTCCTCCGCGTCTTCCGGGAGGTCGTCGGGTGAAGGCGATCCGGCCAGTGTTAGGATTGACCGGGATCGCGACCGGGAAACGAGCATCGAGGGCGGAGCCCCCGGGACGCGAATGCCCACCACGCGAGGAGGACATCCGTGGAAGCATCGATTCGTTTGGGCCGGATCCGTGGCATCGAGATCGGGTTGCACTACAGCTGGCTTCTCGTTTTCGCTTTGCTGACCTACTCGCTCGCTGCTGGTGTGTTCCCGAGCTGGTACCCTGGCTGGAACCCTGGAACCTATTGGGCAGTCGGCGCCCTGTCGAGTCTGCTGCTCTTCGCTTCCGTGCTCGCCCATGAGCTCGGGCACTCGCTCGTCGCGCAATCGCGCGGCGTACCGGTCGTCAGCATCGTCCTCTTCATCTTCGGTGGTGTTGCTCAGCTGGCTGACGAGGCACGGCGTGCCCGCGACGAGTTTTTGATCGCTGTCGCTGGCCCGCTGGTGAGCCTGGTCATCGGCACGGGGTCGATCCTGCTCTGGCAACCGGTCGAGGGCGTCAACCAGCAACTCGGAGCGGTTCTCGAGTACCTGGGCTGGGCCAACCTGATCTTGGTGGCATTCAACTCGATCCCGGCCTACCCGCTGGACGGCGGTCGCGTGCTGCGTGCCGTCCTGTGGGGGGCGATGCGCAACGTCCTCCGGGCAACGCGGATCGCTGCCGGCATCGGGGTCGCGATCGGGTTCCTCTTCATGGCCGGTGGGCTGTTCCTGGTGTTCCGTTCGCCGCTATCCGGTATCTGGCTCATCGCTCTCGGCTGGTTCTTGCAGAACGCGGCCCAGCAGTCCTACCAGCAGCTGGTCATCCGGCGCTTCTTCGAGGGTGTCCGTGTCGGTCAGCTGATGGATCCCGACCCGCCGACCATCGCTCCCGATCTCACGATCGATCAGCTGGTCGACGCGTTGCTCGCCTACAACGTGCGAAGCTTCCCCGTCGTCGAGGACGGCCGGCTGGTCGGTATCGTGACCCTGACCGACGTGCGCCACGCACCGCGCGCGGAGTGGCCGGTGCGTCGTGTCCGCGACCTGATGACGCCACGCGAGCGCTTGATCACCGCGACACCTGACGACGACCTCGAGCGCGTGTTGCGCTTGATGGCAGCGCACGAGATCCATCAAGTGCCCGTCGTCGATGACAGCCGACTCCTCGGCCTCCTCACGCGCAACGCCTTGCTGCGCTTCCTGCAACTCCGGCAGGAAGTCGCGCGCACACCGGACGAAGTGGCCGCGATCTACGCCGAGCAGCGGCGCGCACGCAACCTGCCGCGGATTACGGACTGATCCCGAGCGGGGTCACGAGGTCGACCGGCTGCTGCTCGATCCGCCCGTCACGCTCGACCAGGACAGCGGGGAATGCAGCGCCATCGAAGGTCCGCGAGAGGAACGGCGCACTGCGGAGGTAGCCGACCCCCGGCCGAGCCGGGACATCGACGTGAACCGGTATACCGTCCTCGAAGGGAACCGGCTCCAACGGTATCCCTTGAAAGCTCCGGGAGGACACGAGAGCGACCGGACGCTCGACGCCGACGCTGTCTGCCCGGAGCAGGGAAACCCAACGGCCGTTCCGTTCCTGCAAGAACGCGAAGAGCGGGTGCGCGAGCGGCAAGCGACCGAAGCCTTCCACAAGAAGCAGGCCGAAGGAGAAAGACCAGACGGCCTCGCGCGCCTCCAGTAGCGTGCGCAGCCGCTCGTCCGCCCGCCCCCCGACGAACGGTTCCAGCGCGCTCACCGAGATGCCGCCGACGATGACACCGGCCGCGCCGACTTCTTCGAGTCGCCGCAACACAGCGCTCCCGACTGTCATGCCAGCGAGAACGACCGCACCGCGACACCGCTCGTCGAACTCCTCGATCGGCAACTCGCGATCCGGTCGATCCGCCAGCACCACCAGTGGCCCAGCACACTCCGGGCCGAGCAGCACCGTGCCGTGCACCAGGTCACCGACGACGGCGATCTCGACCGTGTCGTCCTGCACCGCACGCACCTCACCTGCGACCAGCGCGCGGACCGGACGGCGCGGCGCTTCGGCGACGACGAGGAGCGAACCGGTCTGCTCGTCGAAACGCTCCAACCGGCCGGTGATCGGGCTCGTGACCTGCTGTGTCCGCAAGCCACGCCGGCGCGCTGCCACGACTTCGCCTGCCTCGACCCGCTCCCCGAGCGCCCGCACCAGGCATCGAGCGGCTTCCTGCGGTGGCACCCCCAGCTCGACCGCCACGGCGATCTGGACCGACCGTTCCACACCAGCGGCCGCGACTGCGACCACCGTCTCCGGCTCCACGAGTTGCGACGCGCTAACCTGGAACTCTGGGGTGATGAAGCGTCGCCGGACACAGCACTCGGCATCGACCGCCACGAGCGGGAGACGCGCGACGCCGTTCATGGCAACCCTCCCACCGGATATCCCACGTCAGCGAGCCAGGAGCGGAGCCGCCGCGCACGAGCGGTCGGATCGGACGGCAACGTGATCGGTCGTCCACGCGCATCGATGACGATTCCGAGACGCGTCCAGCCCAGAGCAGCTGGGCCAGTGAACCGCAGCGCGACTCCCGGATCGAGCGTGCCGATCCGTATCTGGGATTCCGGCTCGAGCGTGAGTTCCACCGTCGTCCCGAAGGGAACGGCGAGCGTGTGCAGGCTTCCCCATGGGACGGAAAACCGCCGGATCGACTCACCGATCCGTACTTCCCCCCGCACCGCGATCGCACCGTCGATCCCGTCCCCGGTCAACACCACAGCGTGAGCCAGCGGCAGCAGCCCATCGCGTTCCAGAAGAGCGGCAGCGTACCCGCTTCGTTCCTCGGCCAGCGCCCCGCTGGCCACCAGGAGGTCCGCCTCGTCGAGCGCGATACTGAGCATCCCGTTCGCCGGAATCGGCTGCAACCCATCGAGCACGCAGAGCACTGCCAGCGCTGCAGGCAAGGTGGCGAATGCCGGGCCGAGCGTCACCAGCGTCACGTCCTCACGCAGAGCCGGTTCCTCGACCGCTGCTGCGCTCTGCTCGAGAAGCACTCGCAGGATAGCCGCCAGCAGCACCTGGTCGCGTGGATCGAGCAGCACACCCGCCGGTCGCACGGCACGATTCGCCAGCCAGTCCGCGATGTCGTCGTCGCTCGCTGCCCAGGGTGTCCAGCGACGGACCGCCTCGCCATCGACTTCGATGAGCGACAGCGCCTCCGGGCCGAGGTCGCGATCGGCTTGGAAGAGCGTCAGCATGCCGTCGGGACGAGCCCAGAGGGTCAACGTCCCGAGCTCGAAGTCGAGCACCGTGAGCCGTTGTTCCGCTCGGCGAACCAGGAACGCAGCCGCACGCTCGAGCGCCGATAACCGATCGACCACTCGTTCAGCGAAGTCGGAGCCGATCTCGTCGCGCAACCGTGCAACGGAGCGAACGCGGAACTCGGTCACGATCGCCCGGATCACCTCGGCCGGAACGAACGCGGTCGGATCGACGCCCATGAGTTCGAGATGTTCGCCGAGATACTCGGCCACACGCTGCTGGACCGCCTCCGCGGCGACGACGATACCCAGCTCGGGACGCAGCTCTCCGCCGAGGGCACTCGCGATACCAGCCAGTACCGGATCCCAGCGAGTCAGGTCTTCCGTACCGGCGAGCAGGAGGAAAGCAGGTTGCACGGTGCGCAGCTGCTGGGCGAGCATCGTCGGACTCAACGAACCATCCGCATCGATCCGGTGCACGCGAACGAGCGAAGCACGCGCTGCGCGGACAGCCAGATCGACCAGTGGATGCGCCCCATCGACAGCGACGAGCACCAGGGTCGGTAGGGTGGCCGGACCACCGACGACAGCCCAGGCATCGGCACCGTCGCCCAGTGCACGGCGTGGCTGGATCGGGTGCCCTTCCTCGAGAAGCAGACGACCGAGGCTCCGCTCGGCCTGGCGAATAGCGTCGCTGAGGTGACGGCCAGGAACGCAGACACTGGCGAGCAAGCGCGGCTGCCCTTCCACACGGTCAGCGATGACGACGCGGGAACTCGATCGCCCGAGCGACACGATTACCGCGCTGTGCATCGCCCTTCCTCCGTTCCCGGAGCGATCGGTCGAACGTTCACCGGCTCACCCAAACGATGTACACCGCCACGCCGATCAACACGGCGAGCGCGAGAATGAGCGCGATCCGAGCCACGCTGCGCTCGCCGGCTGGCGCACGCGCATCCGCGCTCGCGGGAGCCGCTCCCGTCACACTGATCTCCGGTACGAGCAACAGCGGCAGCGGCTCGAAAAGGTGCAGGGCAACAGCTTCCGGCGCAGCTGGCTGACTCCACACTGCCGCGACCGGTGGAAGGACGAACGTCGTTGCAGGTGGGACCGGTTCGACAGAAGGACTTTCCGGCACGCTCGACTCGCGGAGCCACTCCGGAAGATCGAGATCGCTCAACAGCGCGGGCTCACGGCCTGCCGCTTCCGTCTCCGGCACACGCAACCAGTCAGGCAGTTCCAGACGACCAGCATCGACTCCAGTCGGCTCCGCTTCACCGAGGCCGAGCGCAGCGAGATCGAGCGGCAGGACAGCACCGCACTGCCGGCAATACGTGTCGTCGGGCGCGCGCGCAGCACCACACTGCGGGCAGGTGCTCGTGCCGGAGACCTCACGCGGAACGGCCGCGCCACAGGTCGGACAGACCGACTGCTCGTCGCTCATCCGTTGACCGCACTGCGGGCAATACACACGTGCCCCCATTGTGCTCGACGCCCTCAGCGCCAGTGTAGCACTCATCCGCGCTCGAACAGGGTACCAGAAAGTCCTAGTCTTCTCCTGTGCCGCGGAGTTCGGCGCTGTCGAGCCAGATCGTCACCGGGCCGTCGTTGACCAGCTCGACGTCCATATGGGCCCCGAACACACCTGTCTCGACCGGGACGCCGAGCTGACGCAGGGCATCGGCGAACGCATCGACGAGCGGCCGTGCCTCCTCCGGCGCAGCGGCTTCGACGAAGCTCGGTCGGCGCCCCTTGCGCACGTCGGCGTAGAGCGTGAACTGCGACACGACGAGCGCTTGCCCGCCGACGTCGAGGACGGAGCGGTTCATCTTGCCAGCCTCGTCCTCGAAGATGCGCAGGTTGGCGACCTTTTGCGCCATCCATTCGGCCGTCGCCTGGTCGTCACCGCGACGGATGCCGACCAGCAGCAGCAGCCCTGGCCCGATCGCCCCGACGATCTGCCCATCGACCGTCACGCTCGCCCGACTCACCCGCTGGAGCAGGACACGCACCCTCCACCCCTTTCAGCTGGTACGCTCGCTGACTGCTCGAACGGTCGCCACAGCGAGCGCTGCGATCCCCTCACCGCGACCGACGAACCCGAGTCGCTCATTGGTCGTCGCCTTGAGACTCACCGAGGAGACCGGTAGTTCGAGCGTCACAGCGATCCGCTCGCGCATCCGCTCGCGGTAGGGGGCGATCCGTGGGATCTCCGCGATTACCGTCGCATCGATGAAGACGACCTGCCATCCCGCCTCCTGGACGAGCTGGTGAATGATGCGGAGCAGCTCGACGCTCGAGCGATCACGCCAGCGCTCGTCGTCCGACGGGAAATGCACGCCGAGGTCTCCGAGTCCAGCCGCACCGAGCAACGCATCGCCGATCGCGTGCAAGAGAACGTCGGCATCGGAATGGCCGGATAACCCGATCGTGCTGGGAATCTCCACCCCACCGAGGACGAGTCGCCTTCCCGGTACCAGCGGATGCACGTCGTACCCCAGACCGACTCGGATCATCCTCGCCTCCTTCGCTCGAGCAGGAATTCAGCGAGCGTGACATCGAGCGGTGTCGTCACTTTCAGGTTCTCGGGATCGCCGGGAAAGACGTACACCGGGAACCCTGCTCGTTCCAGGAGCACGGCTTCGTCGGTCGCCGCCGCCAGTCCCGTTCCGACACGCCGGTACGCCTCGTGCAACCAGTCCAGGCGGAAGACCTGCGGCGTCTGTGCCGCCACGAGACTCGCCCGATCCGGGGTGGTCACGACCCGTCCGTCGAGCGCCACCTGCTTGATCGTGTCCACGACCGGGACCGCAGCGACCACCGCCCCGTGCCGCTGCACAGCCTCGACTGCCCGTCGGATCAACTCCGGTGTCACCAGCGGACGTGCGGCATCGTGCACCAGCACGAAACGCCGATTCGGCTCGAGCGCTTCGACCCCGGCCCGGACGGAAAGTGCCCGCTCGGCACCCCCGAGAACGATCCGCACCGGCACCGTGAGCCCGAGCGAGCTACAGAGCGCTTCGACTGCTGCACAGTTCGCCTGGTTCGTCACCACCACGACCGTATCGATGACACCCGACCGATCGAGCGCCTCGAGCACCCAGGCCAGTGCCGGACGCCCAGCCAGCGGAACGAGCGCCTTGTCCCGACCGCCGAGACGCTGGCCACGCCCGGCGGCTGGCACCACCGCACCGCAGCTCATCGTGCTCCACCTCGATCGACGAGATGGGCGAAGATCAGGCGCCCTCCTGCAGTCTGGAGCGTCCGCGTGACCTCGACCGTGACATCCTCGCCGATGGAGTCGCGTGCGCGCTCCACGATCACGAGCGTTCCATCGTCCAAATAGCCGACGGCCTGACCGGCTTCGCGACCTTCCCCGACCAGTCGAAGCGTCAAGCGATCACCGGCATGAACTGGACTGCGCAGGGCTTCGGCCAGCTGGTTCGGATTGAGGACGACGATGCCGCGAACACGCGCGAGGTCGGCCAGCTGTTGGTCACAAGTCAGAAGCTTGCCGCCGAACTCGCTACCGCATGCGATGACCGCGTCGTCAGCGGTCCGGTGCGGAACCGAACCCGGAACGACCTCCAGCCGGGCACCGAGATCGTCCCGCAGGCGGCGGAGGAGATCGAGACCGCGTCGCCCGCGCGCGCGCCGTGACGGATCGCTGTGCTCGGCAAGCAGCTGCAGCTCGCGGAGGACTTCTTCGGGTACCAGCACCCGACCATCGAGGAAACCGAGGCGAAACAGATCGCGCACTCGTCCATCGATGAGGACACTCGTATCCAGGACCAGCACTGGCCCGTCCGCCGGTGCGCGTCGCCGGAAGAGCGACAGGATTTCGCCTTGCTTGGTATGCGCGACCGACGCGCCGATCAGCGTCAGCAAGGCCGCAACGACTGACGGCACGAGCTGCCCAGCGGGTCGAGGCAGGAGCGCCAGCGGCCAGGCCAGCACCAGGCCGAGCAGCGCACCGACGAACGCGCCCGAGCAGCTGACGAGGAGTGCCTCGATCGTCAAGCGCCGCAAGCGACCGACCACGGCATCCACGAGATCGAACACGATATAGGGTGTCACGAGAAAGCCTAGACCAGCCAGGACAGCGGCGAGAAAGAGTTGGGAGGCAGCGACGAGTTCCGGCCGGGCAGCCAGCGCACCGCCGAACGACCAGCCGACGAGCGCTCCGATGAAGAGCCCACCGTACCGGAGCAATCGGCCGAACGGCGAACCGGCTCGCTCGAGGCGTACCTGTCGCCGGTTGCTCGGCGGCTGCGATCGTGCCTCGTGCGGTTCGACGACTCGTGCTGTCTCACGGGAAGAATCGGCCACCGGCATCTCGCTGTGCCACTCGTCGAGTACCACGGCCCTTCACTGGAGAGGCAGTGTAGCAGGACGATCACCGTCACGACGAGCACATGCCACGAGTGCCTCCACAACTGCCGGTGGGACATCGACGGCACCGAGCTCGCGACCAGCGCGGAATCCTGGGCCGTGATAGTCGCTGCCACCTGTCGCGATCAGGCCGTAGCGCTCGGCGAGCGCGGCGAGGTCGCGCTGCTGGTCCGGCGAGTATTCGCCGTACCAGGCTTCCAACCCAGCCAGACCGGCAGGGATCAGCTCGGCGAGCGCCCCCTCGAGATCGTCCACGCTCAACGGATGCGCCAGCACGGGCACACCACCAGCCGCGCGCACGATCTCGACCGCCTGCCGCGGGCTGGGATAGCTATGCGGAACATAGGCCGGGCGGTTGCGACCCAGGTAGCGATCGAACGCTTCGTCGATCGACGACACGTAGCCCTTCACGAGGAGCAACCGCGCTGCGTGGGCACGGGTGATCGTTCCGCCCTGGGCGATCGCTTCCAGCTCTTCGAGCGAGACCGGGAAGCCGAGCGAACGGAGCTGCTCGATCAAGCGGACCGCACGCTCGCGGCGTGCCGTATGGAGACGATGGAGATGCCGCGCGAGATCCGGATGCTCCGGATCGATGAAGTACCCGAGCAGATGGAGCTCGCCGCGCTCGACTGCCGTGCTGAGCTCGATCCCTGGTACCAGCAGGATCCCGTACTCCTCGGCAGCTCGCTGCGCCTCCGGAATGCCAGCGACCGCATCATGGTCGGTCACCGCGAGCACGCGGATGCCACGCTCCGCGGCGAGCTGGACCAGCTCGCGCGGTGCAAAGAGTCCATCGGACGCCGTCGTGTGCGTGTGGAGGTCGACCGTTCCCATCGCACGAGAGTGGGAGAAAGAACGAGCCCCCGGTCAGCTGACCGGGGGCTCCGAACGTTCAGCGCGGCTCGACGATCAAACGGATCGCGGTCCGATCCTCGTTGCCGATCGTGACCGTGATGAACGACGGCAGGCAGACCGCATCGATGCCAGATTCAGCGAGGTAATCGCGCGCGATCGCGACCGCCTTGATCGCCTGATTGGCCGCGCCCGCGCCGATCGCCTGTACCTCGGCTCGACCGACCTCACGGACGACTCCGGCGATCGCACCCGCGACCGCACTCGGCCGCGAGCGGGCCGAGACCTTGAGCACCTCGCTGCGTCGCCGCTGACCAGTCTTCGCCTGACCCTCCGCGCGCTCTTGCACGTCGTACGCCTCCTCCTCGGGCGGGAAGCTCGCCTCAGCACCGATCTTAATTTCACGCAAATCGAGCTTGCTGAAGAAGCGCTCCATCCTGAACTCCTCCGGTAGGTGTGGGTCACTGCCACGCGAGTTGCCGAGCCAGAATCCGAACCGAGCAGCGTGTCCGATCCTTTGCGCTGTCCCCCCACTCCTCTCGCTCGGCAGGAACCGATCGCAGCATCGTACAAGCGACCACCGTCGCGACGGCTCAGCCAGCGGCTGCAGCCGCCTGTAGGCGTACCATACGCTGCACGAGACGTCAATACCGTCGCCGCTTCTCGCCTGCCGCTCCTGCACCGGCACGGACTCCTGACGAGAGCAGCTGGTCAGACAAGCACTGGCCGACGACTCCACGCGAGGAAGAACGACAGCCGGCGTCCCGTAGGACGCCGGCTGTCTCGTCAGCGTGCGTAATCGACCGCGCGCGTTTCGCGGATGACCGTGACCTTGATCTGCCCCGGATAGTCGAGCGTGTCCTGAATCTTCTTCACCACGTCGCGAGCGAGCCGCAACGCTCCGTAGTCGTCGATCTGGTCTGGCTTGACCAGGATGCGCACCTCGCGTCCTGCCTGGATCGCGTACGCCTTCTGGACACCGGGGAAGGACGTCGCGACGCTCTCGAGCGCTTCCAACCGCTTGATGTAGGCCTCGAGCATCTCGCGCCGCGCGCCCGGCCGCGCCCCGCTGATCGCATCGGCAGCCGCCACGATGAAGGCTTCGACGGTTCGCGGCTCTTCCTCACCGTGGTGCGCAGCGATCGCGTGCACGATCTTGGCGGAGCGACCCAGGCGCCGCGCGATGTCGGCACCGATCAGCGCGTGCGGCCCTTCGACCTCGTGGTCGACCGCCTTGCCAATATCGTGGAGCAGCCCCGCCGTCTTGGCGACGTTGACATCAGCACCCAGCTCAGCAGCCAAGGCTCCGGCGATCAAAGCCACCTCGATCGAGTGCTGCAGCACGTTCTGCCCGTAACTGGTGCGGAACCGGAGCCGGCCGAGCAGGCGAATCAAGTCCGGATGCAGTCCCTGCACGCCAGCCTCGAGCGCAGCCCGCTCCCCCTCTTCCCAGATGATCTGCTCGACTTCTTGCCGCGTCTTTTCGACGACTTCTTCGATCCGCGCTGGGTGGATCCGACCGTCCTGGATGAGCTTGAGGAGCGCCCGCCGGGCGATCTCCCGTCGCACCGGATCGAACGACGAGAGCGTGACCGCTTCCGGCGTATCGTCGACGATGAGATCGACGCCGGTCGCCTGCTCGAGCGCGCGGATATTGCGCCCCTCGCGACCGATGATGCGCCCCTTCATGTCGTCGCTGGGGAGCTGAACGACCGTGACCGTTGCTTCCGCAACGTACTCGGAGGCGATACGCTGGATCGCCGTCGCGAGGATCATCCGGGCACGCTGCTGCGCCTCCTCGCGCACCTGCTGCTCGAGCTCCCGCACCTGGCGATTGAGGATCTCTCGTGCTTCCTCGGTCGCCTGCTGGATCACCAGCTGCCGAGCTTCCTCGAGCGACAGCTGCGCGACGCGCTGAAGTTCTGCCTGCCGCTCTTGCTCGAGTCGTGCGATCTCCTCCAGGCGCTCTTCGATTTCCTTCTCGCGAGCCTGAATCCTCCGCTCGCGCTTCTCGAGGTTTTCCAACCGGCGGTCGAGCTGCTCCTCCTTGGCCTGAAGCCGTCGTTCCATTCGTTCGACTTGCTGGCGGCGCTGTTGGTACTCCTGCTCGAGTTCCTCACGCAGCTTGAGCGCCGCGTCCTTCGCCTCCAGGAGGATCTCCCGTTGTCGTGCCTCCGCCTCCTCCAGGAGTCGCCGGACTTCGTCCCCGGTCGCGCGCAGGCGCGAGCGTGCCGCTCTCTGCAAATACACGTACGTCCCAATCATCGCGGCGATCGCGGTCACCACGACAGCCGCGGCGACGATCAACACCGTTTCCATCTCCGCGCCTCTCCTCGATGCTTCGTTTGGTAATGTGCTGCGTCGTCACGCACAATCGCGGACGATCACCAGCATGGCGGGGGTTGCCCGCCTTCAAGGATACCCCTCAGCCAGAGAACCCGCCAAACCGCTCACTCCACCAGCGATCGGTCGGTCGCGCTCCACCGTTTGGAGCCCGTTCGCTGCCTTCCCGACGAAGTGCCGCTGTCCGGTCGTGCAGAGTGCCCTTGACAGCACCGAACACCCGACCGCAGACTAGCCACGTCGGACGAGTCGACGAGGAGGAGACACCATGGACGAGCACCGATCGACCTGGCTCTCCGCAGCGCTGCACCGTCGTTCGTTCCTCCGGCTCACTGCTCTCGGTGCCGGAATCGTCGGTGCAGGGCTGCTCAGCGCCTGCCGGGGCACACCAGCGTCACCGACCCCCTCGGCAGCAACGCCCACGGCACCAGCAGGCACGACTCCGGCTGCGCAAACCTCTCCCGCTCCACCCAGCGGGGCCGGTGGTACCTTCGTGATCGCGCGCTTGACCGATACCGTGACACTCGACCCCTCGCGCCAGTACGAACTCACCTCACCCATCGTCATGGGCGCGTGCTACGAGCGACTGGTCACCATCGATCCACCGGATATCCGAACGGTCCGCCTCCATTTGGCCGAGAAAGTCGATATCAGCCAGGACGTCACGACCTACACCTTCACGCTCCGCCAGGGCATCCGTTTCGCCTCCGGCAACCCACTGACGTCCGCCGATGTCGTCTTCAGCTTCAACCGCCTGCGCGAACTCAAGGACAATCCCTCCTGGCTCGCCGATATCATCCAGTCGATGGAGACACCGGACGCGCGCACTGTCCGGATCACGCTCACCGAACCGAACGCGGCGTTCCTCGCCATGCTGGTCTCCCCGAACTTCTCGATCCTCGATTCGGCTGTCGTGAAGGAACACGGCGGTACCGACCAGCCGGGCGCTGACAAGAGCGATAAGGCGACCGAGTGGCTCAACCAGAACTCGGCCGGCTCCGGCCCCTTCGTCCTCAAGGGCTGGGTCAAAGAGCAAGAGATCGTGATGGAGCGAAACCCGAACTACTGGGGACAGCCCGCCCCGCTCGAGCGCGTGGTCATCCGCCACGTCCCCGATCCGACCACGCAGCGACAGCTTCTGGAAAACGGCGATATCGACGCGGCTCACAATCTGGATGCCGACCTCATCGCCGAGGTCGAGCAGGCCGGTACAGCACAGATCGTTCGCGGTGACACGCTCGACACCGAGTACTTCGCGATGCACACGAGCCCCGAGGTCGGCAAAGAACTCGCCGACAAGCGCGTGCGGCAGGCGATCGCCTACGCCATCGACTACGACGGGATCATCCAGCAGCTCCTGCGCGGCGCTGCTGTCCGCCCGCCCTCGGTCATCCCCAGCGGACTCCTCGGCGTCGAGGAAGCAGAGAACGCACGGTACCGCACCGATCGCGAGCGCGCTCGCCAGCTCTTGGCCGAAGCAGGGCTCGCGAACGGCTTTACCCTGACCTTGACCTACAGCAGTGGCGGCACCGAGGTGGGCGGCGTCTCGTCCGAGGTCCTCGCCAGCAAGATCGCTGACGACCTGAGCAAGGTCGGTATCCGCGTGACGCTCGACCCCCGTGCACCGGACGTCCGGCTCGCGGACTATCGAGCAGGGAAGCTCCAGAGCACGATCTCCGGCTGGACACCCGACTTCCTCGATCCGCACGGTTGGGCGATCCCCTTCGGTGTGCCCGGCGAGGCTGCAGCACGTCGTGTCGCCTACAACAACGCGCAAGTCGCCGATCTCTTCCAACGTGCCGCACGCACGGCCGATCCGCAGGAACGCGCGCGGCTCTACGCCGAAGGGCAGCGGCTCCTCAACGAGGATGCACCCTTCCTCTGTCTCTACCAGCCCAAGGCACAGATCGCTGTCGGTAAGACCGTGCAAGGGTACGTCTTCGATCCAGTTATCGGTGTCGACCTGAGCAAGGTGCGGAAGGGCTGATCGCCAGGAGGGACAGCGAGGAGCGCGAGCGTGCTCGGCCAGTTCATCCTGCGGCGCCTCATCGTGACGGTTCCCCTGTTGCTCGGGGTCACGCTGGTGACCTTCATGGTCTCGCACGTGATCCCCGCCGACCCCCTCATGGCGATCCTTCCGGAACGAGCGGCCAATGACCCCGAAATCGTTCGCATGTACCGCGAGCGCTGGGGGCTCGACCGCTCGCTGCCGGAGCAGTACCTGTTCTACCTGCGCAACCTGCTCCGCGGTGACCTCGGCGAGTCCTACACGAGCCGACGACCGGTCGCGCAGGATCTCCGCGAGCGCTTTCCTGCCACGGTCGAACTCGCACTCGCCGCGATGCTGTACGCCGTGGCAGTGGGAGTGACGCTCGGTATCGTCTCGGCCGTCTGGTACGAGCGCTGGATCGACCACCTCGCTCGCGTTATCGCCCTCGTCGGGGTGTCTCTCCCGGTGTTCTGGCTCGGGCTGCTGGCCTTGCAACTCTTTTACGCCAACCTCAGACTGCTGCCTGGGCCAGGGCGGATCGACCCGCGCCTCACCGCTCCGCCGTTCCGCACCGGCTTCTACACGATCGACAGCTTGCTCGCTGGCGACCTTGCGTTGTTCGTCAACGTCATCTCCCACCTCATCCTCCCGGGGATGGTGCTCGGAAGCTACGCGATGGGGATCATCGCGCGGATGACCCGTTCGGCGCTGCTCGACGTCCTCCAGGCCGATTACATCCGCACTGCGCGAGCCAAGGGTCTCGCCGAGCGCCGTGTGGTGCTCGGCCATGCCTTGCGGAACGCGCTCATCCCGACCGTTACCGTTATCGGGCTCACCTTCGGGAGTCTGCTCGCCGGAGCCGTTCTGACGGAGACGATCTTCGCCTGGCCGGGCATCGGCCGCTACGCCGTCGATGCTGCCATGAAGCTCGACCTCCCTGCCGTACTGGGAGTCACGCTGCTCATCGCGGTCGTCTACGTGACGATCAATTTCGTGACCGACATCTTGTACGGTGTGCTCGACCCACGGATTCGCGCCCAGTGAGGAGTGGTGCCCGTGACGGCAACGGCGCGCACGGCAAATCGACTCGCTCTCCGCACCCGCTGGCGCGAGCGCCCCGCCTGGCAGGCCGTGTGCGCGCTCCTCGGCCGCCCATCCGCTCTCGTCGGACTCGGTATTCTCCTCTTCTGGATCGGTGTCGCACTGACGGTGAGCTTCGTCGTTCCCTTCGATCCACTGGCGACCGACGTGAGCGCGCGCCTCCAGCCACCGACCCCGACGCACTGGTTCGGTACCGACGACTTGGGTCGCGATATCTTCCGCCGGACGCTCTACGGAGCACGGATCTCGCTGCCGGCCGGATTCCTCACCGTCGCCGGTGCACTGGTCATCGGCTCGGTCGTGGGAGCAGTCGCTGGTTACACCGGTGGATGGGTCGATACGATACTCATGCGAATCGCGGATATGGTGCTGGCCTTTCCGTCGATCGTCCTGGCGATGGCCATCGCCGCAGCGCTCGGCCCGGGTCTCAAGAACGCGCTCATCGCCATCGTCGTCGTCCTCTGGCCAGAATACGCGCGGCTGATGCGCGCCCAGGTTCTCGCTGTCAAGGCGCAGGAGTACGTGACCGCTGCCGAGGCGCTCGGTGCGAGTCGGCTGCGTCTCTTCCTCGTCCACATCCTGCCGAACACCCAGGCACCGCTCGTGGTCAAAGCGACGCTCGATGTCGGCGCCGCGATCGTGCTGACCGCCGGCCTTTCCTTCATCGGACTCGGCGCCGTACCGCCAGAACCGGAATGGGGTGCCATGATTCGCGAGGGACAACGTCGCTTCAGTCAGTGGTGGATGGCGACCTTCCCCGGCCTCGCGATCTTCAGCGTCGTCATGGCACTCAACTTTCTCGGCGATGGACTCCGCGACGCGCTGGATCCGCGTCGTCGCAACCGCTGACGATCGAGCAGCTCGATGCCGGACATCCACCGGTCGGGATATCTGGCCTGCGGTACACCATCGTCGAGCGGACCAATCCGAACGAGGAAGGACTCGCCCATGCGACGGCTCGGACGCTTGGCCCGATGGATCGCACTCGCTCTCATCGGGGCTGCGCTCTACGAGCAACTGCGCCGCCCCGCACACGAGCGCACCTGGGCGGGCCGGATCGGCCCTGTCCCCTATGACTTCCGCCTACCGACGCTCGACCGCGTCCGGGAACGTCTCTGGAATCCGAACGACCCTTCGCTCCTCACCCCGACCGTGTGGGGCATCGGCTGGTCGGTCAACCTGGCGACGATCTCCCAACGACTCCGCCCGGCTCTCGGTACACTGCTGCAGCGCGTCACCCGTTCCGCCAGCGCACGATGACCTGCCAGATCCCCGCCCCAGCCAGCAGGACTCCCAGACCGAACAGGACGGTCGTCACGCCGAACGCATCGGCGAGCGCCCCGGCACCGAAGACCGGCAAGAACGCGACGCTGTTCGAGACCGTGAAGAAGACCGCGAAGACCCGTCCACGCGCCTCCTCCGGCGCTTCCTGCTGCAGGAGTGTCTGAGCGGGCGCCCGGACGAGCCCGTCGGCCATCCCGAGGGCTGCCGCCAGGGCGATCGCCGCGACGAGCTGGCTCTGCGGTGTACCGAACAGGTCGGGCAAACCAGCGAGCGCGACGAGCAGGAGGCCACCGATCGCCAGCGCCCCGTCCGCTGTCCGCTCGATCCCCAACCGGCGCGTGACCGGATCCACGATCAGCGTCCCGACGACGACGCCGAGTCCAGCCGGAAGCACCAGATAGGCGATGTCCTCCTTCGCGAGATCCAGCACCTGTGTCACGTACCCCGGGCCGAGCGCGGCGATCACCAGATAGGTCGCTGTCGCGACGGCGAGATAGACGATCGCCTTGCGCAGCGTGCGACGCCCGCCGGCGAGGCGGAGCCCTTCGACCATCTCTCGGAGCACGCCCCGAGCGACGTTCCCGAGACCGGTCGGCCGCCGCGTTCCGGCTTGCGCCGCACGCGGCAGCGCGACACTCAAGACTCCACTGAGCGCGAACAACACCACTGTCGCACCCAAGACCGCACGGACACCGACCAGCTTGACCAGCAAGGGCCCAACGACCGCGAATCCAGCGAGTTGCGAGGCCGTGAAGGTCAGGTTGAACAGTGCGTTCGCCTGGACCAGTCGCCCATTGGGAACCACTGTCGGCACCATCGACCAGAGTGCAGGGCCGAAGAACTGGCCGACCGTCCCGGACGCAAAAGCGAGCGCATAGATCACCGCGAGCGAGACCAACGGATCCCAGCGCGCTTCCACGAACAAGAGCCCGATGACCGCGAGACCGCGCAGCAGATTCGTCACGATCAGCAAGCGGCGGCGGTCGAAGCGGTCAGCGACGACACCGGAGAGCGGACTGACGAGGACGGCGGGAACCGAAAAGCTGAGGACGGCGAGCCCGATCGCCGTGTTGGCTGGGATCGCCGCGGCCCGCTCGATCACCCCCTGGACGAGCACGAGCAACCCGAAATTGACCGCATTCTGCGAGGTCTGCGACAGCGTTTGAATGAGCCAGAGGACGAGGAATGGGCGGTGCCGGAGCAGCGTGCCGTGCAGTTGCGCCGTCTCCTCCGGTATCGGATCGAGGGTACGCGTGTTACTCATCGGCTGTCCTCGGGGGAATCAGGAAAGGCGGTTTCTCCGAGCGAGCGACGACTGTCTTCAACCGTCGGCGGAACTCGTGCCGCGGTAAGAGCACGCGCCGGCCACACCCGAGACAGCGTAACCCGATATCGGCACCGACTCGGACGACGACCCAGTCGGTCGATCCGCACGGATGCGGCTTCCGCAGGCGCACCACATCGTCCACACGGATATCCAGCGTCATCGTCGCCTCCCGCGAGCGAGTATAGCCGGGCACCTCGTGACGGACGGACATGCTAGACTGCCGCGGGAGGGCTCGGATGCGCGTACTCGGACGGCTCGCTCTCGCGATCGTCTGGCTTTCCGGAAGCGCGACCACCTGGAGCCTCGTCCTGTGGCTCGTCATCACGCGCAACGTCGGTGCGATCGCCGATTTTTGGGCACCGGAACGGCTCCTCGCTTACGCGCTCTTCGTCGCTGCGCCAGCGTTCACGTTCGCACCGTTGGCACGACTCGCCCGCGTCCCTTTCCTGGAGATCGAAGCGATCGCTGGCTGGTCGACGAGTCTCTACGTCTGGACATTCATCGACCCGAGTCGCGTCGACGGTGCGCTGGCGATGCTGGTCATCTTGCTGCCGCTCCTCGTCGCCATCTCGTCGGTCTACACCCTGTTGGTCGCCTCGATCAGCCGGCGTATCGCGATACGCCGGGGGCAGGAGCCCGATCCGCTCGTCGCCCGCCGGCGCGGGTACGTACTCGGGTTCTTCACCGTGGGATGCGTGCTCCTCCAGTCGCTCCAAGCGTTGACAGCCCTCAATGCCGGGCTTCTCGGGCTCATCGCACTGTTCGTCGAACTTCTGGCGATGACCTGGTTCGCACCGGTGCGAGCAGGAGGAGAGCCGGGCCGTGGTACGTCTGGGAATCGACGTCGGTGGAACGAATACGGACGCGGTGCTCCTGGACGGGGCTGACGTCCTCGCCTGGGCCAAGCACCCGACGACGGCGGACGTGAGCAGCGGGATCGTCGGAGCAGTCCGGCGCGTCCTCGACCAGGTACGGATCGCGCCGGGCGAGATCGGTGCCGTGATGCTCGGCACGACGCACTTCACCAATGCGGTGGTCCAGTGCCGGAACCTCGCCCGTATCGCAGTGTTACGACTCGGCTGGCCCGCGACGCTCTCGATTCCTCCGCTCGAGGACTGGCCAGATGACCTGCGGGACGCTGTCGCCGGCTACCTGACCATTCTTCCCGGCGGTCACCAGTTCGACGGCCGCGAGATCAGCCCGCTCGACTGGACTGCGCTGACTGCAGCAGCCGATCGGATCGCTCAGGAAGGCATCCACTCGGTCGCTGTCAGTGCCGTCTTCTCGCCGGCCGTCGCCGCGCACGAGGATGCGGTCACCCGCTTCCTGCACGAGCAGCTGCCGCACCTCCGGATCACTCGTTCGCGCGACATCGGGCGGCTCGGCTTGCTCGAACGCGAAAACGCCGCCGCCCTGAACGCCTGTCTCGTCCCGCTCGCCGAAGAGACGATCGCAGCGATCCGCTCGGCACTCGCCGCACTCGGCCTGGAAGCGCCGCTCTACCTCAGCCAGAACGACGGCACGCTGATGACTGCCGAGTTCGCTGCTCGGTATCCGGTCCTCACCTTCGCCTCCGGGCCGACCAACTCGATGCGCGGAGCAGCGTTCTTGAGCGGACTGCACGATGCGATCGTCCTGGACGTGGGCGGCACGACGACAGACGCCGGAGCGCTCGTCCACGGGTTTCCCCGCGAGGCCTCGTTCGCCGTGAGCATCGGTGGTGTCCGCACGAACTTCCGCATGCCGGACGTCGTCTCCATCGGTCTCGGTGGCGGCAGCATCGTCAGCCCGGACGGTACGAGGATCGGCCCCCAGAGTGTCGGCTTCCGGCTCAGCGAGGAAGCGCTCGTGTTCGGTGGCCCGACCCTCACGGCGACCGACATCGCGGTCGCTGCCGGCCGCGCACGGCTGGGCGATCCGGCACGCGTCGCGCGCCTGCCGCGCGAGCTCGTCCAGCGCGCCCTGGCCACGATCGACCAGCGACTCAGCGAACTCGTCGATAGCCTGAAGACGACAGCTGCCCCTGTGCCGGTCGTGGTCGTCGGTGGCGGCAGCATTCTCGTTCCCGACCAGCTCGAGGGGGCGAGCGAGGTTATCCGACCGCCCCACGCAGCCGTCGCCAACGCGATCGGAGCAGCCATCGCGCAAGTGAGCGGCGAGATCGACCGGATCGTCTCGCTCGAGCACCAGACCCGCGAGCGTGCACTGGAAGCAGCACGAGCGGACGCCTGCCGGCTCGCGATCGAGGCAGGGGCTGACCCGGGCAGCGTCCAGATCGTCGAGGTCGAGGAGGTGCCGCTCGCGTATCTCCCCTCCAACGCAGTGCGACTCCGCGTTAAAGCAGTCGGTGATCTGCGGGAGGACTGACCGTGCCCTGGGAACTCGACGAGACGAAACTGGAAGCGCTCGCGATCGGAGCTGGGATTCTCGGCACGGGTGGTGGCGGCAACCCGTATTACGGCAAGCTCCATGTCCGCCGGCTCCTGCGCGAGGGTCGGCGCGTACGGATCGTCTCCCCCGACGAGGTGCCGGACGAAGCGCTCGTCGTCTCGGTCGGCGGGATGGGTGCCCCGACGATCGGCATCGAGCGGATCCATCGCGGCGATGAGCCGCTCGTTGCCCTGCGCGCGCTGGAGCAGCACCTGGGCCGGCCAGCGACGCATCTCGTTCCGGGCGAGATCGGGGGCGCGAATGCGCTTCGCCCGATGGCGGTCGGCGCACTGGCCGGTCTACCGGTCGTCGACGGCGACGGAATGGGCCGCGCCTTTCCGGAACTCCAGATGGATACCTTCGCGATCTACGGTGTGCCAGCTACCCCAGCCGCGCTGGCCGACATCTATCAGAACGTCGTAGTGTTCCCCCGGCTCCGCGATGCTGTCACGCTGGAGCGCTACGCGCGTGCCGTAACCGTCCAGATGGGTGGGGCCGCTGGTTTCGCGTTCCCAGCCATGAGCGGTCGCGAACTCCGCCGCGTCGTCATCTCGTACACAGTCACCCTGGCGGTCCAGCTCGGGGAAGCGATCCTCGCTGCTCGGCGCCAGCACACCGATCCGATCGAGGCAGCGCTGGACGTGACCGGCGGTCGAGTCCTCTTCCGGGGAAAGATCGTCGACGTCGAACGGCGGCTGACCGCTGGCTTCGCGCGCGGCACCGTTCGACTCGAGGGGCTGGCCGAGGACCGCGGAAGCCAACTCCTGATCGACTTTCAGAACGAGAACTTGATCGCGCGACGGGACGGAGAAGTCGTCGCAGTCGTCCCCGATCTCATCTGTCTGGTCGATCTGGACACGGCCGAACCGGTGACGACCGAAGTGGTCCGGTACGGCCTGCGTGTCGCCGTGCTGGGGATTCCGGCTCCGGCTATGCTGCGGACGCCGGAAGCGCTGGCAGTCGTGGGACCAGCCGCCTTCGGTTATGCCGACGTGAACTACCGCCCGCTACCCGGCACCTATGGTGGCGACCGGATCGCCGCTCACCGCGCAAGACTGTGAGCCACCGATCGGGGACAGCGACGAACTCCCCGAAAGGAATCGAGAGGTTCCGAGAGCGTGACGATGCACCGGAAGGTGCCGACGCAACGCACTCACGACACCGCGTTCATGAGCATCATCCGCAAGAGGGAGATGAGCAGCAGTGCGACCAGCGGCGAGAAGTCGATGAATCCGGTGCGCGGCATGACCTGGCGGATCGGCGCGATGATCGGCTCCGTCAACTGCACGAGAATCTGCGAGACCGGCCAGCGAGCGCCCGGGTCGAACCAGGAGAGGATCGCGCGGGCGATGATCGCCAGCTGCATGATCGACAGGAATGTCAGCAAGATGTTGAGAACCAGTGCCACGGAGCGTGTCCTCCTACTTCGAATACTCCTCGAATGGTACTCCCAGCCCAGCGGTACCGTCAATCCGGGTGGCGCTGGCTCGGGGGGCTCCGTTGCGATCGCGCACCGAGCGAAGCCTGCTGCGGTCCGCTTCGCGTCCGACTTGAGGATCGTCGCGTGCAGGAGCGCACCGTTCGCGTAGAATGGCTGCGGCTGTGCCACGGTCGGCTGTCCGATCAGGGGAAGGGAGCGAGCGCGCACGATGGGCAAGGACGTGCTGGTCCTGACCTGGAAGTACTTCTCGGCCCGCGAGGAGATCAAACGGTTCCTCGAGGAGCGGGGTTGTCGGTTCGTCGAGCGGGAGATTCGGTATCCCGTCGATGAAGACCAGCTCTGCGAGCTCGTTCGGGACATCGACGGGCTCGTCGTCGGGCTGGAACCGGTAACGGCCCGGGTACTGGCCCACGCCAACCGGCTCAAGGTCATCAGCACGAGCGGGGTCGGGTACGACAACATCGACGTCGCCGAGGCGACACGACGCGGCATCGTGGTCGCCAATTGCCACGGTGCCAACGAGCACGCGGTGGCGGAACTCGCACTCGGTCTGATGCTCACGCTCGCACGACGCATCCACATGGGCGACCGGGCCATGCGCGAGGGCCGGTGGGAGCCCTACTTCGGCGTCGAACTCTGGGGCAAGACGCTCGGCGTGGTGGGCCTCGGCCGCACCGGCCGCGCCGTCGCGTTGCTCGGTCGCGGTTTCGGGATGCGCGTGCTCGCCCACGACATCGTCTGGGACACGACCTTCGCCAACGCGCACGAGATCAGCTATGTCCCGCTCGACAAGCTCTTGCGCGAGTCGGACTTCGTTTCGCTGCACGTCCCGCTGACGCCGGAGACGCGGTACCTGATCGACGAGCGCGCGCTCTCGCTCATGAAGCCGACCGCGTTCCTCATCAATCTGGCCCGCGGACCGGTCGTCAAGCAGTCGGCACTGGTCGAAGCGCTGCGTCGCGGGCAAATCGCTGGAGCTGGCCTCGATGTCTTCGAGGTCGAGCCGATCCGCGACAACCCGTTTGTCGAGTTCGAGAACGTCGTCATGACACCGCATCTCGGCGGTTCCACGCAGGAGGCTCGGGAGCGCACGCTCTACATCGCCTTGACCAACGTGTGCAACGTCCTGAACGGTCGACCGCCGCACGCACAAGTCAATCCCGAAGTTCGGATCGGGCAGTGAGGGGGAGCGATGCTCAGCGAGGAACAGAAAGCGTTCCTGCTCCGCTTGCTCGAAACAGCGAGCCCTTCTGGTTTCGAGGAAGCGGCAGCACGCGTCTGGCGCGAGGAGGCGAGCCGTTTCGCCGACGAGGTATGGGTCGACCACAATGGGAACAGCTTCGCCCGGTTGCGCGGGAACGCCCCGACCGTCCTCGTCGAAGGGCACATCGACGAGATCGGCCTCATGGTCACGCATATCGACGAGCAAGGGTTCCTCTGGTTCCGTGGCATCGGCGGCTGGGACGACCAGATCCTGACCGGCCAGCGCGTTCGCATCCTGACGCGCAACGGGCCAGTGTTCGGCGTCGTCGGCCGCAAGCCGGCGCATCTCCTCTCGGAGGAGGAAAAGGGTCGAGCCAGCCGCATCAAGGACCTCTGGATCGATATCGGAGCTCGCGACGGGAACGAGGCGCGTGGCCTCGTCCGTGTCGGCGACCCCATCGTGATCGAGCAGCCACCGCTGGAACTGCGGAACGACCGGCTCGTCGCGCGCGGTCTCGATAACCGGATGGGTGCCTTCGTCGCGCTCGAGACGCTGCGTGCGCTGGCCCGCGAGCGCCCACCGGTCGATGTCGTCGCGCTCGCCGCGACGCAAGAGGAGATCAGCTTCCTCGGTGCTCGCGCCGCAGCGTTCGCGCTCGAGCCGGCCGTCGCTATCGTCATCGACGTGACCCACGCGACCGATCACCCGGAGGCCGACAAGCGCGGTGGCGGTGACGTCCGTATCGGCGGTGGCCCTGTCCTCGACCGGGGATCGATGGTTCATCCGCTCGTCTTCGAGCGACTGCTCGCTGCCGCGGAAGCGGAAGGAATTCCAGTGACAGTCTCCGCTGCACCCATCCGCACCGGGACGGACGCCGATGCGATCGCGCCAGCCCGCGCCGGCATTCCCTGCGGACTCGTCTCGGTACCGAACCGCTACATGCACTCGCCGAACGAGCTGGTGAGTCTGGAGGATCTCGACGCGGCGATCAGGCTGATCGCCCGCTTCGTACGTGACCTCGGGCCGAATCCGGACTTCCGGCGGCTGTAGTCGGTGTCAGGCAGGCGTCCAGAGTTCGACTTCGATGTCGTCATAGTCGCGCGTCCGTGCACCGTCGCCGAGCTCACCGCGCAAGCCGCGCTCGACCGGTCGGCGTGCCTGCTCCAGGCGGTCGAGTGCGGCTTCCCACGCCTGTCGCTCGGGCACCACGATGGCGAAACGGACGAGACCGCGGCTGCCGGGTGGAGCCGGTTCGGCCCGACGGCTGTGCCAGACATTGAGACCGAGATGATGGTGATAGCCTCCAGCGGCGACGAACAACGCTCCTGGATACGACCGCTGCATGACCTCGAATCCGAGCAGCTCGACGTAGAACCGCTCGGCGAGTTCGAGGCTGGAAACCTGGAGGTGCACGTGCCCGATCCGGGCTGTGGGCGGCATGGATGTCCACGGTTCCGGACTCGTGTCCAGCTCGCGCAGGAGGTCCCGCGCGTCGAGCGGCTCGGTGACCATCGCGATCGGCTCGCGCGGCGAACGGGGCCAGCGCTCGCGGGGACGGTCAGCGTAGATTTCGAGGCCGTTTCCCTCGGGATCGGAGAGGTACAAGGCCTCACTGACCCCGTGATCGGAAGCACCAGCGAGCGGCCAGCGCTGCACCGCGAGATGCGCGAGCACACGCGCGAGTTCCGTGCGATTCGGCAAGAGGATCGCCGCGTGGTAGAGACCAGGGGCCCGGGGCGACCGGGGCGGTGCTGTGGGGTCCCATTCGAAGAGGAAATGCGGGGTCAGCGAGCCACGAGGCAGCGCAGCGAGGAACCCGTCCGCGCGCCCGGCCACATCGTACCCGAGCACACCCTGATAGAACGAGCGGATCGACTGCTGATCGGCGATCCGCAACGTCACCGGCCCGAGCCAGGTGTCGGTTGGGAGCGGGGGAGCCTTCACGTGGTCGCTCCTTTCGGCGTCGCCCGATCGCTGCAATCATAGCAACCGGAGAACGATCGCCAGCACGCGTCCGCGACGGGAGGACAGGGTGATCCGACTACCGACGACCGAGCGCGTCACACCGGACAGCTGGGCGCTCCGCGTGACGTTCTGGCAGAGTCTCGCCGCGTACCGCTGGGCTTGCACGCAGGCGCACGGCAAACGCGTCCTCGACGTCGGCTGCGGCGACGGATACGGGGCAGCTGAGCTTGCGAGTGTCGCTCGCTGGGTCGTCGGGTTGGACAGTGACCGGAGTGCCCTGCGCCACGCGGCTCAGCGCTACCGGACACCGAACCTGTCCTGGGTTCAGGCCACAGCCGAGCGGCTGCCGTTTCGGAGCGGGAGCATCGACGTCGTCTGCTGTTTCCAGGTGCTCGAGCACCTCGCCAACCCGGCGCACTTTCTCGCCGAGGTGCGTCGAGTCCTCGCACCCGGGGGCCTCCTGCTCCTGACGACACCGAACCGCGAAGCGGTGTTGAGCGGACTCAACCCGCATCACGTCCGCGAGTACGATGCGGAGAGCCTCCGCAACCTCCTCGCCTCGTTTTTCGAGCATGTCGAAGGACTCGGCGTCTTTCCGAGCGCACGGGTCCGCACCTACCGCGAGACGAACCGGCAGGCAGTCGAGCGACTCCTGCGACTGGATCGCTTCGGGTTGCACCAGCGCTTGCCGCCGGAGCTGCGTGCACGCCTCCATGCGCTCGGTACGCTCCTCGTCCGGCGCTGGATCAACCGGCACACCCGCCAGCTCGTCGAGTCGATCGGCGTCGCCGACTTCGCGATCGGCCCAGGTGACCTGTCACACGCGATCGACCTCGTCGGCATCGCGCGAAGACGAGAACCAGCACCGAACCAAGAATTCCCTCTTGACGAACGGGTACTTCAGGACTGAGAATGAAGAGGAGCGATTCGCAACGACGCGAGATCGTCGGAAGCGGGCACAGCGGTAGGGAAGGGGTTCGACGATGGTCCTCAGTCGAATGGTCGGGGCTCGTGTCCGTCGCAAGGAAGACCCGCGTCTGATTACCGGTTCGTCACAATACGTCGATGATCTCCAGCTCGGCGGCATGCTCTACGCTGCCTTCGTCCGCAGCACGTATCCGCACGCAATCATCAAGAAGATCGACCCGTCGCCGGCCCTGGCCATGCCGGGTGTCGTCGCCGTCATCACGCACAAGGAACTCGGGGAATGGCTGAAGGGGTCCGTCCAGCTCGGCGGCGGTGAGGGAGAAGGCGAGGCACCAGCCCAGCAGGAAGGTCAAGCTGGCCCGCCGCAGCACGAACTCCTGGCCGTCGACCGCGTCCGGTATGTCGGCCAGCCGATCGCCGTCGTCTTGGCGACCGAGCGCTATCGCGCCTACGACGCCGCCGAGGCTGTCCAGGTCGAGTACGAGCCGCTTCCGGCGGTCGCCGATCCCGAAGAAGCGATGAAAGACGGTGCGCCCCAGCTCCACGCGACGCTCGAGAACAATATCGCGATGCACACGAGCCACCAGCACGGCGATGTGGACAAGGCCTTCGCCGAGGCGGACATCGTTATCAAGCAACGCTTCTACCAGCAGCGGCTCGTTTCGGTGCCGATGGAGCCACGCGCGGTCGCCGCTGCACCCGACCCGCTGACCCGCGGTGTCACCGTCTGGAGCTCCGCGCAAGCGCCGCACAATAACCGGAACACGCTGGCCCAGGCACTCGGCCTCTCGCACGGGCAGGTCCGCGTGATCGCCCCGGAAGTCGGTGGCGGGTTCGGTGCGAAGATCGGTGCCTATCCGGAGGACATCATCCTGGCCGCCATCGCCCTGCATACGCATCGACCCGTCAAGTGGTACGAGACGCGTTCCGAGCACTTCATCGCCACCAACCAGGGTCGCGGCCAGGTCGCCTACTACGAACTCGCCGCGACCAAGGAAGGGCGCGTGCTCGGCCTGCGCCTGAAGGTCATCCAGGACCTCGGCGGCTACCCGAAAGTCATGCTCCTGGCTCCGCTGACGGCGATGATGTCGGTCGGCGTCTACGATATCCCCAACGTCTCGATCGAGACCTACAGCGTCTGCACGAACAAGACACCGATCGGTGCCTACCGCGGCGCAGGACGTCCGGAGGCAGCCTACTACATCGAGCGAATGATGGACCTCTTGGCTCGTCGCATCGGCAAGGATCCTGTGGAAGTTCGGCGTATCAACTACATCCCGCCCGACAAGTTCCCGTACCAGACGCCCGCCGGCGCCCGGTACGACTCGGCGGACTACGAGAAGACACTCAACAAGGCACTGGAGATCTCGCGCTATTCCGAGTGGCGTCAGAAGCAGCAGGAACTCCGCCAGCAGGGGCGCTACATCGGCATCGGTCTGGCGAGCTATACCGAGATCTGCGGCTTCGGACCGTACGAGAGTGCTTCGATCCGCGTCGAGCCGACCGGTGCAGTGATCGCCTACACCGGTACCTCACCGCACGGTCAGGGCCTGGAAACGGCGCTCGCGCAGATCATCGCGGACGAGATCGGCGCTGATTTCGACCAGATCGTCGTCCTGCACGGCGATACCCAGAGCGTGCCGGAAGGCGTCGGCACGATGGGGAGCCGCAGCCTGGCTGTCGGTGGCGGCGCGATGCTCATCGCGGCGCGGCGGATCCGCGAGAAGGCGATGCGCATCGCGGCGCACTTGCTCGAGGCAGCCGTCGAGGACATCGAGTTCGCCGATGGCACGTACCGCGTCAAGGGTGCACCCGACCGCGCCGTGACCCTGGCCCAGATCGCCCAGGCTGCCTACAGCCCGGGTCTTCCGGCCGACATCGAGCCCGGTCTGGTCGTCACCGACTACTACGCCCCGCCTGGGACGCTCTTCCCGTTCGGGACGCACGTGGCGGTCGTCGAGGTCTTCCCCGACACCGGTGCGGTCAAGCTCCTCGAGTACTACTCGGTCGACGACTGCGGCCCCCGCATCAACCCGCTCCTCGTCGAAGGCCAGGTGCACGGCGGCCTCGCCCAGGGGATCGCCCAGGCCCTCTGGGAAGAGGTCCGCTACGACGAGACCGGCCAGCTCCTCACCGGCACCCTCATGGACTACGCGATCCCCAAGGCCAGCATGTTGCCGAGTTTCGTGACCGACGAGACGGTGACACCGAGCCCGCTCAACCCGCTCGGCGCCAAGGGGATCGGCGAGGCAGCCACGATCGGCTCGACCCCGACCATCGCCAATGCCGTTATGGACGCGCTGGCTCCCTTCGGGATCGAGCACATCGACATCCCCTTGACCCCGGAGAAGATCTGGCGCGCCATCCAGCAGGCCAAGCAAGCCTGACCGAGCGACAACCGAATGATTTGGCTCCGGGCCCGCGCCGAGGCGCGGGCCCGTTCGTCCGTGGGTGGGCAGGGGTGGAGACACTCGCTCTTGACATCGATCGAAGCTTCGGCGACTGTATCGGCGAGAGAGACGGCAACGCTTCGGTCACTCGCGAGGGAGGTCGACGATGGTGATCAGCCGATACGTCGGAGCGCGCGTCCGCCGCAAGGAGGATCCTCGTCTCATCACTGGCTCGTCGCAGTACGTGGATGACATCAAGCTCCCCGGCATGCTCCACGTCGCCTTCGTGCGGAGCAGCTACCCGCACGCTCGCATCCGCGGTATCGACACGTCGGCAGCGCAGGCGATGCCGGGTGTCGTCGCTGTCTTCACCGGTCCCGATCTGGCTGCACAGTTGAAGGGGAAGCCGGAACTCGTACCGGGCGAGGCACCGCATCCGGAGGAGCAGAAGCCAGAGGGCATCCCGGTGCCGCCGGAAGAGCCGATCGCCGTCGATCGGACACTCTACGTCGGCCAACCGATCGCGGTGGTCGTGGCGACCTCAGCAGCGACTGCCCGCGACGCAGCGGAAGCCGTGACTGTCGACTACGAGCCGCTGCCGGCTGTCATCGACCCCGAAGAGGCGATGCGGGAAGGCGCTCCCCAGCTCTACCCCGACATCCCGAACAACATCGGTGAACGCTGGGAACGCAAGCACGGTGACGTCGAGTCCGCGTTCGCCCAGGCACACGTGGTGGTCGAGCAGCGCTTCCGCCAGCAGCGACTCGCTGGGATCCCGATGGAGCCGCGGGCGATCGTCGCCGCCCCCGACCCGTTGACCCGTGGTGTCACCGTCTGGAGCTCGACGCAGGCGCCGCACTGGAACCGCAATGCGCTGGCGGCCGCTCTCGGTCTGGCGCACGGCCAGGTGCGGATCATCGCACCGGAGGTCGGCGGTGGCTTCGGCGTCAAGATCGGCGCGTACCAGGAGGACTTCATCCTCGCTGCACTCGCCCTCAAACTCCACCGGCCAGTCAAATGGGTCGAGACGCGCGCCGAGCACCTGATGGCCACCAACCACGGACGCGATCAGGTGGTCGACTATGAACTGGCAGCCGATGCGAACGGCCGCCTTCTCGGACTCCGTGCGCGGATCGTGCAGAACCTCGGCGCGTACCCCCGCGGTCTCTATCTCCCCTCGACGACCGGGCTCATGTCCTGTGGCTGCTACGACATTCCGGCTGTCGATATCGAAGCCTACGGCGTCTATACGAATACGATGGCAGTCGGTGCCTACCGCGGCGCGGGCCGGCCGGAAGCTGCCTACTACATCGAGCGGATGATGGACCTCTTGGCCCGCCGACTGGGGAAGGACCCGGCCGAAGTCCGGCGCATCAACTACATCCCGCCTGACAAGTTCCCCTACACCACTGCAGCCGGTGAGAAATACGACACCGGCGAGTACGAGAAGGCGCTCGACAAGGCGCTCGAGGTCTCCCGCTATTCCGAGTGGCGGCAGAAGCAGCAGGAACTCCGCCAACAGGGTCGCTACATCGGCATCGGCCTCGCTAGTTATGTCGAAATCTGCGGTTTCGGCCCCTACGAGAGCGCCGTCGTCCGGGTCGAGCCGAGCGGAGCAGTCACCGTCTACACCGGAACCTCACCGCATGGACAAGGACTCGAGACCGCACTCGCCCAGCTCGTCGCCGAGCACCTCGGTGCCGACTTCGACCAGATCGTCGTCCTCCACGGCGACACGCAGAGCGTGCCGGAAGGGCACGGCACGATGGGGAGCCGGAGCCTGGTCGTCGGCGGTGGGGCCGTGATGATCGCTCTCGAGCACATCAAGGAGAAGGCTCGGCAGATCGCTGCACACCTCCTCGAGGCAGCAGCAGAAGATGTCGAGTTCGCCGACGGCAAGTGGCGCGTCAAGGGCGCCCCCGACCGCGCCGTCACCCTGGCCCAGATCGCAGAAGCGGCCTACGCCGGGAATGTTCCCGAAGGCATGGAACCGGGCCTGGTCGCGACCGACTTCTTCGCACCGCCCGACGAGGTCTTCCCGTTCGGCACCCACGTGGCGGTGGTCGAGGTCTTCCCCGACACCGGTGCGGTCAAGCTCCTCGCCTACTACTCGGTCGACGACTGCGGGCCCCGCATCAACCCCCTCCTCGTCGAGGGCCAGGTCCACGGCGGCCTCGCCCAGGGGATCGCTCAGGCCCTGTGGGAAGAGGTCCGCTACGACGAGACCGGCCAGCTCCTCACCGGCACCCTCATGGACTACGCGATCCCCAAGGCTTCGATGCTCATCGACTTCGTCACTGACGAGACGGTGACACCGAGCCCGCTCAACCCGCTCGGCGCCAAGGGGATCGGCGAGGCAGCCACGATCGGCTCGACCCCGACTATCGCCAATGCTGTCATGGACGCCCTGGCTCCCTTCGGGATCGAGCACATCGACATCCCCATGACCCCGGAGAAGATCTGGCGCGCTCTCCAAAAGGCCAAGCAGGTCTGACCGGTACTCCGACCACCCGCCCGGCAGCACCCACATCCGGGTGCTGCCGGGGTTGCTCTTCCCTACCTGATCTGCGGCGCGCAGCAACACAGTCGTTCAGGCGAGGAGATCAGCGACGCGGATCTCGACGTCAGGGAAGGCCAAGGGCGCGATGCGCTCGTCACGCGCCAGCTGGTCGACACGGGCGTAGCGCCCTGCTCCGGGATCCGGGTCGCCCAAGACGAGCAGACGGTCGTGCCGGAGGTCGAGGATCCAGTACTCAGCGACAGCTGCCGGCGCGAACCACGGCGCTTCGACCTCGTGGTCGTACGTCACGGAGGCGCCCGTCACCTCGACGAGCAAGAGCACAGCCTCGGGTCGGGCATCGACGGAGGCAGCGGAGTCCGCCCGGGGACGCGAGAGCACGAGATCCGGCTGCGGTTCGGAAACGTGACTCAGCCGCACCGGCCCCTGGATCCGGACGATCGCGCGCCCAGCCAAACGGGTCGAGAAGAGCGCCGTCATCCTGTCGAGACACGCTTGGTGCCGCCGGCCGATCGGGCTCATCTCGACGACTTCCCCCTCGATCAGCTCGACCCGGTCATCCGTGCCGAGAATCCCTGCCTCGGCCATGCGGTGATAATCATCGACGGTGAAGAGGGGCGACGCGTGCGTCGCATCGACCAAGCGCCTTCGGTCGCCGACGATCGCCCAGCGATTGGCCACCCGCCCCCGATCGACTACCACCATCCCCTGTGGGAGTCACGCGTGCGTGACCCAGCCGGGCCGTCAGGCCCGGGAACCGCAACATGGTGCCGCGCCTTGCGGCGCGGACGGGCGAGGCACGTCTCGCCCCTACAGGAGAAACGGCCAGGGGTGCCGCGTCAGCGGCGGAGGTGAGGGCTGTGTGACCGGGCGTCATGGCACCGCCGTTCGATGCCCGCGCCTGCGGCACCGCGGTGTCGTACGAGGATCTCTCGTGTCATGTCGCGCCCCTGTCGCTGGACGATCGTTCGCGAACTCGACTGTAACGCAGGCGGACGTACCGTGCTGAAGTCCGCCTTCCTTCCGGGCGACAGAGTGAGGCACAGCCAGCTCGAGGAGGGCGGCGGGCGCCCGCGCGCTCACCGGTCGCTCAAGCCCTCACCGGGGCGCTCGTAGCGGATGCCGACGAAGTCGTTCCCGCGGCGGACCTCCACCCGCGGTGCACTCGTCCGACTGACGACCCTCCCGCGCTTGACGCACCAGAGGGCCGGGGCGAGCATGCGCAGCGCGTCTCGCTCGGTCGCCGCGTCGAAGATGACGAAGTCGGCCGGTTTCCCGACCTCGATACCGTACCGATCGAGGATGCCGAGCGCCCGCGCCGCGTTCGTCGTGACGAGGTCCCAGACCAGCGGGATCTCCTCGTACCCTGAGAGCTGCGCCATGTGGAGCCCCAACCAGGCTGCATGGAGCATGTTGCCGGTACCGAGCGGATACCAGGGATCCATCACCGAATCGTGCCCGAACGCGACGTTGATCCCGTACTCGAGGAGTTCCTTGACACGCGTCAGGCCGCGGCGCTTCGGATAGGTATCGAACCGCCCCTGGAGGATCGAGTTGTCCGGCGGATTGGCGATGATGCTGAGGTCGGCACGCTTGAGCCAGCCGAAGAGCTTGAACGCGTACGCATTGTTGTACGAGCCCATCGCTGTCGTATGGCTGGCGACCACCCGCCCGTGCATGCCACGACGGATCGTCTCGGCCGCCATCACCTCGACGAAGCGCGATTGGTCGTCGTCCGTCTCGTCGCAGTGGGCATCGAGCGGCCGGTCGTAGCGCTCGGCGAGATCGAACGCGATCCGGAGCGACTCGACCCCCATCTCGCGCGTCGTCTCGTAGTGCGGGATCGCACCGACGACGTCGCACCCCATGCGCAGGGCCTCTTCGAGCAGTTCGGCTCCGCGCGGATAGGAGAGAATCCCCTCCTGCGGGAAGGCGACGAGCTGGAGATCGACGAGGTCGCGCATCGCTTCCCGTACCTCGAGCAAGGCACGCAGGCCGACGAAGTTCGGATCGCAGACATCGACGTGACTGCGGATAACCAGGGCACCCTGGCTCGCGTACCATTCGATCGTTCGCCTGGCTCGCTCCTTCACCGCCTCGACCGTGAGCTGCGGCTTCGTCTGCGCCCAGCGCTGGATCCCTTCGAGGAGGGTGCCGGTCTGGTTATGGCCCGCCAGCCCTTCGGTCAGGGCAGCGTCGAGGTGGCAGTGCGGTTCGACGAGGGGCGGCGAGACGAGCCTCCCGGCCGCATCGATCGTTTCCGGTGCCTCGCCCTCGATCCGCGACTCGATCGCGACGATCCGCCCGTCAGCGACACCCAGATCGACCAGGCGTCCATCGCGGAGACGGCCATTGCGGACGATGAGGTCATACGGCATCATCGATACCCCTTCCTGCTCAAAAGACGAATGGCCAGGGGGAGACGCCCACCCGGCATCCGGCCCCAAACGTCATCTTCGCGGGATAGAGAAACGGCTCGCCACTCCATTGTCAACCGGTGAGGCGCGCGCGGAGCAGACGCGTCAATGCCGTGAACTCGTCCACGCGCAACAGCTGCATCAGCAACGCGTAGGAGACGGCACCGATGCCAACCCCACCAGCGACGAGTACGATCCGCCATAGCAGGCCGCTCGTCTCGGGCGGGCGCCACGAGCCAACGAGCAGCGCGAATCCGCCGACGACCAGCGCCATGACCAGCGCGGCGAGCGCACAGGCTCGCAACGTCCGCCCGACCGTTCCGTCACCGACCCGGCCGAGCCAGCGTCGCAAGACCCACCACATGACGAGTGCGTGCCCGATGAACTGCGCAGTGTTCCCGAGCACGAGCCCGAGCATGCCGAGCGGACGAACTAGTGCGAGCGCGACGAGGAAGTAGACACCGACGGAGAGCACACCCACCAGCACCGGCGTGCGCGTGTTCTGCCGCGCGTAGGCGGCGAAGATCAGCACCTGATCGAAGGCGGCGAACAACGTCCCTGGCAGATACCCGAGCAGCGCGATCCAGATCGCGCGCGCTCCCTCCAGGTCGGTCGCACCGTGGTAGAAGAGGAGCGTCACGATCGGCCAGCCGAGCGCCGCCATCCCGAACGTCGCAGGAAAGATGAGCAGCGACACGAACTTCAGGCCGAGCGCGAGCGTGCGCTGGTAAGCCGGTTCGTCACCGAGCGCTGCGTGACGGGAAAGTGTCGGCAAGGCCGCCAGCGATGTCGCCGCTGCGACCAGTCCGAGGATCATCTGGTTGAGCGCGGTCGCATAGCGCATCGCGCCGAGCGCGTGGGGATCGACACCCCATGCCAGGTTGCGGTCGATCGTGAGTGCCACGGTGTTCGCGAACAGGCCAAGGAAAATCGGAAGATACAGCGCGAAGATACGGCGGATCGCCGGGTGCCAGAGCTGGAGGTTCGGCTTCGGAAGACAGTCGCGCAACCCCCAGAGCTGCAGCACGGCGAGACCGAACGCTCCCAGCAGGACACCGACGACGAGACTCGCGACACCGAGCGTGTGACCGAATGCGAGCGCGCAGGCGACGATGGCAGCATTGCGGACGCTGAGGGCGAGGGATGGCTGGGTGAAGCGTTGCAGGGCATAGAGCGCTCCCATGAGTACGGTCGAAAAGGCGAGCAAGAGCACGGCCGGGACGATGAGCCGGACGAGCCGGATCGTGAGGCGAAACGTCTCGGGGCCGCGCGCCGCTTCACCACCGCCGAGCGCGGTCAGCGCGAGCACGACCCAGGGAGCCGCGACGGCGACCACCACGACCGTCGCCCCGACGACCAGTACCACCCAGACGAGCAACGCACCGACGATCCGCCGGAACTCCTCGCGGCGCTCCGGCGTCGCATAGGCGCTGAGGACAGGAACCAGCGCGGCTTGCAGCATCCCGCTGATGACGAGGTCGAACAGCATGGTGTGGACGTTGTCGGCGATGGTGAACGCAGCGACAGCGTCGGTCGTACCCCAGAAGTAGGACGTCACTTGCTCCCGAGCGAGACCCAGTACCCGGCTGAGCACGACACCGAGCATGAGAACACCCGCGGCACGAGCGACCTGCGCCCGCTCGCTCCGCGCTGCCGCTTCACCACTCGGCTCGACCCGAACCGGACTGGACTCGCTCGCCGCCACCTCGCCCTGCCCCTCCACCGCCGCGAGACCAGGAGGAGTGTACTGGGTCGAGCGATCCGGCGGACGGCGGGCGCAGCACGCAGCTCGTGAGGGTGGTGACACAGTTCCACAGCGCGAGAACAGGCGTCGCTGCTGGACTGTCGCTGGGCTCACCGCTCAGCCTCGCCTGGAGGCTGCAGGTGCTCAGCGCAGCCGTATGCCGTGAGGATCCGGCGGACGAGGGCTGTCGTCGAATGCTCCGGCACGAGCGGGAGCAAGACCACGTCGCCACCGAGCGCGCGGACGACCGGAGCCTCCGGCAGCGGCTGCTTGCCACGAGCGAGGTCTTCGGGCGTCAAGCCATAATCGCCGCCTTTGACGTAGACGTGCGGGCGGACGATTCGGATGACCTCTTCCGCGGTGTCGCCGGGAAAGATCGTCGCATAGTCGACGCAGGCCAAGGCAGCGACCAGTTCGACCCGTTCCGCTGCAGGCACGAGCGGACGAGCCGGTCCCTTCCTGCGCCGCGTCGAGGCGTCGTCATTCACCGCGACGATCAGCACATCACCCAGCTGCCGGGCAGCCTGGAGATACCGGACATGACCGATATGCAGGAGATCGAAGTGGCCGTTGGTGAGGACGATGCGCTTGCCGGTCTCGCGAAGCTGCGCACCGAGCGATGCCAGCGACCCGTACGGGACGACCTTCCCCATCGATTTCTCCTTGCTCACATGACCGCAACGCCGGATCGGGCGAGCGCCTCGCGGAGGCGGCGCGCATCGGCGACGGCGTGTGCGAAGGCGTCATTGTTGAAGTAGACGTAGCCCGGGCGATCGGCCCACTCCGCGAGGCGACTCGCCAGTCGCTCGATCTCGTCGTCAGTCAACCCGATATCGAAGAGACCGCTGTGTACCCGTACGTAACAGAGCGGGCCAGGAGGGACGAAATCGCCCGGTGTCGGGTGTCCTCCACCGTACGCGAGCACGACCGTACCCCCCGCGCCAGCGATCAGGTCGCTGACCGCCGGGACGAACCAGCTCGGATGCCGGAATTCGAACGCGAACGGGTGGCCAGCCGGAAGCAGTGCGAGGAACGCCTGCAGCCGAGCGAGGTCACAGCGCAACCCTGGCGGCAGTTGGAAGAGGAGCGGGCCGAGCGCTGTGCCGAGGCCGTCGATCGCCTGGAGAAACTGCTGGAGCTCGTTTGCAGCATCGACCAGCCGGCGCACGTGCGTGATCGTCCGCGGCGCCTTCACCGCGAAGACGAAGCCGGGACGCTGGGCAGCGACTCGTGCCCATTCCTCGAAACGCTTCCGCGAGGGAAGCCGATAGAAGGTGACGTTCAGTTCGACTGTGGCAAACTCGCGGATATAGAACGGAAACCATTCCCACCGGGAGAGATCCGGGGGATAGAAGCGCCCACGCCAGTGCTGATACGACCAACCGGAGGTTCCGACGACATACATCGCTGCACCCGGATGCCGACAGTTCGTCCAGTCCAGGGTACCAGTTCGCACGGGAGGTGGGGAGACCGATGAGCGCACACGATGAGTTCGTCCATCTCCAGGTAATCGTGCCGGGACAGCGCGTCTACCTCGGCCCGATTCGCCGCGAGCTCGCACCCGTTTACCAACGCTGGATGAACGACTTGGAAGTCTCTCGGACGCTCACTGCGCATTGGCGGGTCCCGTTTACTGTCGAAGACGAGATCGAATGGTTCGAGCAGGCACGGCGGGATCCGACCCGACGCGTCTTCACGATCTACGAACGGCCCGACGACCGTCCGGTCGGAAACGCGGAACTCTTCGGCATCGACTTCGCCGTCGGCACCGCTGAAGTCGGCATCGTCATCGGCGAGCGGAGCGTCTGGGGCCGAGGATACGCAACCGAGGCACTGCAACTGCTCCTCGACTTCGGCTTCACCGTGCTCGGACTGCACCACATCTGGCTCCGCTACTACGCATCCAACGAGCGGGCGCGGGCGGTTTACGATCGAGTCGGGTTTCGCGAAGTCGGTCGCCTGCGGCAAGCGACCAAGATCGGGCCGCACCGCGACGACGTCGTGATCATGGACATGCTCGCGAGCGAGTTCCGTAGCCCGGTCTTGGCTGCCAAGTTGCATCTCCCATCGTCCGACGACTGAACGACGACCCCGCCTGGCAGGGTATACTGGCAGCAGATCCAGGGGCAGTCAGCAGGGCACTGCTGCCGTGATTCCCTGGAACCGTACCCGGTCGAACCGGGTCGAACGCGAGGTGACCGGCGCGATGCGAGTTACAGAACTGTTCCAGCCTGCGCCGGACGCCGATTCCGAGGAACAGCTCTGGCTCGGATGCCCGATGTTGAAGAAGCTGACCTACCAGCCGAAGCGAGGTCGCAAGCGAGTGACGGTCATGCGATGCGCCCTCGGGTATGCACTCAACACACCGGAGGCGATCGAGCGTTGCCGGCAAACGCCTGGTCCGCATCGGTGCTGGCAGTGCCAGGAACAACGCGAGGCGATGCTGATTCGCGATCCGGAGGGCAGTCGAGCCTGAACCCGGAGTCTGGCTCCGGCGGATCACCGAGCAGCCGCCTGTTGCGCAACAGGCGGCTGCTCGTCCATTCGTGAGGGACTTCTGCAGTCCGAGCAGGAAGCGCTGTGCGTACTCTGCCACTCATCGTGGTGATCGAGCCCGAATGGCCGACACGCTCGTATCTCCGTGCCGAGCTCGAGGAACTCGGCTACGAGGTTCTCGTTTTCGAGAACCCCAGCGACGCAGCGCGTGCGCTCGCCCACTGGGGATTCCAACCGACCCTCTTCCTCATCGATCTGAGTCGTGACGGCTCGCCCCTTCCGCACGTCACCGAGCTCCTGGCGCAGTCACCCGAGGCACCGCTCGTCCTCATCACGAGCCCCCTGCGGCCCTTACCCGAACGGATCCGGAACCGAGCAGTGCGGATTCTCCAGCGCCCTGTATCGGTGCGTGAGATCGTCCGGACGGTCAGCCGGCTCGTTCCACCGCCGTTCATCGAGCGTTAAGGTTCTGGGAATCTCCGCTTAAACTCCGCGGACTACACTGCTCGCAGAGAGCAACGGAGGCCGTGTCGTGCAGCGAGCGGTCGAGTCGAGCGCGATGACCGAACAGGCAGTACCGAAACAACGTCGAGTTCTCGTCGTCGAAGATGATCCCACGCTGGTGCAGATCCTCACCTATAGCCTGCAGCAGCGAGGGTACAGCGTCTGGTCGGCACAGGAAGGCCGACAGGCCATCATGCTCGCCCGCACAGTTCGACCAGACGTGATCGTCCTCGACCTCATGCTGCCGGGTATCGACGGCCGCGACGTCTGCCGACTCATCCGCAAGTGGTCGAATGCGCCGATCCTCGTCCTGACAGCCCGCGACAGCGAAGACGATATCGTCGCGCTCTTCCAGGCTGGCGCGGACGATTACGTCACGAAGCCGTTCCGGACACGGGAGCTGTTCGCGCGTATCGAGGCGCTGCTCCGCCGCTCCGGCGAGACACCACCGGGTACGGTACTGACGGCAGGCAACCTCGTCATCTTTCGCGACGAGCATCGGGTGGTCTTTCGTGGGCGCGAGATCCGGCTCGCCCCGCGCGAATTCGCCTTGCTCGCCGCACTGGTCGAGCGCGCCGGTCGCGTCTGCACCCGGCAGGAGTTACTCGATCTGGTATGGGGACAGGATATCGTCGATCTGCGCAACGTCGACGTCCACATTCACCGGATCCGCGAGGCACTGGGAGGGGAGGAGGATGGATCGCGCCTGATTCGCACGGTTCACGGAATCGGCTACCGATTCGTACCGGAATTCACGGTCGACGAGATGGTGATCGAGGAGGGATCGAACGATGACACAGGCACTCACTAGACGAGAACTGCTCGCCCGGCTCGCAGCCTTCGGGCTGGCTGTCCCCGCAGCGAGTGCGCTGATCGCCGCCTGCGCGGGCAGTAGCGCGACCCCCACGCCAGCGATGACCTCGGAGGGCCAGACACCGGTAAGTGGCGCCACGCCAGCGAAGCCGACAGTTGCGACGCCGACAAAGCCGGCTGCGGATCTCAGCGGCACGATCGCCATCGATGGATCGAGCACGGTTTTCCCGATTTCGGAAGCCGTCGCCGAAGAGTTTCAAAAGCAGTACCGGAATGTCAAAGTGACTGTCGGTATATCCGGTACCGGCGGCGGTTTCAAGAAGTTCTGCAACAAAGAAACCGACATTTCCGATGCCTCGCGCGCGATCAAGGACTCGGAGCTACAGGCCTGTGAGCAAAACGGACGCGAGTTCATCGAGTTGCCGGTCGCCTTCGACGGCTTGGCAGTCGTCGTCAACCCGCAGAACGATTGGGTCGACCACCTGACCGTCGAGGAACTCAACCTGATCTGGAAACCGGAATCGCAAGGGGTGATCACCCGTTGGAACCAGGTGCGACCGAACTGGCCCGATGCACCGCTCAACCTTTATGGAGCCGGTACCGACTCGGGCACGTTCGACTACTTCACCGAGGCGATCAACGGCAAGTCGGGAGCCAGTCGCGGCGACTACACAGCATCCGAGGACGACAATGTCCTCGTCCAAGGAGTGAGTGGAGACAAGTACGCGCTCGGATACTTCGGGCTGGCCTACGCGATCGAGAATAGTGGCCGCGTCAAGATCGTTCCCATCGTCAATCCCAAGACGGGTCAACCGGTCGAGCCGAACCTCGAGACGGTCAAGACGGGACAGTACCAACCGCTCTCCCGCCCACTCTTCATCTATGTGGCACGCGACCAGGCCGATCGGCCGGAGATCGAAGCCTTCGTCGAGTTCTACCTTCAAAACGCGGCTACGCTCTCGCAGGAAGTCGGCTACATTCCGCTACCGGACGAGGCGTACCAGCTCGCGCTGGAACGCTTCCGAGCACGGAAGACCGGATCGGTCTTCAAGGGGGTCGAGGTCGGCGTTTCGATCGAGGACGTTCTCAAGCGTGAGGAATAGCTTTCGAGTCAGGCACAAAGGCGAGTACAATCCGCGAGGAGGAGACGAGCCGTTGTCTCCTCCTCGCACCGATCGCTACCCCGTGGGGTGAAACGGTGACGACCGAGCCGACTCCAGTAACGATGCCAACGCCGATCGACCGGCGAGCCTGGGTGGAACGTGTCCTGACCGGAACGCAGCGGATCGACCGCATCCGCCAGGTTCGCGAGTCGATCGTTCTCGCTGTGCTGTTCCTCGCCGCGCTGGTGTCGATCGGAACCACGCTCGGCATCATCTATACGCTGGCGATCGAGACGTTCCACTTCTTCCAGCGGGTGTCGATCGTTGACTTTTTGACCGACACCCAGTGGACACCGCTGTTCACTGAGAAGCACTTCGGCATCTGGCCGCTCCTCACGGCGACGCTCGTCGTCTCGGCGATCGCGATGCTCGTTGCCCTCCCATTAGGCCTCCTCGCGGCGATCGGGCTCTCCGAATACGCATCGCCCCGGCTGGGAGCGATCGTCAAGCCGATTCTCGAGATCCTGGCTGGCGTTCCGACGGTGGTCTACGGCTACTTCGCACTCCTCTTCGTCACGCCGCTCTTGAAGCGGTTCATTCCCCAGCTCGAGGTCTTCAATGCCCTCTCCGCCGGCCTGGTGATGGGTATCATGATCCTTCCGCTCGTCGCCTCCCTCTCGGAGGACGCGATGCGTGCCGTCCCGCAGAGCTTGCGGGAAGGTGCCTACGCACTGGGAGCGACCAAGCTCGAGGTCGTCTGGCGGGTCGTGGTGCCGTCGTCGCTTTCCGGTATCGTCGCTGCTTTCATCCTCGCCGTCTCGCGAGCGATCGGCGAGACGATGATCGTGGCGATCGCAGCGGGGCAGGTCCCGCGCTTCACGCTGAACCCGCTGGTCGCGATGGAGACGATGACGGCCTATATCGTCCAGGTCAGCCTCGGCGATACCCCACACGGCACGCTGGAATACCAGACGATCTTCGCTGTCGGTACGACGCTCTTCGTGATCACCATGGCCTTGAATCTCTTGAGCTACCGCTTCCTCCAGCGATTCCGGGAGGTCTACGAGTGACTGCCGAACGCTCGATCGACCGCGAATTCGAACCGCGACTCGCCCTCCGCAGGCGATTGGGGACGCTCTTCGGCATCCTCAGTGCTGCGGCGATCGTGATCGGCCTGACGGCGCTGGCCGTTCTCATCGCCGATGTCGTCCGCGACGGCTGGCATGTCCTCTCGTGGGACTTCCTGACCAGCTTCCCCTCGCGACGCCCCGAACAAGCTGGTATCCGATCAGCACTGGTCGGAACGCTGTACCTCCTCGTGCTGGTCGCGATCATGGCGTTTCCACTGGGCCTCGCCGCAGCGCTCTATCTGGAAGAGTTCGCGCCGAAGAACCGGCTGACCGCCATCATCGAGGTCAATATCTCGAATCTCGCAGCTGTCCCATCGATCGTGTACGGTCTCCTCGGCCTCGGCGTGTTCGTGCGCACGTTCATGCTCGGCCGTAGTCTCATCGCTGGCGCATTGACCTTGAGCCTGCTCGTCCTCCCGATCATCATCATCGCCGCGCGCGAAGCACTGCGCGCTGTCCCGCCGTCCATTCGCGAGGCCGGACTCGCGCTCGGTGCGTCACGGTGGCAGACGGTGCGACACTTCGTACTGCCGGCCGCCTTACCCGGCATCCTCACCGGGACGATCCTGGCCCTGGCCCGCGCGATCGGCGAGACGGCACCGCTCATCACGATCGGCGCGCTCACCTACGTCGCCTTCACGCCCAAGAGCATCTTCGATCCGTTCACGGTTCTCCCGATCCAGATCTTCAACTGGATCTCGCGTCCGCAACCGGCCTTCCACGAACGGGCAGCGGGTGGGATCATCGTGTTGCTCGTTGTCCTGCTGGTGTTCAACGGCCTGGCGATCGTTCTGCGTGCTCGCTTGCAACGCCGTATCCGGTACTGACGAGGAGTGCACCGATGACCGTCACCGAACAGGCCCAGCGCTACATCGTGCGGCCACGCGAGCCAGCTGCGCTCCGGATCGAGCGGTTGAGCGTCTGGTACGGCCGTCACCAGGCGATCCGCGACGTCACGTTCACGATCCCAGCTCGCCGTATTACCGCGATCATCGGCCCCTCCGGTTGCGGCAAGAGTACGCTGCTGCGAGCGCTCAACCGGATGCACGACCTCACACTGGAAGCCCGTGTCGAAGGCTCCGTCAGGTGGGGCGACATCGAACTCTATGCGCCGTCGACCGACCCGGTCTGGGTGCGTCGGCATATCGGGATGATCTTCCAGAAGCCGAACCCCTTTCCGAAGAGCATTTTCGAGAATGTCGCGTTCGGCCTCCGCATCAACGGGTATCGTGGCGACCTCGCGGCCCGCGTCGAGGAAGCGCTCCGCAAGGCAGCGCTCTGGGACGAGGTGAAGGACAAGCTGAACCAGAGCGCGCTCGCCCTGTCAGGCGGGCAGCAACAGCGTCTGTGCATTGCCCGTGCGATCGCGCTGGAACCGGAGATACTCCTGATGGACGAACCGTGTTCAGCGCTCGATCCAGTCGCCACGATGCGGATCGAAGACCTCATGCTCGAGCTCGCCGATACGTACACGATCGTCATCGTGACGCACAATATGCAGCAAGCTTCCCGCGTCTCGCACTACACGGCTTTCATGCTGGCCGGCGAGGATCGCACGGGCGAACTCATCGAGTATGCGCCCACCCGTGAGCTGTTCCTGCGGCCACGTGACCGACGGACAGAGGACTACATCACTGGCCGCATCGGCTGAACCGGAAGCGACGGAGGCCCCGATGTCCGACCCGATCACGACCCTGACGAACGCGCAGGCAGCCCGGGCAGGTGCGGCGCGGGAAACGGCTGCAGCAGTCAACGCCGCCAGCATGGAGGTGGAGCACCTCTCGGCCTTCTACGGGCGCTTCCAGGCACTCGACGACATCACGCTCCCCATTCATCCTGGTGCAGTGACGGCAATCATCGGGCCATCCGGTTGCGGGAAATCGACGTTCATCCGCTGCCTGAACCGGTTGCACGAACTGACTCCGGGCGCACGGGTGACCGGCAGTGTCCGTCTGGAGGGGATCGACATCTACCAGCCAGGGATCGACCCGGCCCGCGTGCGGCAGCTCGTGGGAATGGTGTTCCAGAAGCCGAATCCGTTCCCGACGTTGTCGATCTACGACAACGTCCTGGCTGGCGTGCGGCTGCATCGTCCGCGCCTTTCACGAGCCGAAGCAGACCAAATCGTCGAGCGGAGCCTGCGAGCCGCGGCGCTCTGGGACGAGGTAAAAGACAAGCTCAAGGCACCTGGCGGATCGCTTTCCGGCGGACAGCAGCAGCGCCTCTGCATCGCCCGGGCACTGGCGGTCGAGCCACTCGTCCTCCTGATGGACGAGCCGACCAGCGCGCTCGACCCGATCGCAACCTACCGGATCGAGGAACTCATCTGGGAACTCAAGCAGCGGTACACGATCGTCATCGTCACGCACAACATGCAGCAAGCAGCCCGCATCGCCGATTACGTCGCCTTTTTGCTCGCCGGGGAGGAACGAACCGGTCGTCTGATCGAGTTCGACACGGCACAGCGCATCTTCACCAATCCGAAGCGGAAGGAAACGGAAGATTACATTACCGGCAAGATCGGCTAGGAATACGGATCTCGTTCCGGTACACTTCTCTCACTCGGTGTCTCCTCGAGACCCACGCGCGCTTCCGGTTCGTGTACCTTGACGAAGGTGAGGCGAGGCCATGGCGATCAGAGCCCGCGCAGAGTTCGAACGCGATCTCCAGCTGCTCCGCCAGGATGTCCTGAACCTGGGCAGTATGGTCGAGAAAGCTGTCGAGCGTGCGGTGGAAGCGCTCAAGCGGTACGACGTCGCTCTGGCCCAGAACGTGATCGACCACGACCGCGAGATCGACGAGCGGAGTTATGCGCTCGAGGAACGAGCGCTCCTCCTCATCGCGACCCAGCAGCCGATGGCGACCGATCTCCGCATCATCGCAGCGACCTTGTTCATCATCAGCGAGCTGGAGCGGATCGGCGACTACGCGGAGGGACTGGCGAAGATCGCCATCCGGTTGAGCGCCTGGCCACCGCTCAAGCCGCTGATCGACATCCCCCGTATGGCCGAGATCTCGATCGATATGCTGCGGCAGGCGCTCGACGCGTTCATCGAGATGGATCTCGAGCGATGCCGCGCGATCTGGCGGCGCGACGACGAGGTCGACGGGCTCTACGACCAGGTCTACCGGGAACTCCTCACCTACATGATGAGCGACCCGCGAACGATCGAGCGGGCGACTCTCCTGCTCTGGGCAGCCCACAATCTCGAGCGGATCGCTGACCGGGTAACCAATATCTGCGAGCGCGTCGCGTTCGTCATCACCGGTGATCCGCGTGCTCTCGTCAGCCCAGCCGAACCGGATTATCCTGGTGAGCGTGAAGCGGAGTACGACGTCGAGTGACGAGAGGAGTGCGCGATGCTGTGGGCCGCGGTCATCAGCTACGGGAACCCGGAGAAGATCCAGGAAGTGCGCCCTACCCACCGACAGTATCTCGCTTCGTTGCGCGAGCAGAGGAAACTCTGGGCTTCCGGCCCTTTCGAGGACGATAGCGGAGCGCTCATCATCTACCAGGCCGATTCGGAAGAGGAAGCCCGCAAGCTGATCCAAAGCGACCCGTTCTACGAAGCCGGTGTCTTCCAGGAGATCGTGCAGCTCAAGCCCTGGCGGATTGTCTTCACGCCGCCTCCTGCATGACAGGCTCGCTACCCCACGCAACGGGCACAGCACCGGACGATGCGAAGGAAGTCGCTCGGCGAAAACACGCTACCTGGAGGACGTCGATGGCAACCGAAACGGGTATCCGGGTGTACCAGCTCCTGATCGATGGGCAGTTCGTTCCCGCCGCGAGCGGTGAGACGTTTCCGACCTACAATCCGGCCACCAACGAGGTCATCGGCTACGTCGCCAAAGCTGGCCGCGAGGATGTCGACCGGGCTGTCCGTGCCGCCCGGCGGGCCTTCGACGAGGGCCCGTGGGGACGCATGACACCGAACGAGCGTGCTCGACGGCTCCGCAAGGTCGCCGAGATCTTGCGCGAGCGGCTCGACGAACTAGCTCGGCTGGAAACGCTCAACTGCGGCAAGATCATCGTCGAGTCTCGCATGGATATCCTCGCAGCGGCCAACTGCTTCGAGTACTACGCGAACCTTACCGGCCAGATCTGGGGCGAGACGATCCCGATGAACGGCCCGCTCCTCGACTATACCGTTCGCGAACCGTACGGTGTCTGCGGGCAGATCATCCCCTGGAACTTCCCGATCCTCATGGCCGCCTGGAAGCTCGCCCCCGCGCTCGCTGCGGGGAACACCGTGGTGCTCAAGCCAGCGAGCTATACCCCGATCACTGCGCTCGTGCTCGGCCAGATCTGCCTCGAAGCCGGCATTCCGGAGGGAGTCGTCAACGTCATCACGGGCCCGGGCAACGAGGTCGGAGCAGCCATCTGCGAACACCCGCTGGTCGATAAGATCGCCTTCACCGGCGAGACGGAAACCGGTCGCGAGATCCTGCGGTTGAGCGCTGGAACGATCAAGAAGGTCTCGCTCGAGCTCGGTGGCAAGTCACCGAACATCGTCTTTCCCGATGCCGATCTCGAAGAGGCGGTCAACGGCTCGCTCTTCGCCATCTTTTCCAACGCTGGCCAACGGTGTACCGCACGCACGCGGCTCTTGCTGCACGAGTCGATCCATGACCGGTTCATGGACGAGTTCCTCCGCAAGGCCGCCCAGCTCCGCATCGGTGACCCGCTGGACGAAAACACCCAACTCGGTCCGCTCGTCTCGCGCCGTCAGTGTGAACGGGTGTTGAGCTACGTCGAACGCGCCAAGTCCGAAGGGGCAACGCTGCGGCTCGGCGGCAAGCGACCGGACGATCCCGCGCTCCAGCGAGGGAATTTCGTCGAACCGACGATCTTCGACGAAGTACAGCCCCACATGACGATCGCGCGGGAGGAAGTGTTCGGCCCCGTCCTGTCGGTCATTCCGTTCCGGAGCGAGGACGAAGCAGTCGAGATCGCCAATGCGACGATCTACGGGCTGGCTGCCACGATCTGGACGAACGACATCAAGCGGGCGCACCGGCTCGCAGCACGGATCAAGGCCGGCAACATCAGCATCAACTACCCGGTGGTGAATCCGCCCGAGGCACCCTTCGGCGGCTTCAAGCAGAGCGGCATCGGCCGCGAACTCTCGCGCCATGCGCTCGACTTGTACACGCAGGTCAAGAACGTGGTGGTCGGACTCAGCGAGCAGCGGTTCGACTGGTACGGTAACTGGCCACCCGGGCGCTGAATCTCCGCTCGAGGCTGCTCACGGAGCCAGGAAGGCCGGCCAGCCTGCCGCCGCGAGGCGCTGTTCGCGCTCGAGGTAGCGCAGGACCGTGTGAATGTACGTCCCGTGACTCCAGCTGAGCGGGCTGACCGAAAGCGGTTCACCCGTTTCCGGATGCACTTGCTCGGCCAGCACGCCGCTCGGGAGCGCATGTCGCGCTACCCACTCGAGGAGTTCCAACGCCCGGCCCAACTCGCTCGGAGAATTCGCCCGCGCGATGTACCAGTCGGCGAGCCACAGCGTGCAGATGAACCACGGATTTCCCGGAATCCGTTCGAGGTCCCGGCTCATCTGGTAGTAGTAGTCGTCCTCGTAGCGGGCGACCCCGCCGATCGGCGTCTTCACCCACAAGCGCTCCTCGATCGCGCGCATCGTTGCGGTCATCCGTGGATCTCGAGCCGGCAAAACATCGAAGAGAAAGAGGCCAGCCAGGCTCGCGTCGAGCGTCGGGTCGGGATGAACCACACCATTCGGTGACACGGTCAGCATGCGGACGAAGCGGCCGAGTTCCGGACGATAGAGGAACCGCTCCGCTGCCGCGCGGATATCCTCGGCCGCTCGCCGCCAGGTCTCGGCGAACTGATCGTCGCCGAAGATGCTCGCCAGCCCGGCCGCAGCGCGCAAGCCAGCGACGACCGACGCGACCGTGAAGGCATGGATACCACGCCGCTCTTCCCAGAGGTCATAGGAGGGCGCGGGAAGCCCTGTGACCGAATCGCGGTAGGAAGCGAGAAAGCGCGCACAGGGAACGACGACCGGGCTGTACAGTGACCGCAAGAGTTCGAGGTCACGCGTCTTCCGGTAATACGACCACAGTGTGACGAGGACGAGCGCTGTGCTGTCTTCCTGAATCGGGAACTGAAGTTCGCCGTTCGGCCCTGCCCAGGGATGCCAGCTCGAACCGGCTGATCCGTCCGGGTTGTACTTGTGGAGGAAGAACCCGTACTGCGTGACCAGTTCTCCCATGAAGAGAAGAAAGCGACGGGCCAGCTCTGGATAGCCCGCTTCCAGGAGCGCATTGGCGATCAGCGCGCCGTCGCGCGGCCAGACGTAGCTGTAGGTATCGCGACCGAAGTGCAGGATGTCGGAGTCGTTCGCTGCCAGAATCGCTCCACCATCGTCGATCTGTGTCCGCAGGATCAGCAAGCTCTGACGATACAGTCGCTGGAGTGCTGGCGGGAGCGTCTCCAATCGCGGTGGATCCGGCTGCACCCAGCTCTGCCAGTAGCGGCGGACCCGTGTGAGCAACTGCTCCGGCCCCTGCTGCAGGACGACCTGATGGATGCGAGAAACGTCGGCGAAACGCAAGCCAGCAGCCATCCAGAAGGTCGCCGTTGCACTCCCATGAGCAGGCACCTCCAGTTCCAATCCTCCGATCGAGTCGACCGATCCCTGAGCGATCGGATTCCCGCTCAGTTCGCCGTCCTCGGCATCGCGCCAGGCTCCTTCATGCCCGCGGAACGCCTTATTGCCGCACGCAAAGAAGTGGTAACCCGGCTGCTCGCCGGCCCAGCCGGAGAACCAGAAATACCGCTTGCCCTTGTAGTGAACGAGGGCTCGCGCCGCTGGCTCGTAGTAGGCCGTCTCGCCGTCTGCATAGCCCCAGAGATAGCCATCGAAGTGCAGGAAGAGCCGGACGCAGCGATCGGCTCCCCGCTCATCGTGCACCTGTACCTGGCGGATCCAGAGGTCGTGCTCCAGTGCGACCGCATCATGGCACACCAGAGTGAGGCCGAGGCGAGGATGGCACAGGCGGACATCCGTGACGAGCGTGCCATCCTCGTAACGCAGCTGCCGTTCCCATCCGTCATCGGATAGCCAGTCAAATTGGCCGTCGCACCAGATACCGAAGCGATTCGAACGGCCTTGCGTATGGTTCTCCTGGCCCACGCGCGGGTAATAGACGTCGCGCAGGGTATAGGTGCGGTCGAAGGCGAGCAAGAGCCGCCCGTTTCCGACCGGTACATCGCGTGGCATCGTGCCTTCTCCTCGGTTTCTCCGAGCATTACGAGAGCGGCGGTAGATGGAGTACCGCCTCGGCAGCGAAGCGCAGGCTGCTCGTCAGCGCCATCACGATGAGCGCGCAACAGCCGGACAGGAGTGCCGGAACGGGCGCGTCTCCCCAGCTCCCGAGACGCTCCAGCCGGCCAGTCAGCAGGAGAACGAACGGCCAGGCGAGCAAGGCGAGCGTCAGCACCGCTGCTGCGACCAAGCCGAGCGCGACGATCGGGTAGAGCGTCACCGGCCCCACATGGACGAGCCAGCCGAAAGCGACCAGCCCAGCTCCGAGGACAGGGAGGTCACGGCCGAACTGAAAGACGCGCTCCGCTGTTCGCCGAGTCGCGATCCAGGACGTGGAGACGAACACCCACCAGAGGAGAACACCGAGCGCGACTCCCGTCCAAGCACCGGTCACGTAGCGGACGGTGTTGTGGGGCTCATACAGTGTGGGCAAGCGAAGATCCCAGACCAGCGCGTTCGCGCCGTCCACCGCGAGGACAGCAACTCCGCTGGCCAGGAGAACCACCGAGCCAGCACTCGGCGGCGCACTCGCTCGCCCAGCACGCCAGGCGAGCCACAGGAGTGTGAACGACGAGCCAGCGTAGATGCCGGTCATCCGTGCATCGAACGGCAAACGATAGGAACCGAACCAGAACGAATGACTCGGTCGTTGCGCACAGAGACCATGGAGCGCTGCGATCGTCACGCGTTCCGTTCGCGCCGGACCAGCGAGCCAGAGTGCCACGAGCGCGAGCAGGAGCACCGCCAGTGCCAGGGGAAGCGCCAGTTCCCTGGCCAGCCGGCTGTGCATCGCCGAGCGAGCGCGGAGCCATCGCACCACGACCGAGCCCTTCCACAGCCCTCCAGCATACCACCGTTCCAGCCGAATGCTTTTCCTAGGAGGATCGGGGGTGTACGGTCGCATTGACCGTACACCCCCTGGGGCGTACCATTGCGGCGGTGCCAGTCCGGAGAGGAGGGCACCATCGAGGGGGACGCGATGCGGGGGTTACGCCTGACGCGACGGACACTCTTACGCATTGCCGGTGGAGCGATCATCGCAACGGTGACGGAGTTCCGAGGAGTTCGTGCCGCAGCGAGCCGCATTCGACGGACTACCTGGATGGTCGAGGCCCCTTTTCCCCGTGCTGGCCAACTGCTCACACCGGTCTACCCGCTCCCCTACCCCTTTACGAGCGTCGAGGTAAGCTGGCAAGCGTCGGCCCCTCCTGGTTCGCTCTTGACCATCGCACTTCGACTGGCCGGTCATGACGGCTCGTGGAGCGACTGGATCACGCTCGACAGCGATCCGCACATGCCCCCGCGCCAGAATGACGGGTGGGTGTACGCGCCACCGGTTCTCGCACGCGGTCAGCAGGTACAACTCCTCGTCCGGTGTGAACCGGGGCCGGACGGCACGGCGCCGGAGCTTCGTACCCTGCGCGTGACGGCAGTCGAAACGTTCGAGGCCGATACCCAGTGGCTCGCGACACCCGATCTCATCGACGGGTGGATCGTGCCACGCGCCGGATGGGGCGCGGACGAATCGCTCCGCTTCGACGAAAACGGCGAGGAGATCTGGCCACCTCGCTACGCGCCGATCCAGAAAGTGATCGTTCATCACACCGTGACGAAGAACGACCCGCCCGATCCGGCTGCGACGATCCGGGCGATCTATGCGTACCATGCAGTCACGCTCGGGTGGGGCGACATCGGCTACAACTTCATCGTCGATTGGCAGGGGCGGGCCTACGAGGGACGGTATGGTGGTCCGAACGTCGTCGGTGCCCATACTGCTGGATACAACACGGGCACGCTCGGTATTGCTGTGCTCGGCGACTTCACCTCGACCGCACCACCGCAGTCAGTACTGGACGCGCTGGCCCGGCTGATCCGGACGCGGGCGGGCAATCTCGATCCCGCCGGCATCAGTCCCTTCCGGGACCTCCTCGATGTCCCGAACATCGGCGGCCACCGCGACTACAACATCACCGAGTGCCCTGGCGACCAGCTGTACGCCCGCATCCCTGTCCTCCGGGGCATGCTCAAGGGTACCGGGCCCATCGTCTTCCCGAACAAGCCGCGGCGGCTCGAACCGAAGGCCGAACTCGTGAGCGTCACCTTCACGCCGGCGAGCGAACTCTACGCCGGCACGCTCGTGCGGGTCGATGCCGTGGTGCGGAACGTCGGACCGATCGAGTTGCCGACGCAAGGTCCGCCGCCGGGTTTCATCTACGAGGAAGGGCAAACCTTCGACACCGTCGGCTATCCCAAAGAGGAGGGAGCCTTCCGCGTCGGCGTCGACTTCGAGGGAAACGACGGAATTCCGAATCCGTTCCGCTGGGGTTTGCCGGGGCCGCTCCCACCCGGTGAAGCGGTCACCGTTACCGGTTTTATTCGCCTTCGCTCGGTACGGAAGTGGAAGCTCAGCGCGAGTCTCGTCCGCGAGTTCGTCCGCTACGAGCAGCAAGGCGTCTTCCCGCAGGAGCTGCAGACCCTGCCACCACCGACTGCACCGGTACCGCCGAGCAGCGATCCCGATATGGTCTATTTCGACGTCACCGGACACAACGTTCCTGAGGTTTTCTATGCCTTCTGGAAAGCGAACGGCGGGCTGGAGCGCTTCGGCTACCCGCTCACCGAGCCGTTCGTCGAAGTCTCGGCAACGGACGGGCACCAGTATCTCGTCCAGTACTTCGAGCGCGCCCGCTTCGAGCACCATCCGGAAAACGCGGGAACGCCGTTCGAAGTCCTCCTCGGGCTCCTCGGTGTGGAGCGCACGCGGGGCCGCGAGAACGAGCCGCCGTTCCGCCCGGTCGAGCGACCGGACGACCCGCGCATCGACTATTTCGTCGAAACACGGCACACGCTCGGGCCACCTTTCCAGGAGTATTGGTGGAGTCGTGGCGGTGCGGCCGTTTTCGGGTATCCGATCAGCGAGCCGTTCGAAGAAGTGAGCAAGACGGACGGCCGGCGCTACCTCGTCCAGTACTTCGAGCGCAATCGCATGGAATATCATCCCGAACTGGCCGGGACAGCGTTCGAAATCTTGCTCGGCCACCTCGGACGGGAGACCTTGATCGATCGCGGGTGGCTTCCGGGAGCCTGAAGCGTCCTGACGTGCGGATGCACCTGAGCTGCTGCCGGAAGCGCGACCCTGTCAGATCGCCCGGTACCAGAAAGCCACACCGTTTGCCGTGCCGCCCCAGTACGCGAGCCTCCGCCTTTCTGGGACGAGCCGATCAGCTGTTGGGAAAGCCCAGGCCGAGTCGCCGGAGCGAGCAGAACCGCCCGTGGCCGATGACGAGATGGTCGATGACCTCGATCCCGAGCAGCTGCCCAGCCTGCACGGCGCTCCGCGTCAGCTCGATATCGGCATGCGACGGTGTCGGATCTCCCGAAGGGTGGTTGTGCAACAGGACGATCGCTGGCGCGTTCGCTCGGATCGCCTCCCGGAAGAGTTCAGCGATGCGCACCTGTGCGCCATTCACGTGCCCCTGGGCGACCGTCACCGTGCGGAGCACGCGATTGCGCGTGTCGAGCAGCACGACGCGCAGCTGTTCCTGCTCGAGCAGGGCCATCTCTGCACCGGCGACCGTGTACACATCTTCCGGTGTCCGCACGACTGGCCGCTCTTCCGGCTGGGCCAGTGCGAGACGACGGCCGAGTTCTAGCGCGGCTTTCAGCTTGGCGGCTTTGGCCTCGCCCAGACCGTGGAACTGCTGCAGCGTCACGAGGTCAGCTCTCGCCAGACCGACCAGCCCTCCGAAGCTGACGAGGAGCCGTTGTGCGAGATCGAGTACCGATTCGCCGCGCGTGCCGGTGTTCAGGATCACCGCCAGGAGTTCGGCGTTCGTCAGCACGTCTGCTCCGAGCTGACGCAAGCGCTCGCGTGGCCGCTCGCTCGCAGGGAGTTCCTTTACCGAAATGTGATACTCCCCCGGTGCGCGATGCATGTCCCCTCCCTGTCTGAGAAGCGTCGGTCGTGACGAGTGTGCCGGTTCACCCTGGGTTCGTCAACGATCCGGTCACGGCGGAAGGGGAGAGGACAGCCAAACGCTCCCGCGCATCCATTCGCTCTGACCGGGCGATCCTCACATCGAGCTATTCGATGAAGGCCGAGAGAACGCAACACGAACGGGTATACTTGTCTCCGGCGCCGTGGCGACCGCTGCGGCGCCACACTCCAGGGAGTGGATCCCGTAGACCGAGGAGATGACCGTGATCTTCAGTCGCTTCTTCCGCCGGCGTGCTCCGGCGACTCCCCAGCTCGAAGCAGGCCTGAAGCGGAGTCGCCAGGGCATCTTCCGGCAGATCGTCCAACTGTTCGAGCGCAATACCGTCGACGAAGAGCTGTTCCAAGATCTCGAGGCGTTGCTCATCCAGGCCGACCTCGGCGTGGCGACGACCGAGGCATTGCTCGAGCGCTTGCGCGAACGCGTGCGTCGCGGCGAAATCCGCGATCCAGCCGAGGCACGCGAGGCCCTGCGTGACGAGATGGTCGCGCTGCTCGATGCAGCGATGCGGAATCGCCGCGTCAAGATCTACCAGCGCGGCGTGCCGTTCGTGTCGCTCGTCGTCGGTGTCAACGGCACCGGGAAGACGACGACGATCGCCAAGCTCGCCCGCTACCACCTCGATCAGGGGCGGTCGGTCTTGCTCGTGGCAGCCGATACGTTCCGGGCAGCAGCGATCGACCAGCTCAAGACCTGGGGCGAGCGCCTCGGTGTGCCAGTGATCGCTCATGCACCCGGAGCGGATCCTGGCGCCGTCGTGTTCGACGGAATGCAAGCTGCCCACAACCGTGGGATCGACGTGCTCTTGATCGATACGGCTGGCCGCCTGCACACCAAGACGAACCTCATGGCGGAGCTCGCCAAGATCCGGCGGGTCATCCAGCGGCAGGTGCCCGAGGCACCGCACGAGGTGCTGCTGGTGATCGACGCGACGACGGGTCAGAACGGACTCAACCAGGCGCGTGTCTTCACCGAAGCAGCCGGTGTCACCGATATCGCGCTGACCAAGCTGGACGGAACGGCCAAGGGCGGTATCGCCTTCGCCATCGCCCGCGAGCTGGGTATCCCGATCGCCTACGTGGGTACCGGTGAGAAACCGACCGATTTCGCCGAGTTCGACCCCGAGTCGTACGTCGACGCCCTGTTCTTCGGGGACGAGGAGGAATGAGGCATGTTCGAAGCATTGACTGACCGCCTCACGGCAGTCTTCGAACGGATCGGGCGCAAGGGGCGTCTCACGGAACAGGACGTCGACGAGGCGCTGCGCGAGGTGCGCCGGGCGCTGCTGGAAGCGGACGTCCACTACACGGTCGTCCGCGACTTCATCGCCGCGGTGCGAGAGCGTGCGATCGGTGGAGAAGTCCTCAAGTCGCTGACACCGGCCCAGCAGGTCATCGCGATCGTCCACCAGGAACTCGTCCGGGTGCTCGGGAACGAGCGTGTCCCGCTGCAGTGGGCACCGCAGCCCCCGACGGTCATCATGCTGGTCGGTCTGCAGGGTTCCGGGAAAACGACGCAGGTGGCCAAGCTGGGATACCACCTCCGGAAGGAAGGACGGCGCCCGCTGCTCGTGGCAGCGGACATCTACCGGCCGGCCGCGGTCGAGCAGCTGCGGACACTCGGTCAGCAGCACGACCTCCCTGTCTACGACGAGGGGGCGAAATCGGATCCGGTCGAGATCGTCAAGCACGCAGTCAAGCTGGCTCGTGATCAGGGCTACAACCCGGTCATCGTCGACACGGCTGGTCGGCTGCAGATCGACGAACCGATGATGCAGGAACTCGAGCGGATCGAGGAAGCGGTGCGCCCGACCGAGATCCTGCTCGTCGCCGACGCGATGACCGGGCAAGAGGCCGTGAACGTGGCGCAGGAGTTCCATCGCCGCCTGCACCTCACCGGCCTCATCCTGACGAAGATGGATGGTGATGCACGCGGAGGCGCAGCACTCTCCATCCGGGCGGTCGTCGGCGTCCCGATCAAGTTCATCGGTACCGGCGAGCGGGTGGATGCGCTGGAGCCGTTCTACCCGGATCGTTTGGCGACGCGCATCCTCGGGATGGGGGACGTCATCTCGCTGATCGAAAAGGCACAGCAGCAGATCAGCGAGGAAGAAGGAAAGAAGCTCCAGGAAAAGATGCTGACCGGCACCTTCAACCTGGAGGACTTCCTCCACCAGCTCCAGCAAGTGAAGAAGATGGGCCCGCTCACCCAGTTGCTCGAGATGATTCCCGGTATGGGCCAGCTCCTGCGCCAGCAGCAGGTGCAGATCAGCGACGACGAGTACAAGCGGGTCGAGGCGATCATCCTCTCGATGACTCCGGAGGAACGGCGCAATCCGGACATCATCAACTACAGCCGGCGCCGGCGTATCGCCCAGGGAAGCGGAACGACGATGGCCGAGGTTTCGCAGTTACTCTCGCAGTTCAAGCAGATGCAGCGGATGATGACCGAACTCGGCCAGCTGGCGGCTGGTCGTGGCCGCGGCGGTCTCCGCGGACTGCTCGGCGGAGCCAATCCGTTCGCCGGATTCCCAGGTTTCGATGGGATGTCGACCGGGGTAGGCCCAGCCCGTCCAGCAGCGATTCCGCCAGCTCGCCACGCCAAGAAGAAAAAGAAGAAGCGTCGCTGAGAGCCGTTGCGGATTCGAGCAGTGACACCACGTTTTCGCACACCGCCTGCGCGTGTCGTCCGACGACTCTTGCACCTTCCGATCTTCTACAAAGTGCTGGTCGCCAATTCGCTCATCGTCGTCGTCGGAGCGATCGTCGGGACCACACTGACCCTTTTGAGCACCGGGAATACGGAGCACCTGCCGGAACTCGTCGCGCTCTTCGCGGTTACCGGAACGCTCCTGTCCGTGCTCATCAACTGGATCGTCCTGCGCGCGGCGTTCCGGCCGATCGAGGTACTGGAGCAGACAGCGGATGAAGTCCGTCGCGGCAACTTCCACGTTCGTGCGCCAGCCGTGACGTTCAGCGATCCGGATCTGGACAACCTCACCTCGACGTTCAACGCGATGCTGGACACGCTGGTCGGCTATCAGGAGCGACTCCGTGAACTCTCGCAGCGGGCACTGACGGCTCAGGAGGAGGAACGGCGCCGGATCGCACGGGAGCTGCATGACGATCCGGCCCAGAGTCTCACCGCACTCCTCGTCCTGCTCAAGATGGTGCACGACCGACAGCAACTGACCGATGGCACGGTACTGCGCGAGCTGATCGACCTGACGAGTTCGGCCCTCGAGTCGATTCGAGCCATTGCCCAGGAACTCCGCCCACCAGTGCTCGACGATCTCGGCCTGGTCGCAGCACTGGAAGGCCTGGCAATGCAATACCGGCAGCGTTTCGGCTTGACCGTCCAGGTCCAGATACGGGGACAGTGCCAGCGACTCGCCCCCGAGATCGAGCTGGCGCTTTACCGAATCGCCCAGGAGGCGCTCACCAACGTCGCCAAGCATGCGGGAACCGATCGAGCGACGCTGGAACTGGCCTTCGAGGCCGACCGTGTGGCACTGAGTATTTCCGATCGGGGCAAGGGCTTCGATCTCAACGAAGTGCTCGGAAGCGGAGTGGGGCTCTTCAGCATGCGCGAACGCGCGCAATTGGTCCATGGCACACTGGAGGTAAAAACGGAACCAGGAGCCGGAACGCGCGTCGCGGTCACGGTACCGCTCCGTCCCGCTGACCAGCTCCCGGATGGAACCGAGGGAGAACAATGACGTCGGAAGCGATTCGCGTCTTGCTCGCTGATGACCATCCCGTCGTCCGGGTTGGGCTCCGTGCGCTGCTGGAAGGCGAACCGGACATTCGGGTCGTCGGGGAGGCCGGTAGCGCTGACGAAGCGGTCGAACTGGTACGAGAACTCCAGCCGGACGTCGCGGTGCTGGATATCAGCATGCCGGGAAACGGGCTGGAAGCCTTGCGACGGATCGCGGCACTCGGCGTGCCGACGCGTATCCTGATCCTGACCGTCCACGCCGAGGAGCGGTACCTCCTGCCGGTCCTACAGGCAGGGGGATCCGGTTACGTGCGCAAGTCCAGCCTCCACACCGATCTCATCGAGGCGATCCGGACGGTCGCACGCGGTGAAGTGTTCATCGACCAGGCAGCGGCACGGACGCTCCTGCAGCGATATCTCGACCGCGCGCAGGCGGGCGAAGTCCAGGACCCCGCACAATTGCTCTCCGAGCGCGAGCGCGAGGTGCTGCGGCTCACGGCAGCCGGCTACACCGCGCAGGAGATCGCCGATCAGCTGTTCCTTTCACCGAAAACGGTCGAAACCTACCGGCACCGCGTCATGCAAAAGTTGGGATTCTCGCGCCGGTCGGAGCTGGTGCGGTTCGCGTTGCGGATCGGCTTGCTCGATCCCCAAGCCGAGTGAGGCAACCAGACACAGTAGGCCTCGCTGCACGGGATGGCAGGGACCGGACACTAGGGCACAGCGCATCAACCGTTCTCCGTGCTCCTCCGGCAGGACGCTTTCGAACAGCTCCGGCGCGACCCCGCGACTTCATGCGTTCGTACGCGACCCTCTTGCAGCGCATCCTCGGCGGTGCTAGACTGTTCTCAGGCTGTACGTACAGCAACGACTCCGAACGAGTGAGTCGCACATGTGACCGGAAGACACATCTGGACAGTGCCGGCGGGTGCGACTACACTAGAGCTTGGGCCGGAAGCCGGCGATCGACGCAAGATCTAGTGGTGAGGGGTTCGACCGGTCGTCGTTGCGCCGGTCTTCCATCGAGGAAGGGATTGTGGGGGCGGTCATGGTGACGGAGCGAGCGAACACCGGTGAGGGGCGACAAGGCTTGCGTATCCCGCGCTTCTACACGCGACCGGGCGAGGATCCGTACGCGAGCGTCCGCTGGACGCGACGTGCGTCGCGCATCACCAACCCGGACGGCACCGTCGTCTTCGAGATGACCGATGCCGAGGTACCGGAACACTGGTCGCAGGTCGCGACCGACATCGTCGTCTCCAAGTATTTCCGCAAAGCGGGCGTGCCGCAGTACGACGAGAACGGTCAGCCGATCCTCGACGAGCACGGCAATCCGGTTCTCGGCCCCGAGCGGAGCGTCCGGCAGGTGATCCGTCGCCTCGTCGGCTGCTGGCGCGATTGGGGCGAGCGATACGGCTACTTCGCGACACCGGAGGACGCGCAGGCTTTCGAGGACGAGCTCGCCTACATGCTGCTCCACCAGATCGGCGCCCCGAACTCGCCGCAATGGTTCAATACCGGGCTCTATTGGGCCTATGGCATCACCGGTCCTGCTCAGGGACACTGGTACGTCGACCCGGAGACCGGTGAACTCCGCCAGTCGCCGGACGCCTACTCGCACCCCTCCGCGCACGCCTGCTTCATCCAGTCGGTCGAGGACGACCTCGTCAACCCGGGCGGTATCTTCGATCTCGTCCTCCGCGAGGCACGCGTCTTCAAGTACGGCGCTGGCTCGGGAACGAACTTCTCCAAGATCCGCGCCGAAGGCGAACCGCTCTCCGGCGGGGGAACGTCCTCCGGTCTCATGAGCTTCCTCAAGGTCTTCGATCGGGCTGCTGGCGCGATCAAGAGCGGCGGGACGACCCGGCGTGCAGCCAAGATGGTCGTCGTCGATATCGACCATCCCGATATCGAGCAGTTCATCCGCTGGAAAGCCGAAGAAGAGAAGAAGGTCGCTGCGCTCGTTGCCGCGGGGTATTCAGCCGACTTCAACGGTGAAGCCTACGCGACCGTTTCGGGACAAAACTCGAACAACTCGGTCCGCGTCCCGGACGAGTTCATCCAGGCTGTCCTCGAGGACCGCGAGTGGCACCTGCGTTGGCGGACCGACGGCCGTATCGCCAAGACCGTCCGCGCTCGCGATCTCTGGCGTCTGATCGCCGAGGCCGCCTGGCAGTGCGCCGACCCAGGTATCCAGTACGACACCACGATCAACGACTGGCACACCTGCCCAGCGTCCGGACGGATCAATGCCTCGAACCCGTGTGTGACCGGTGACACGCTGATCGCGACGACCCAGGGCTATCGTCGCATTGCCGATCTCGTCGGTCAGACCGTCGAGATCATCGCGGGTGACGGGCAGCCCTCTCTCGTGACGCGGGTGTTCCCTACCGGAACCAAGCCAGTCTATCGACTGCACACCCGTGCTGGTTACACGCTGGATCTCACCGCAGATCATCGTGTCTGGACAGTCAACCGGGGAGACGTTCCCGCCATCGAACTCCGACCGGGCGATCGGGTGCAACTCCGCGGAGCCGGGTTCGGTACGCGGAGCCTCGATCCAGCGGTTGCAGAAATCATCGGGCTGGCGGTAGGAGACGGATGCCTGACTGGAAGCCAGGGGCACCTTTTCATCACGGTCGGCAAGGACGAGCAAGCACTGGCGGCAGCGCTCGCGACCACCCTCAACGACTTCACAGCCGCAGCGGAGGACGGTCGCGCTCGTCGGGCCAAGAGGGTGATCGAGACACCCACAACGCTCCGGGTCGGAACATCAGCACTGCCGGTACGCACACTCGTTTCGCGGTACGCAGTGCTTGACCAGGGTGCAGCTGCTAAGCGCTTTACCGATGAAGTCTTCACCCTCGACCGGGACTCGCAAGCAGCGCTCTTGCGAGGACTGTTCACTGCTGACGGCACCGTCGCGGACTACGGTGAAAAGTCCCAGTACATCTCCCTCGAAAGCACGTCACTGACGTTGCTGCAGCAGGTTCAGCTGCTGCTCCTCTCGTTCGGTATCAAGTCCAAGCTCTATCGCAATCGCTCGCTTGGCGGTCTCAACCGTATGCCCGGCGGCACGTACGAGCGCCAGCCGGTGCACTCGCTTCGGATCAGCCGTTCCTCCCGCGTCCGCTTCGCCCAAGAGATCGGCTTCATGCCGGAGAGTCCGAAGGCCGCCAAGCTGGCAGCCCTCAACGATCGCGTGGGCGTGTACCAGGAGCGACTCGAGGATGAAGTAGTCGGGCTCGAATACCTTGGAGAGCAACCTGTCTTCGATTTGACCGAGCCGCGCACCCAGCATTTCGTCGCCAACGGGATCGTCGTGCACAATTGTTCCGAATACATGTTCCTCGACGACACGGCCTGCAACCTGGCCTCGCTCAATCTGCTCAAGTTCTACGACCCGAAGACCGGCCGCTTCGATATCGCGGCCTTCCGGCATGCAGTGCGACTCTGGACGATCGTGCTGGAGATCACCGTCCTCATGGCCCAGTATCCGAGTCGCGAGATCGCCTGGAACAGTTACCGCTTCCGGACGCTCGGGCTGGGCTACGCGAATCTCGGCTCCCTGCTCATGACGATGGGACTCCCCTATGACTCCGACGAGGCGCGCGCCGTCGCTGCAGCCATTACTGCGATCATGACCGGCGAAGCCTACGCGACCTCGGCCGAGATGGCCGCCGTCCTCGGCCCGTTCCCGGCCTTCCCGGAGAACCGCGAGCACATGCTGCGCGTCATCCGCAACCACCGGCGCGCGGCCTACGACGCGCATCCCGAGGAGTACGAGGGGCTCCACATCGCACCGCAGGGGCTCGACCCGACCCACTGCCCACCCGATCTCCTGCGCGCGGCACGCCAGGCCTGGGACCGCGCACTCGAACTCGGCGAGCGCTATGGCTATCGGAACGCCCAGGCCACGCTCCTCGCCCCGACCGGCACCATCGGGCTCCTGATGGACTGCGACACGACTGGTATCGAGCCCGACTTCGCGCTCGTGAAGTTCAAGAAGCTGGCGGGCGGTGGCTACTTCAAGATCGTCAACCGCTCGGTCGCACCAGCGCTCGAGCGACTCGGCTACGCCCCCGAGCAGATCGAGGACATCTTGCGCTACGTGCTCGGCACGCTCTCGTTCGAAGGAGCACCGCACATCAATCGAGAGACGCTGCGCGCGCGTGGCTTCACTGACGACGACCTCGCCCGGATCGAGGCTGCACTGCCGGGCGTCTTCGAACTCCGCCACGCCTTCTCGCCCTACGTGCTCGGTGAAGCGGCCATGCGGCGTCTCGGCTTCACACCCGAACAGTGGAGCCAACCTGGCTTCGACCTGCTCACCGCCCTCGGCTTCACACCGCAGCAGATCGAGGAAGCCAACGACGTCATCTGCGGGTGGCAGACGGTCGAAGGCGCACCGCACCTCAAGCCAGAGCACCTGCCGGTCTTCGACTGCGCCAACAAGTGCGGGAAGCACGGCACGCGCTTTATCCACTACATGGGGCACATTCGGATGATGGCAGCCGTGCAACCGTTCCTCTCGGGAGCGATCTCGAAGACGATCAACATGCCGCACGAGGTGACGGTCGAGGACGTCGCCAACGCGTATTTCGAGGGCTGGCGCCTCGGTCTCAAGGCACTCGCTATCTACCGCGACGGCTCCAAGCTCTCCCAGCCACTCGCGACCCGATCGAGCGACGACAGGGGCAAGAAGGGCGAAGGAACCGAGCCAGCTGGCGAGCCCGAGAAGCAGGTACAGGTCGTGGTCGTCGAGCGGCCGCGGCGACGGCCACTGCCAGCCAAGCGTCGCGGCATCACCTACGAGGGACGCATCGGTGGGCAGAAGGTCTACCTGCGCACCGGTGAATACGAGGACGGGACACTCGGTGAGATCTTCGTCGACGTCGCGAAGGAAGGTGCCGCCTTCCGGAGCCTCATGAACTGCTTCGCGATCGCCGTCTCCAAGGGTCTGCAGTACGGCGTGCCGCTGGAAGAATTCGTCGACACGTTCACCTTCCAGCGCTTCGAGCCGCAGGGCATGGTCGAGGGTCATCCGAACATCAAGATGGCGACCTCGATCATCGACTACATCTTCCGCGTCCTCGGCTACGAGTATCTCGGGCGTACCGATCTCGTGCAGGTGCCGCCGGAGGATCAGGGCAATCGCTCACCCGCTGCTAACCTGACGCGGCCGGAGGTAGCCTCCGCAACCGCTCAGCCGGAAGGGGCGAGTCAGCCAACGGAGCAGCCAGCGCATGCTGCCAGCGAACTGCCGCAGTCACGAGCGAACGGACAAGCTGAGCTCGCAGCTGCACTGGCGACGGTCGCCGCTGCCGCCAACGGTGCTGCTCGCCCATCGGTGCTCCGCGACGCCCTGGACGAGCAACTGTCCCAGCTGATGGGTGACGCACCGTTCTGCGACGTGTGCGGGCACCTCACGGTGCGCAACGGTTCCTGCTACAAGTGCCTGAACTGCGGGAACAGCCTCGGCTGCAGCTAGCGAGCGCGGGCCAGAGCGAACAGCGTGTGAGGGGAGCGACTTCCTCGCTCCCCTCTGCCTGTCCGAACAGATCGAGTACGAGTCCGACTAAAGACCTATGGCCTCCTTATGACTCCGTGCCGTACAAGTGATAGAGTCTGTGCGACACGGCCGGCTCGTGGGTCACCCCGGCTGCTCGGCTGGCGTGCAGGGAGAAGCGCGGGATGGGTAGGCAGCGCTACGCGAGCCGCTCGGTACAGCAGGCTGATCCCAACAGCACCGATCGCGACGGTGCCGGCTGGTTGCCCGCAGCCATCGCCTTCGGCTGCGCAGCGACCGGTCTCCTCCTGGTCGCAACGGCTCCGTTCCCGCTTCCCATCGTCCTCTTCACTGCCACGTGTGCGGTCGCTGTCGTCGCAGTCGGCTACGCTGCGAGACCGGAGCAGCGGGACTGGAAGCGCTTCGCCCTCCCCCTCGGCGCAGGAACCACCTTCGCCGCGGGTGTCGCGGTGGCGGGCCTGTTCGATGGTCGGTCTCTGTTCTCGTCATCCTTTCCGCGTACGCTTGTCGCCGCTGCATACCTTCTCTTCGGGTTGGCGCTCCTGACTCCTTCCCTCGGTAACCGCTCACCACTCCGCTGTCTCTCCGGAATGAGTGGATCACTGGGCGGCATCACCGCGCTGCTTCTCCTCGCCGCCCAGTTCACTCGTCTCGACGCACTCCGGATCCTCGAACCCTCCTCCCTGCTCCGCTGGGCGCTCGGTCTGCTCGTCCTCACAGCAGGGTCGCTCGTCTTCGCTACCGTACGGGCTGATCGGAGCCAGCAGCAGTCACCGCTCCGTTGGGTACCGTGGGCCGCGCTCGGTGCCGGCTCGCTCCTGACGATCGTGTCCGTCATCGTTCTCGAGCACTGGCAGACCACCGTGCTCCAGACGCAGACACGGACGGAAGCTGTTGCGGCAGCCAATCAGGCTGCCACACTACTCGACAACCGCTTGCAGCGGCTGCAACCCGAACGTGTCCTCCGTCTGGGTGTCGATGACCAGAGTGTCCCGGGACTCCTGTGGTACGGGCAAGTCCCACCGTTCACGACGAGTCCGCTCTTCGTCGCCCCGGAGTGGCGAACGCGCGAGGGAGAGATCCGCAGGCTCATCCAAACGGCCGCTCGCCTCGGTCCGGACATCGCCTCGCCTGCCTTGGCGCGTCTCGATGGGCCGGATGGGCGCCCCCTCCTGCTCGTCGCCTGGCACGACCGTGATCCGACCTTCGGCGCGGTCATCGATCCAGCAACCTTCTTCGCACCGGCGATCCAGGCAACCGTGACGCGTGGTGCAGCACTCACCCTGATGCTGGACGACGAGACACTCGTTTCCAGCGGCCTCCCTGCGGCCGGAGTACCGGCTGAGACTGCTCTCGTGCCGAGCCGGACAACGGGTTTCGGGATCCTCCGAGTTCGCGTGCAACTCGCGCCGGAGCGAGCCAGCGTGCTCGCGACACCGTTCCCCAAGACGATCGCGGTCCTCGGGATACTCGCCACCTGCTTCTTGACCGTCGCATTGATACTCGGCTGGCGAACGAGCGAAGCCAACCGATCCCTGCGGCTCTTCAGTCAGCAACTGCAAGAGGAAATCGACGAGCGCAGGACGATCGAGCGACTCTTGGCCGAGCGCGAAGCACGTCTCCAGGCTCTGCTTCGCCAGCTCCCAGCGATCGTCTGGACAGTCGATCGTGACCTCGTCTTCACCTCGAGCGAAGGGAGCGGGCTCCAGCAACTCGGCTTGCAGCCGGGGCAGGTGGTGGGACAGACGCTGTTCGAGTACTTCGGGACCGAGGATCCCGACTACCTGCCGATCCGGCTGCACCGCCGAGCACTCGCTGGTGAACCACAGGAGTACGAGTTCGAGACGAACGGACGGCACTACCGAGTGCGCCTCGAACCATTGCGGAACCAGAGGGGCGAAATCGCTGGAGTCGTCGGTATCGCCTTCGACGTGACGGAGCAGGTCCAGGCACAACAGGAGCTGGAACGGCTGGCAACGACCGATCCGTTGACGGGACTCGCCAACCGCGCAGCCCTCATTGATCGGTTGGACGAACTGCGGCGAGCCGGCCGCCCGTTCGCGGTTCTTCTCATCGACCTCGACGGGTTCAAGTCGATCAATGATACGCTCGGCCACTTAGCTGGCGATGCGCTCCTCCGCCAAGTTGCCGACCGGCTCCGCCACACGGTCCGCAGCGGCGACACGGTGGGCCGCCTCGGCGGTGACGAGTTTCTCGTCATCGCTCCGTTGCAGAGCCAGGAAGCGGCGCGAGAACTCGCCAGGCGTCTGCTCGTTGCGCTGTCGCAACCGCTACGCATCGAAGACCGATCGGTCTCGGTCGGTGGGAGTATCGGCGTGGTTTTCTGCGCCGACGGTAGGTGCTCGGCACGAGACGTCCTGCGGGATGCTGACCTCGCCCTGTACGAAGCCAAGCGGCAAGGCAGGGGACGCATCGTGTTCTTCCATCCGGCACTGGCAGAGGCGGCGACGCAGGAGCTCGCACTCGAGCAGGCGCTCCGCCAGGCGATCGACCACGAGGCGATCGTCTTCCGCGGACTCCCGATCGTCCATCTGGCGAGCCGTCAGCTCTTCGGTATCGACCTTTCCCCGTCTTGGGTCGATCCACACGGAACAGTGCAGCGCGCCGATAGCCTCGCCCGCCTGGCCGAGCGAGCTGGCGTCGATGTCGCCCTCGCCCAACGAGCGATAGCCGAAGCCGTCGCCTGGCTCAGCGAGCTCCCGCACAGTTGGGCCGTCGTGCTCGGTTTCCCGAGCCCGGCAATGCTCGATGAGGCGGTCACCGAGTTCCTCGAGCAGCAGCTCGCCTCCCGACCCGAGTGCGCAGGAAGGCTCTGGTTGGACCTCCCAGCGAGTGCCCTCGCCACCCCCTCGTCTCGTCAGCGGCTCGCCGCGCTCAGCTCTCACCGGATCGGCATGCTCGTGCGCGATCCCGTGCTGAAACCGGAAGGCATCGACCCTCTGGTCGAACTCCAGCGAGCCGGTATCCGGATTCCGAGCGGGTTCGTACGGTCGTTCTTCATCGACCCGCGCGCTGCCACCCTCGCACGAGCGCTCATCCAGGTCGCGCAGGACCTGGGAGCGGTCAGCCTCGCCGACTCGATCGACGAGTTCGCGGTGTACGTCGCACTGGCACGGAGCGGTTGCACGTTGGGGCAAGGATCGCTCTTCGGGTGCGAACTCGACCGGCAACGAGCGGTCGCCATCGCACCGCAGGTGCGCCACTGGCGCCAGTTGGTCGTCGCGCTGGCGGAGACGGAGTCGATGACGGTGCAGCATGCTGCTTCTGGCCAGGAAGGGCAACGCTGACGTCTGGTGTATCATCGGTCCGAGCCGACTAGCCGCGCAATGAGGCCATGCCGGGAGCGAGGCGATGCCGATCGGACCGGGTCAACAGCTTCCCGACTTCGACGGGCAGACGATCGAAGGGCAACACATTGCGACGCGCCGGTATTACCTCCGGTCGGGGCTCGTGCTCGTCTTCACCCACGCCTGGCCGTGCGCGGGCTGCCGGGCGTATCTCTCGGAACTCGACCGACACCTCGCGGATTTCCGCGCCGACCGGATGGAAGTGCTCGCGGTGGTCCCGCTGGAACACACGCTCGTCGTGGACTGGCGAGACGGTTCGCCGCACTTTCCGATCGTGCTCGCTGAAGGCGACACCGTTCATCGCCGGTTCGGATTCCTCAGCCCGGTTGGATCGCCCGAAGCAGCAGTGGTCGTCACTGACGACACGGGGACGATCTGGCAGGCGTGGCCAGTCGGCATCGCGCACGGATTCCCGCCTGTCCAGGAGGTTCTCGCCTGGGCACGGTACGTCTCGTACCAGTGTCCGGAATGTTGGGAGACCGACCGCTGGTGAGGACGATGCCCAACGCAGGTACGCAGCGAGGCTGGAAGGTTGTCGTTTGCTCTTCGACACGCAGGGAGAACGAGCGATGGAAGACGCAGCGTTCCTGGTCGTCCTCGCCAGCCGGTGCGTCGGAGCCTGCGACCGGTTCTTCGATGCTGCCCTCAGCGCGGCGATCGAGGGTGCACTCGCCACGATTGCGATCGTGGGGCTCGTGTTCGGTTTTCGACAATGGCTCCGCGCGACGAAGTGGAGACGGCTCCGGGCGGAGACGGTGGCGGGCGCTCGAGCCAGTCCGGTGAACCGGAGCGTCGAGCTTACCGGACGGGCGACCAGCGACGCACCGCAGCGTGCGCCGCTGAGCGGCATCGAGGCTGCCGGGTACCGGCTGCAGGTGAAGGCGTTGTGGCGGCGACGCGACCTCCTGTCGAACCAACCGTACAAGTACGAGCGCATCGAGAGCGAGGACGCGTACCTGGACAGCATCCTGCTCGACGACGGCACAGGACGCATCCGGGTCGACGTCACAAATGCCCAGTGCTACTGGCCAGAGCGTGAGGCCGAATGGGCGTTCCACGAAGCACCGGAATGGGTGCTCGCTCGGTACCGGGAAGCGGAAGAGCGGCAAGCCGAAAGGATCCGAAGGCTGAACGAGTTCGGTTACAAGCCGCTCCGGATCTCCGTCTCCGAGGAGGTGCTCCCGCTCGGCAGCGAACTGTACGTCATCGGTCGCTTGACCGATCCGGACACGCTCGTCGCTGAGGTCGCCAGCACTGGCGGTGAGCAGGCGACCCGGCGCGCACTTCGTGCGGAGGCAGTGACGGCGTGGCTCCTCGCGATCGTGGCGACCTGGTTCGCGATTCGCCTCCTCCCGTGGCTCTCTGCGGAGTGGGCAACGTACTCAGCGGGCGAGCCGTACCTGGGGTGGCGAGTCATCGACTACGGTCTCCTGCTCGTGCTGCTCGGGTTCACCGCGTTCGGTGCTGCCGTCTTCGCGCTCCTGCCCGCATCCGCGATCGGGCGATACCTGACCTTCCGAGGCAACAGGAATACCCCACGATACCCATAACGTCTCCGCCGGAGCGTAGGCTTCCCGTGACGAGCGTTCAGGCAGGGAACGGCACCTCGTATCGCTCAGCGATCTCGCGGAGCTTCTCGAGCACCGCCGGATGCACCGGAATGCCATTGGCACGCCGCTCTTGCTCCGTTTCGTACTCGAGGTCACCAGGCACGAGCACGCGCTCGGCCCCCTCGGCCGGGCGAGCACGGCGGAGGTCCCCGAGCATATCGTCCATATCGGCGAGGAACTCCTCGAGCGGTCGGAAGACGTCGATGCGGATCGCCAGGAACGCATGGCCAGTCCCGGACGGTCCGAGCGTCTGCGACCGCGAGCCGCCGACGTACTTGGCCCAGACACCACCAGCCAGCTGGCCGCACAGCGTTTCGACGAGGAGGGCCAGCGCATACCCCTTGTGACTCCGGAGTTCGGGAAAGGCACCGAGCGGTGTGAGGTAGCGGGCGGCGAACGGATCGGTCGTCGGCCTCCCCTCGGCATCGAGTGCCCAACCGAGCGGGATCGGCTCGCGCTTGCGGCGCGCGATCTCGATCTTGCCCCAGGCGACCGTACTGGTCGCGCCATCGAAGACGAGCGGCCGCTCCTTCCCAGCTGGTATCGCGAAGGCGATCGGGGCAGTGCTCAGGTAGGCATCGCGGGCGAAGGGTGGGACGACGAGCGGGGTCGCGTTCGTCATCGAGACGCCGATCATGCCCGGCTCGTCGAGCGCCATCGTTGCATAGTAGCCAGCGATCCCGTAGTGATTGCTGCGCCGCACCGTTGCAAGGCAAATGCCGCTTTCCTTCGCCTTCTCGAGGCAGCGCCGCATCGCCCGATAGCCGCTGACGAAGCCGATCGCGTTGTCAGCATCGAAGACGACGGTCGCTGGTGTTTCCGCAACGGCTCGGATAGCCGGGCGCACGTTGATGGCGCCAGCCTCGAGCCGCCCCACGTAGTAGTCGAGGCGGGCGACCCCGTGGGAATCGAAGCCACGGACGTCGGCGGCGACGAGGATTTCCGCACTGATCGCCGCGTCCTCTTCCGGCAGGCCAGCCCGGGTCAAGACGGTAGTCACGAACCGCTGCAGCTCCTCGACCGGTATGCGTGCCGTCACTACTCCCCCCTTCGCGCCCTCGAACACCGCTCACGAGCGGATGATAGCGTACCGCGCCGCCTCCCGGAGCGCGAACGCTGCACGCTGTTCCCCCGCTGACAGAGCAATGACTACATGTTATGCTGACGTCGCACCGCCTCTCTTTCTGTTTTCTGCGCGGGGATGGGCTGTCGTCAGTGTGCCGGTGGATCCGAGCGGAGGGAAAGGACGGGAAGAGATGATCGCATCGGTTGTCGTTCCACTCGATGGCTCCGAGCTCGCCGAAGCAGCCCTGCCGTACGGTAAGGCGCTGGCTGAGCGGTTCGGTGCCAAGCTCTATCTGGTTCGTGTCGTCGACATCGACGCGCCGGCCGATGTTGCCGCAGCTGCGCGCGACTACCTAGCCCAAACGGCGCAGCGCTTGGGTATGGCGGCAGACATCGCCGTACGCTACGGTGACCCGGCTGCCGAAATCATCGACCTGGTGCTCGAGCTACCCGATCCGGCGATCGCGATGACCACGCATGGGGGGAGCGGTCTCGGTCGCTGGCTCTACGGGAGCGTCGCTGACCGGGTCGTACGCGGAGCGGGCGTCCCCGTCTTGCTGATTCGCTCCTCGATGCCGCAGCGCGAACCTGGGGCGGTGCACGCGATCATGCTGCCGGTCGACGGCTCGGCACTGGCCGAGGCAGCGATCCCGTATGCCAAGGAGCTGGCTCGCCGCTTCGACGCGACCATCCACCTCGTCCGCGTGGCCGAAACACCCGAGATCTACAGCCTGCTCAGCGTGCCAGCCGGGGCCCCGGCTTCGGCTGACGTGCTGAACCAGCTCGCGCAGCAGCTCGTCGAGACGGCGACGGCGTACGTCAACGAACTGGCCGAGCGCTTGCGCAGCGAGGGACTCCGGGTCGAGCCGCACGTCCTCGAAGGACTCGCGCCCGAGCAGCTGCTGGCGTTCGAACGCGAGCGAGAGCCGAGCCTGGTGGTGATGGCGACCCATGGACGGAGCGGGCTGAGCCGTGTCGTCTTCGGCAGTGTCGCTGAGCGGCTCCTGCGCGAAGGGACAGTACCCTTGCTCCTCATCCGCCCACCGGAGGCGACACAGGCGAGTTGAGATTGCGGCGCAGAGCATATCGACATGGGCACGGGGCGCCTGCGGCAGGCGCCCCGTGTCATGCAGTCCGTTGGAATGCCTCACGCCCGTGCACCGGCACCGAGCAACGCCTTCGCCTCGGCGACGATCCGTTCGACGCTCGGAATCACCGCGCGCTCGAGCGGCTCGGAGAACGGGATCGGTACGTCGGGCACGGCCAGGCGGCGAATCGGAGCCTTCAGCGCATCGAGCGCGCCAGACTGGACATGGAAGGCGACCTCGCCGGTCATCCCGTAGCTCTGATAGTCCTCGTCGACGATCAGCACGCGACCGGTCTTGCGTGCTGAGGCGACGAGCGTTTCGGTATCGAGCGGGACGAGCGTCCGTAGGTCGATCACCTCGGCCGACACGCCGTCCCGAGCCAGTTCCTCGGCGGCACGCAGGCAGCGGTGCACCATGAGACCAGCCGCGATCATCGTGAGGTCGCTCCCCTCGCGACGCACCGCTGCTTTGCCGAACTCGAGCGTGTAGCGCTCCTCCGGTACTTCCTCTTCCTGCCCCTCGAACGGCAGGAACGGCAGGCCAGTCAGCAGCTTGTGGCCGAAGATGACGACCGGGTTGGGATCGCGCAGCGCGGTGATGGTGAGCCCCTTGGCATCGTAGGCGGTCGCCGGCACGACGACCTTGAAGCCAGGAACATGTGCGAACAGCCCGTAGAGCACCTGCGAGTGCTGGGCCGCGTCACCGTAGCCACCCCCGATCGCCGTGAGGATGGTGACCGGCATCGCGAACTGTCCACCGGACATGTAGTGGTTCTTGGCGATGTGGTTGTACATCTGGTCGAATCCCGCTCCGAGGAAGTCGACGAACATGAGCGATACCACCGGATGCATGCCGACCGAAGCCGCGCCGGCTGCTATCCCAAAAAATGTTTGCTCAGTGATCGGTGTATCGATCACGCGGTCGCGTCCGTACTTCTCGTGCAGGCCCATCGTGAAGCCGAAGACCGCACCCCAGTAGGTCACGTCCTCGCCGAGCACGACGATGTCCGAACGCTCGGCCATCTCCTGATCGATCGCTTCGGCGATCGCGAAGGCGATCCCTTTCATCGTCCGCGTCATCGGAACACCCCCACCAGCGCTTCTTCCGGATCCGGCAACGGGCTCTGCTCGGCAAAAGCGATCGCCCGGGCGACTTCTTCCTCCGCCTCGCGGCGCAGTCGTTCGAGCGTCGTGTCATCGGCCCAACCGAGCCTCTTGAGTCGTTCGCCGAGTCGCGGGATCGGGTCGAGCTGCCGCCAGCGCTCGACCTCCTCGCGGGTGCGGTACTCTTCGGCATCCCCCTCGAAGTGGCCCCGGTAGCGATAGCAGACAGCCTCGATCAAGCTCGGACCGTACCCGGCACGAGCTCGCTCGATCGCGTCTTTGGCCGCTCGCCACACATCGATGAGGTCCATCCCGTCGACCAGATAGGACGGGACGTTGAAGCCGAGCGCGCGCTGGAACTGGTGCGGCTGGGCGAGCGCCTGCCACTTGGGCGTCGAATCGGCGTACATATTGTCCTCGATGACGATCACGAGCGGGAGCCGCCAGAGCACCGCGGCGTTCAGCGTCTCGGCGAGTGTCCCGTGATTGGCAGCACCTTCACCCGCGAACGCGACAGCGACGTGCGGCTCGCCGCGGTGCCGGAACGCGAACGCCGCACCAGCCGCCTGTGGGAAGGACGCACCGACGATGCCGCTGCACGAGAAGCGATGCTCGGCATCGAAGAGGTGCATGTGCCCACCTTTGCCGCGGCAGAGACCGGTGACCTTCCCGAAGATCTCGGCGGCGAGCTTGTCGGGCGGAACGCCCTTCGCCAGCGCATGGTGATGCGGCCGGTGCGTGCTGACGACAGCGTCCGGATCGCGGAGGTGCGTTCCGACGCCGACCGCGACCGCCTCCTGGCCGACCGCGAGGTGCATCTCGCCGCGGATCGGGCCGGCGGCCATGTTGAATTGCGGCGTCTTGCCGATGTAGTACCGGTCGGCGATCGTCTCCTCGAACGACCGGATGAGACACATCTGCCGGTACGCCGCGAGCAGGATGTCCGGCGTCAAGCCAGCCTTCTCGACGGTGTACCGCAGGTCAGCGAGACTCGGCTCAGGCTTCCACATGCCGCACCTCCCTCACTGCACCGCGGCCAGTTCAGTTCGCGCCTCTGTTCCCAGCGTAGGAGTCATCGAGTCAGCTGTCAAGAGGGTGAGCCGATAGCTACGGAGCTGCCTTGGAAGGGAAACGATAAAGGGGTCGAAAGGTCGCGAGGAGGCTGCTGGCACCGCGCAGAGAGCGCCCACCGGAGTCATCGCTGGGCTCGTGGCCGCGCCGCGAGTCGGACAGCGACGGGTGCGTGGAAAGAGCAGCGACCTCCTGCTCCCACCCACTCGACCGCCTCAGCTGCTGGCGAGCGACTCGGCCAGCTGGCGTACGGCGTGGAGCATACCGATATAGGCGAAGGTACAGGCCGGCCCGATCGTCGAGCCCGGTCCGGGATAGGTGCGGCCCATCACCGACGCAGTTGTGTTCCCGGCCGCGTACAGCCCGGGGATCGGTTTCCCGTCCTCGCGCAGCACGCGCGCCCACTCGTCGGTGAGGAGCCCACCTTTGGTACCCAGATCCCCTGGATAGATGGCCGTGGCGTAGAACGGCGGGCGATCGAGCGGCCCGAGGTTCGGATTCGGCCGCACCCGCGGATCTCCGTAAAAACGGTCATAGGCACTGTCGCCGCGATGGAAGTCTTCGTCCTTCCCAGCCGCCGCCATGCGGTTGAAGCGTTCCACCGTGCGCTCGAGACCATTGGGATCGATACCGCAGCGGAGCGCGAGTTCGCGCAGCGTCTGCTCCCGGACGAGGAATTGCTGGCTCGTCATCGATCGCGGTGTGAGCAGCGGTGGGACGAAACCGAATGGGTAGTAACGACGGTGCTTGGAATCGATGATCAACCACGCTGGGATCGCTGGAACTTCGCGATGTCGCTCGTACTGGGCATGGCCGCAATCGACGTAGGACGCCGACTCGTTCATGAAGCGCTGGCCACTCGAGTCGACGATGATGCCAAAGGGCAAGGAGCGTTCCCAGAGGACGAAGAGCGGTCGGCCGTTCGGCATGATCGCTGTCGGGCCCCACCAGGCATCGTCCATGAGCGCGACCGCTGCGCCGATGGCTTGCGCCGCACGAATCGCATCACCTGTGTCGCTCGGGGCCGCGCTCGTCCATTCCGTGGTGATCGGGTGGGGGTGGTAGCGCTCGCGCATCTCCCGGTTGTGCGCGAATCCGCCAGCCGCCAGTAATACACCGCCCCGCGCGCGGATACGAACGCGCCGTCCCTGATGGTCGACGACCGCACCGACGACGGCCCCGTCTTCCGTCAAGAGATCGACGAACGGGCTCTCCAGCCAGATCGGGATGCTGCGCTGGAGGCAGAGAAAGAGGAGCTGCCCGATGAGCGTGGCTCCGAGCGTGAGCGGCACGCGGCCGCGCAGGCGGTAGGACAGGAGTCGCCAGAGGACACGCGCTGCCGTCAGGGCCCCGCCGGGCGTTCGGAGGACGAGGGCGAACTGACTCGCTTCGTTCGTATGAAGCGGCACACTCGGCAGATTGGGATACCGATGCAGGCGGGACAGCCAGGGACCGAGCTGTCTGCCATCGAAGAGGGCTCCCTCGATCGACCGGCCGAAGGTCGAACTACCCGGCTTCTCGGGATAATAATCGGGATAGCCGAGCGATGGCCGCCAGCGGAAGCCCAGCCGCTCCAGGAACTCGACCATTTGTGGGCCGTACTCGAGGAAAGCGCGCCGGCGCTCTGGCGAGGAGGCAGGCCCGACATCCCCGATCACCTCGTTCATATACCGGAGCGCTTCATCGAAGGAATCGCGTAAGCCAGCTCGCCGACTCACCGGGTTGTTCGGAATCCAGAGCCCCCCACCCGACCAGGCGGTCGTCCCGCCGACGTACGCTGTTTTCTCGACGACCAAGGGCTCGAAACCGTGTTCTGTGACAACCAGCGCACCGACCAGCGCTGCACCGCCGCTCCCCACGATCAGGACATCGGTCTGATAGTCGAAATCCGGCATGGCACCCTCCCTGCCGCATCGATGGTGCGCGCCCCGATGTCCGTACTCTGCCAGCGATCGACCGATTCGTCAACCGCTCGAGCACAGGAGTTCCCGTTCCGGGAACCGGACAGACTCGTTGCCTCGACCAGCGGCTTGCGAGAATGAGCATCGTCTGACCCTTGCTCACGTCGTGTTTTCCCGTATACTACAGTGAGCGCATCATTGCGCGACCGCAGTCGATGCCGAACCGTAAGGAGGGAACGAGAACGATGAACCAGTACACCGCCTCACGAGTCGACCAGCGTGTCGTCTTCTTTACCGCGGCGGTGGGCTTCGGTTCCGGTTCGGGTTGCGGTCACGGCTCCAGTAGTCCCTCCGGTTCCACTCGCAGCGGTTCCGGTCGCCACGGAGACGCTGTGACGATCCGTTCGCTTCCTGTCACCGGCAGACGTGAACCGGAGGGGATCCATGGAACGGCAAATACGGCTCGCCCTCGATCTTGACGGTGTCCTGACGGAGCATCCGGCGCCCTTGGCCCAAGCGGCCAACCGGGCTCTCGGGATGCAACTTCCCGATCACGCATTCGTCGATTCCCACGGCTGCAACGTTCCCGAGGCTGTCCGCCTCTGGGTCTACGGCCCCGGCGGACCAGCGACGTTACTCGATCCTGCCCCCAACGCACCGCAGCTCCTGCGCGACGTGCTGCGCGCACTCGGGAGCGATCGTGTGGTCATCATCACGGCGCGACCGGAGCGCTCGCGCGCGACGACGGAGGAGTGGCTGCAGCGACACGGCTTTCCCCAGTGCCGGATCGTCTTCACCGACGACAAGGTGGTGGCTGCCCGTGAACTCGGCGTGACGCATACCATCGAGGACAGCCTGCGGCACGCGACATGCTATGCCGAAGCCGGTATCACCTGTTTCCTCTTGACGAACGAGCCCGCACCACCCGGCGAGTCGCCCTTCGTTGTCCGCGTGCCTGATCTGACCGCTGCCGTCCAATCGGTTCTCCGTCTCGTTGGGGCACCGCTCCCGACTGCCAGCAGCGACGGGATGCTGCCGCGTCGGCGGCGCATCGTGGTCAGCGACGTGATCGACCAGCGTGCCCTCGAGCGGCTGGCCGCTGAGGCCGAGGTGATTGAGGTCGATGGCCGCGACAAGGAAGCGCTCTACGCAGCACTGCGCGACGCGGACGCCTTGATCGTCCGCAGCGAGACGCAGGTCACCCGCGAACTCCTCTCCCACGCACCGCGTCTCCGCGTGGTCGCACGCGCCGGTACCGGCGTCGACAATATCGACCTCCAGGCAGCGACGGAAGCCGGAATCATGGTCCTCAACGCACCCGGTGCCAACGCGGTCTCAGCGGGTGAGCACACGATCGCCCTCATACTCGCCATCTCGCGCTGTCTCATCGAGGCGAACGCAACGACGCACGCCGGACGCTGGGAACGCAAGCGCTTCCGCCCATTCGACCTCAAAGGCAAGACCGTGGGCATCGTCGGGCTCGGTCGTGTGGGATCAGTCGTTGCCCAGCGGCTCCGCGCCTTCGAGGTCCGCTTGCTCGGCTACGACCCGTACATTACCCGCGAACGCTTCGCTCAGCTCGGTGTCGAACCGGTCGACTACGAGACGCTGCTCGAGCACAGCGATATCGTCACGTTCCACGTCCCCGCGACGCCAGAGACCCGCCACATGCTCGACGCCCGGGCGATCGCCCGGATGAAGCGCGGTGCGATCGTCATCAACTGCGCGCGCGGCGAGATCGTCGATGTGTACGCACTCGCGGAAGCGCTGAAGAGCGGGCAGATCGCGGCAGCCGGTGTCGACGTGTTCCCCGAAGAGCCAGCGTACGAGAGCCCGCTGTTCGGCCTCCCGAACGTGGTGCTCACGCCCCACATCGGCGGCTCGAGCCGGGAAGCCCTCCAGGCGGTCGGCGAGATTATCGCCACGACGACGCTGGCTGCCCTCCGTGGCGAAGTCGTCCCGAACGCGGTCAACCTGCCAGCTGCTTCGCTCCATGCACCGGAACTGCTCCGCCTCACCCAAGTGGCTGAGGCAGCCGGGCACCTCATCGCCGTGCTCCAGCCATCCCGCCCGTCGCACTTCCTCGTGACTGTTCACGGCCAGGTCGCACCGGATATCGCCGAGCATGTGACAGCAGTGGCGCTCGCAGCGGCACTCCGGCGCTGGACGGTACGACGCGTGACACCCGTCAATGGCCGGCTGGTCGCCCAGGAACTGCACCTCTTCGTCGACGTGCGCTTCGATACCGGCGCCTCGTCGGTACCCGAATTCAACTTCGAGGTCGATGGCGACCCGCCGCATCACGTCATGGTGCGCTGGGATCACCGCCATGCCGGCATCATGGAAGTCGACCGCTTCTCGCTCGAGCGACCGCTGGCCGGACACATGCTCATCACGCATCACCGCGACCGACCCGGCATCATCGGCCGCATCGGGACGATCCTCGGCCGCTATGACGTGAACATCGCGGGCATGCAGGTCGGGCGGCGCGAGCGCGGCGGCGAAGCGATCATGGTGCTGAACGTCGACGACCCGATTCCGGAAGCAGCCTTGAACGAGATCCTGCAGGTGCCGGACGTGTGGACAGCTTATGTTGTCTCGCTCCCGGATCCTGTCGATGCACCGGCACCCTTTGCACCGGCTCTCGCTGACGACTGAACGGGCAGGATCACACCAAACGGCGATAGAGGTCGAGCGTGCGCTGGGCGACGGCACGCCAGCTGAAGTGCTGTTCGACCCGCGCACGTCCGTTCCGACCGAGTCGCTCGCGGAGCTCCGGATCGTCGACGATCCGCTGGATCGCGGCTGCCAGGTCGCGGGCGAAGGTGTCCGGATCGACCGGCTCGCCGCGTTCCGGATCGACCTCGACGTGCACCAGGATCCCGGTCTCGCCGTCGACGACCACTTCCGGTATCCCTCCGACGTCGGAGGCCACGACCGGGCACTCGCAGGCCATCGCCTCGAGATTGATGAGGCCGAACGGCTCGTAAATCGAGGGGCAGCAGAAGACAGTCGCGTGCGAGTAGAACTGGATGACGTCGGAGCGCGGCAGCATCTCCGGGATCCAGACGATACCGCGCCGTCGAGCACGGAGCTCAGCCACCCGCGTCTCGACCGCCTGCGCGAGTTCCGGGGTATCCGGCTGCCCAGCCAGGAGGACGACCTGGACGTCAGGGCGGAGGATCCGTACCGCATCGAGCAGGTGCACGATCCCCTTTTGGCGCGTGATCCGGCCGACGAAGAGGACGTACGGCCGGCCGAGGTCGACGCCAGCACGCTCGAGAGCGCTCGTCTCGCTCGTCTTGCGATAGAGGTCGATATCGATCCCGTTGTGAATGACGTGGACGCGCTCCGGCGGTATCGCGAAGAGGTGGAGGACATCCTGGCGCGTCGCGCCGGATACGGCGATCACGGCATCGGCCGCCTCGATCGCTGTCCGCTCCATCCAGGAACTCAACCGGTAGGCGGTCCCGAGCTGCTCGGCCTTCCAGGGACGGAGCGGTTCGAGCGAGTGGACGGTCAAAACATACGGCCGCTCCCAGAGAAGTCGGCCCCAGAGCGCTGCCAGGTCGGTGTACCAGGTGTGCGCGTGGATGACATCGGCATCGATCGGATCGCGTACCATCAGGAGGTTCCGCGACAAGGCATCGAGGGCCGACCAATGGCGGCGGTCTCCACCGCGCCGGATCTCTTCCCATCCCAGGTAGCCGCGGACGCGCAGGTTGGGCTGCTCGGTGTCCTGATCGCCGAAGCAGCGCACTTCGACCGAAACGGAGCGAGCGAGTTCGCGGGTGAGGTACTCGACATGCACGCCAGCACCGCCGTACACGTGCGGCGGGTATTCATTGGTCAGTACTAACACCTTCGAGACATCGCCCATGTCGCCCCCGGCAGCCCATCGTATCACGCCGGCGCGACGGCATCCCCGATCCGCGAGGACGCTGCACTGGGACGGAAGGCAAGAAGCCGCAAGCCGTTGAGGACGACGACGATCGTGCTGCCCTCGTGACCGACCACCGCGAGCGGCAGCGGCACGCCGCGTACGAGAATACTGGTGACGAGAATCACGATCACAGCGAGAGCGATCGCCAGGTTCTGCACGATGATGCGCCGGGCAGCGCGCGACAGCTCGATCGAGTAGGGCAACTTGGTCAGATCGTCGCTCATCAGGACGACATCGGCCGTCTCCAGCGCCACGTCCGTTCCTGCCGCGCCCATCGCGACCCCCACATCGGCAGCCGCGAGCGCCGGCGCATCGTTGACGCCGTCACCCACCATCGCGACCCGGAAGCCCGCCGCCTGCAACTCGCGGACGACCGCGACTTTCTCTTCTGGCAAGAGATCGGCTCGCCACTCGTCCAGACCGACTTCCCGGGCGATGGCTCGCGCAGCACGCTCGTTGTCGCCAGTCAGCATGACGATCCGGCGGACGCCGAGCGCGCGCAGGCGCTCGACCACCTCCCGCGCGACTGGTCGGACGGTATCCGCGATACCGAGCACTCCCAGAACGCGCCCGTCGACCGCGGCATAGATCGCCGTCCGGGCACGCTCGCGGAGTGCCTGGGCGACCTGTTGGAGATCCGCGGGGACGGCGACTCCATGATCGTGCAGTAGTGCCTCGTTCCCGATGAGGACGTCCAGACCGTCGAGTTCAGCCCGGACTCCTCGCCCCGGAATGGAGGTTAACGAGGTCACGCGATCGATCAGCGTGCGGTCGAACGCGTGCGCTGCTTCCGCGTGCGCAACGACCGCCAGCCCGAGAGGGTGTTCCGACCGATACTCGACCGGTGCGACGATGCGCAGCAATTCGATCGGGTCGACACCCGGTGTCGGTATCACATCGGTCACCCGCGGCTTGCCGACCGTCAGTGTCCCGGTCTTGTCGAAGACCACGGCATCGACCACACCGATCGTCTCGAGTTGCAACGCTCCCTTGAACAGCACGCCGCTCCGGGCCGCATTGGCGAGCGCCGAGAGGATCGAGGCCGGCGTCGAGATGACGAGTGCGCAGGGAGAGGCAGCGACGAGGAGCGTCATCGCCCGGTAGAAACTCGTCGCAGGGTCAGCGCCCAACGCGACCGGCAACCCGAACGCGAGCAGCGAAACCACGATCACACCTATCGCGTATTTCCCCTGGAACGCTTCGGCGAACCGCTGAGCGTGCGACTTCTGTTCTCGCGCTTCTTCGACGATCCGAATGATGCGCGCCAGGGTGCTCTCATCGACCGGCCGATCGACGCGGATTCGGAGCAGGCCGGTCGTATTGAGTGTCCCGCTGAAGACCTGATCCCCCGGTCGCTTGTGCACCGGCAGCGACTCACCGGTGATCGCCGACTGGTCGACACTGGAATCTCCCGCGACGACCGTGCCGTCGATCGGGATACGTTCGCCTGGCCGAACGATGACTTCGTCACCGGGCACGAGTTCCTCGACCGGGAGGACGACTTCGTTATCGTCGCGGATGGCGAGTGCGGTATCCGGTCGCAGCGCGATCAGCGAACGGATGGCCCGATGCGTCCGGCCGAGCGCGTAGTGTTCGAGCGCGTTCCCGAGAGAGAAGAGAAATAGCAGGATGCCGCCTTCCGGCCAGGCACCCAGGACAGCGGCACCGGCTGCTGCCAGGATCATCAGGAGATCGATATCGACGGTCTTTTGGAGAAGCGCTACGACTGCGCGGTAGCTGGCGTACGCTCCGCCGGCGAGGTACGAAGCCAGATAGAGGGCGAGCGGGAGCCAACCACCGAATCCAGCCCGCTCGGTAGACCAGGCCGAGAGCAGGAAGACACCGGTCGCAGCAGTCGTGAGGAGGAGTCCGTGCTGCTGCCACCAGAGGACCCGTTCCTCGCGGCTCCATCCTTCGGGTCGTCGAACGGGGACGACGAGCGTGCGCAGCTGCTCACCGCCAGCTAGACCGTTCCCGACGACGAGCGGGTCACTCGTGCTGGAACAGCGTGGACAGCTTCCGCCATGTCCAGCGCAATGATCGGCGAGACGTGCTGCGACGGCACGGGCGCGAGCATGAACCCGGTCTGCAGCGGCATCGTGCCGGTAGCGCACGACCAGCTGGTGCTGGTCAGGGTAGTAGGTCACTCCGACGATTTCGCCCTCGCTGGTGAGCTCCTCCAGGAGCGTTTCGCATTCGCTGCGTGTCGTCGCGGACAGTACCATACGACCGAACCTCTTTTTCGAATTTGAGAATGAGTCCTATTCGCAACGGTCGAAGTGTACCGCGAGACGTCCGGGGCGTCAAGGACCACCACCCCGCACCGGACCGTCAGTGGCTGGATCGGCCAGCGATCAGTGGCGCAGCCCTTCGCTGTGCTTCACGGTCAGGATCTCGATCGTCATGTCATAGAGCACGATGCGGTCGAGGTACGGGTAGCCAGGTTCGAACAGCGAGGGATCGCTGTACGTCTCCAGCAGCCGGTCGAAGAACCACGTCTTCGTCTCGTCGTCCTCGACGATGCGCACGCGCCCGAAGGCGACGACACTGGTGTAGACGAGTGCCGAGTTACAGGCGTACGGTTTCCCAGGATGGAGCGGCCCTATTTCGGCAGCCTCGATGCAGACTCGGGGATCGCGGCGAATATTGGAAAGAAAATGTCCTTCCTGCGCGCCGGTGTGGAAGTACAACGTCTCGCCACCTGGGTAAAAGAACACAAGGGGAACGACAGAGGGCCAGCCGTCCGAACCGGTCGTCGCAACGTGGATGACCTGTTGCTGTTGCAGCCATCGACGCCCCCGGCATCAGGCATCGAGCGCTTGACACGTCGCACACGGCCCCGGTAGTCAGCCGCACGCTGAGGCTCTTGCATCGCTCGTCCCTCCGTTCCCTCGAGCTCGTCCGGTGGCGACGTCGGACGAGTAGAGATCGTAGGATACCGACATACCATATCGACTGGCTCTTCCTCGCTCGCACACGGTGACACGCTGGCATAGAGCGGAGCGCGCGACAGCGCTGGTGTGGATGATGGCTCCGCTTGCTGTGGATAACCGGCTCGCTCATCCACATCCATTGCGTCTCGCTGTGGGTATCGACATCTCCTGGCGCGGACAGGCAGTGGACGGAGGCTCGCGCAGTGCCAAACGGGCGTGCTGCTTACCCACAGGACGTCGGTTCCGACCAGGCAGTATCCACAGGAACGCTCCACGACGTTGGGCCCCGTGATCGCGGTTTCGTCACTCTCCCCACGATCCACGCCCCCGACTACGGTGACGGATTCTCCCCAGCGCGTTATGGACATGGACTCTCCACCACGTGTGGGACGTGCGAGAATCGGGAGTGTGAACGTGAGGGAGAGCAGGGAACCACCAGGAAGAAGGGACACAGGCAGATGCAGAGTGCTGAAGTCGTGATCGTTGGCCTCGGGATCATGGGCACGGCCGCTGCTGCAGCATTGGCCCGGCGGGGTCATCGTGTCCTAGGGCTTGAACAGTATCCACCGTTCCATACGCGTGGATCCTCGCACGGGAAGACGCGAATTATCCGGGAGGCCTATTTCGAATCACCGGAGTATGTCCCACTCGTGCAGCGAGCGTATGCGCTCTGGGAAGCGCTCGCCGAGCGAACCGGGCGCACGCTCTTGCGGGTGACCGGCGGCATCAGCGTGGGACGCCCGGAGAGTCCGTTCATCACCGGGGCACGCGAGAGCGCGCTCCGCCACGGACTCGCCCACGAGCTCCTGGATGCTGCGGAGGCGAGGAAGCGGTTCCCGGCTCTCCAGGTGCCCGACGACTTTGTTGCCCTGTATGAGGGCAGGGCTGGGATCCTGTTCGCCGAGGAATGCTGGCGGGCGTTCATCGAGGACGCGGTGGCGCACGGTGCCCGACTGCACTTCGGGGTACGAGTGACCGGTTTCGCGCCGGAGGGGAGCGGCGTCGCGATCGAGACGAGCGAGGGGACAGTACGAGCCGATCGTCTCGTCGTCGCCGCGGGACCGTGGGCGCCGGAGGTGCTGGCCTCGCTGGGGTTGCCCTTGACGGTGCGGCGTGTTCTCGTCGTGCACGTCGAGCCGCGGCGACGCGAGCTGTTCGAGTTGGGACAGCTGCCCATCTTCTTGCTCGACGTACCGGAGGGCGAGTACTATGGCTTCCCGTGGCTCCCGGAACAAGGGGTCAAGTTCGGTCGGCACGACGATGGCGAAGCGTGCACGGCGGAGACGGCACGTCGGACGATCACCGAGGCAGAGACCGCACACATGCTCGCGGTGCTGGGGCGATATCTGCCGGAGGCCGCTGGGGCACTCCTGATGCCGGTCACTTGCCTCTATACGATGACACCCGACGCGCATTTCGTCGTCGATCGGCATCCGGAGTGGCCACACGTTGCCTTCGCCGGCGGCTTTTCTGGTCACGGATTCAAGTTCGCACCGGTGATCGGCGAGGCGCTGGCGGATCTGGCGATCGATGGGCGTTCCGAACTGCCGATCGGTTTCCTCGGGGCAGCCCGGTTCGGGACACGGCATCAGTAAAAGCGTGTCCGGGTACGGTGGTACGGCGGTGCATCGGGCGGCAACGACTGGCCGAGTTGCCAGAGAGCCCAGTCGACTTGCCAGGCAGCTGCAACCTGGCCCTGCGCGTGCAGGCGAGCGACGAGTTCGTCGACGGCGCAGACGGTCGCGGCTCGGATCTCGACTTCCTCGGGGGAACCAGCCGGGATCTCCTCGCGTGCATCGATGCGGCGTGCCAGGGGTTCCGCGTATCGGAGCGCACCGTAGAAGCGGAGCACTTGGGGAAGCTTGTAGTCAGCGAACGCGGTGAGCGCATCGAGGTCGTGGAAGGAGCCGAGGTCGCGACCCTGGAAGGCGCCGGCGAGGTCGGTGCAGAGCAGTTGCGCACGCTTGGAGAACGGCACGACGAGACCAGCGTAGGAAGCGAAATCGCGGAAGGAGGGGAAGAGCTCACTGACCAGACGCACTAACGCGGCGGCGCTCCCGGCTGCACTGCGCACGAGATGCGCAAACTGGCCGTCGCAAGCTGTGAGAAGACCCTGTGCGACTTCCCGGACATGCTCGATACGCCAGCTGAGCAAAGGGATCGTTCCCTCGCCAGCGAACAGGTCGGCGATCTGGTCGTCGGTGAGCTGAGCGAGGTACCTGGCATCGTAGAGCGGTTGACCGCGTTCCAGTGCGCGTCGCAGGGCAGCTGCGAGGGCCCAGTAGCCGTCGTAGAGCTGGTCCCGATAGCGGATGCGCCAGCGCGGTTCTCCCCAGAAGCAGAAGTTCAGCGCATCGAGGAGGAGCACATAGTTCGCAGTCTGTTCCGGCGTCCCGCGCCAGTGGAGTGGGTGATCCCAGTCCGGGAGGTCGGGGAGCGGGGTGGGAAGAAGAGTGAGTATACGCTCGATCCCGCCTGGATCGAGCTGCACCCAGCGAGCGCGTTCGAGGACGATGCGCGTCGCAGCGCGGATGCCGAGAGGGTCGGGTAGGGTTCGGTATGCAGACAGCATCGAGACGCTCGCCTTCCGGAGCGCGCAGACGCCGAAAATGGGAGGATCCGGCTACACAGGCGCCGAACCCGCTCCAGTATACTGGCGGTACGATGCCGCTCGCTGCCGTGCATGGGGGACGAGGATGAGTGCCATTCCGCTGGGCGAAGCTGTGGAGAGAGCTCAGCGCGCGATCGGGGAGGGGCGACTGGACGTAGCCAAAGCGATCGTCGAGGCGATCCGTTCGGCCGCACCGGAAGCAGCGATCACGCAGCGGCTGTGGAGCCAGGTTCTGCTGGAGGAGGACGCCGAAACGGCCGAGCGAGTCCTGGTGCGGGCGGTCGAGATCGATCCGGAAGATGCCGACGCGTGGGCCTTGCTCGCGGAGACACGGCGACGCCAGGGTGATCGCGACGCTGCGCGCCGGTTGCTGCAGGTCGCCTGGGAGTCGGCGCCCTGGCGCAGGGAGTTCGCCGAGCGGCTGCTCGAGTGGTACCGGGAGGACGGACAGGATGGCCAGTTGTGGCTGTCCCGAGCGGGGCTGTCGGCGGTGTATGTTGCCCAGGGGTGGTGGACGCGCGCCGGCGAAGAATGCCGGGCGGTGCTGGAGGTAACGAGCGAACGGTGGGATCTCCGCCAACGGTTGTGCCTGGCCTTATGGTGGCTGGGTGCGCGCGAGGAAGCTGCCGCAGAGGCGGAGCGGCTGTTGGCGGAGCGCCCCGAGATGGTGGGCGCGCTCATCGTGGCGACATTAGCAGCCCGCGAACGGGGAGACGAGTCGACGGCGCGACGACACCGCGAACTCCTCTGGACGCTCGATCCGGTGGGTGAGTCGATCGCTCGGTGCGTTCCGGTGGAGCGATGGGAGGAACGAGCCTGGTTGCGAGCGCCGGAACAGGTGCTGGTGGAGGAACGCTGGACGGTTGCGTCGCTCGGCGTGACAGCGCTGCTCTGGGACCTGCCGACGGACGAGGAGCTGGAGGCGGCTCGGCCGAGTGGCCAACCGATCGAGGAAGAAGCACTCGGGGTGGAGATGCTGACCCTCGCCGAGGAGATGGCGGGAGAGAGCGAGAGCCACGCTGGGGAGTTTGCGAGCGAGGTGGCAGAGGAGGCACCAGCCGGGGGAGAGACGCTCTGGGAACTGCCGAGCGATGAGGAGATCGAGGCAGCGCGCCCGGCGAGCGAACTGGAACGCGGATGGACGAGCCTCCTCGAGGAACTCGGCGCGAGCGGAGTGGAGCCGCTCGTCATCGAAGAAGCCGGGGAGGGCCCTCCGGTGAGCGCGGTGGTGGAGAGAGCGAGCGAGACTCCAGGCGAGGAGGCGGTGAGCGCGGAAGCGGGAACATGGCTCACCGCGGGAAGAGGAGCCGAGGAGGGTGGCGTCGGGCAGGTGGAGCGGTTGGCAGGGACGGAAGACGTCGAAGCGGCGAGAATCGGATCGACGGCAGGGGAGACGGAGCACTGGGAACCGAGCGCACCGGCGGTCAGCGGGGTGAGCGATCGGACAGCGGGTGCGGAAGTGGAAGTTGGCTCGATCGTCGTGGAGTTCGAGCGGCTGCTTGCCAGCGGGGCGGTCGGAGAAGCGGTACGGTTGGCCCAGCGGGTTGTCCATCGCGGGGGAGAGGACGCTGAGGCGCTGGTGCCGCAGCTGGAGCGGCTGGTCGCGGAGGGCGGGCCAGGATCCCGGCAGGCGGCGATGGCGCTGGGTGCCTTCTACCGGCGGCGAGGGGAAACGGGCCGAGCGGCGCGGTACTACGAGTTGGCGCTCCGGCTACGCGGTGAGTAGGCTACAGGATAGGTGAGCGGAGTGGAAGCGGGCGCGCGGGCGCCCGTGTTCGTTGCCGGAGGGTAGGAGCGTGGAGCGATCGTTGATCATCGTGAAGCCGGATGCAGTGCAGCGGGGCCTGATCGGGGAGATCTTGCGACGGTTGGAGCAACGGGGTCTCCGATTCATCGGGCTGAAGCTGATGTGGATCGACCGGGAGCTTGCGGAACGACACTATGCGGAGCATCGCGGGAAGGCGTTTTTCGAGGAGTTATTGTCGTTCATCACCTCGGGGCCAGTGGTCGTGGGGGTGGTGGAAGGGCCGCGCGCGATCGAGGTGACGCGCAAGACGATGGGGAAGACGGATCCGGCGGAGGCTGAGCCGGGGACGATCCGGGGGGATCTGGCGCTGTCGATCGCGCAGAATGTGATTCACGGCTCGGACAGCCCGGAAAAGGCAGCGTACGAGATCAGCCTGTTCTTCCGCGAGGACGAGCTGGTGAGCTACGAGCGAGCGATCGACCGGTGGATCATGGGCTGAGCGGTGTGTTTCACGTGAAACACGGGGGCACCAGTGCGGTGCCCCCGTGTTGCGTTGCGTCAGCTGTCGCTCTGCCGGATGATGAGCGGGTGCTTGTGCCAGGCGGCGAGCAAGCGCGCGAGCTCGTCGCGCAACTCGATATCGGAGATACTCGGGTCGATCTCCTCGCTCTCCTCGTAGGGCTGGCCGCCGAACCACTCCCGCCCAGCGGACGTGTGCACGAGCGTGCGATGCAGGATTCGCTCTCGCCGCACGACCGTCCTGTCCCCTTCGCGGACCACGTACAGACCGAAGCCCGGTGCGAGTGCGATCCCGACGACTCCGTGGTCGGGATCATCCACCAGGCCCGGATACCCCGGTGCGGTTCGGTCCGCGAGTTGCTCGGCGACCCGCCGCAGCATGGGCAACAGGCGCTGACGCAACGAAACGAAACTGTCTGGCGTCATCATCGATCACGCTCCCTCGTTGTTCCTCCGGTAACCCTGTGCGTCGAGACCGAAGAGATAAAATCCGAGGCGCACAGCTGGCCCGACCGTCAACGCGACGACGATCGTTCCCACGCCGAACGATCCACCGAGAACGATTCCGGCTATCGTGACCGAAACCTCCAGTGCCCACCGGACCCAGCTGACCGACCACCCGGTCCGACGCGCCAGTGCCAGCATGAGGCTATCACGCGGTCCAGCACCGAAGTCAGCCCCGCTGTACATCCCGGTGGCGATACCCAGCAGAATCACGGACAGTCCGACTTCGATCGCACCGCCGACGAACGAGGTGGCTTCGGGAACCCAGCCGAGCCACAGCAACACATCCATGAACACACCGATCAGCACGAGGTTGGCCAACGTTCCGATGCCCGGGGGCACGCCGAGCAGCCAGCTGACCCCGACAACGATGGCACTCACCGCGATGCTCGCCTGCCCGACCGTCAAGACCGTGTGCCGGGCAAGTCCGTCCTGGAAGACGACCCAGGAATAGGCACCCAGGCCACTCTGAAGCCCCAGCACCAGCGCGAGTGCGAAGAGAAACAACCCAGAGACCAGCGTGACCCACCGCCTGAGCATCGACTGGTGCCGCTTCGACTGTCCCAAAAGAACGCATGACATCCGTGACATCATAGACGCCTGCTTCGTCTTCTCCTCGCAACGATCCATCGACCTCTTGCCCGAACGAAGGTGGACGTCCGATTGCCTCGGCACTACCACGTTCGTTTGCCGCGACACCCGTTCTCCCTGCCTTTCGCAGTTTCCTATCCCTCACAGCGACCTCGCCACTCAGGGGGCACGTTCGGCACACTCTACCTGGTGTGTGTCGAGCGCAGCACGCGCTCGGCACAGTCGGCCAATTCGGAAAGGAGGTACTGTGGCTGACGAGCCGCTTCGGATCCTCGGCATCCCAGGGAGTCTCCGACGTCAGTCGTACAACCGGGGGCTGCTCCTCGCCGCGCAGGAACTCGCACCCCCTGGGGTCACGATCGGTCTCTACGAACTCCACGATCTACCCCTCTACAATCAGGACCTGGAGGAGGCTGGTCCCCCCGAGTCCGTCCTGCACTTCAAGCGCGCGATCGCGGAGGCGGATGCGCTCCTCATCGCCACGCCCGAATACAACTGGAGCGTTCCCGGTCCGCTCAAGAATGCGATCGACTGGGCTTCCCGACCACCAGCGACGAGCCCATTGCGCCGGAAACCGGTGGCGATCATGGGGGCCACGACCGGCCTCTTCGGGACCGTTCGCGGCCAGCTCGCGCTGCGTCAGGTCCTTCTCTCGACCGAGTCGTACGTCCTTCCCAAGCCAGATGTCCTGGTACGCGACGCGGCCAGCCTCTTCCGGGAGGGTCGACTGGTCGACGAGCCCACCCGGCAGATGATCCGCCAGCTCGTGGAAGCGCTGGTCGCCTGGACGCTCCGTTTCCGCGATTAGTCGCGTCGCTTCGTGAACCAGCCGGGTTGGATCGGCAGGCCACGTGCCCGCAAAATGTCGATCGCTGCGAGCACCCGCTCGCACCGCAGTGGATCCCGCGAGGCGGTGAACAGCCGGAGCCGGAGCGCCCGCTCGCTCGATACACCCACCCGCACGCCGAGCAGTCGCACCGGCTCCCGCTCCTTCGCTAGGAGCGTGCGCACGAGTTCGCAAGCGACCTGCCCGACGACTGCCCGGTCCGCTGACGCTTCTACCGGTGCTCGCTGGCGCGTCACGGTGCGGAAATCGGCAAAACATACCTTGACCGCGACGATCCGCCCCTGCAGGCCGGCCGACCGCAGCTCGCTCGCTACCCGGTCAGCCAGTCGAAACGTCGCCGCTGCGACCTGTCTCGGATCGGTGAGATCCTGCGCGAACGTCTCCTCGTGCCCGAGCGACTTGGGCCCCTTTCGCCCGAAACCGACCGGCCGGAGATCCCGGCCGGCCGCCAGCTCGCGCACCAGCTCGGCGCGTCGCCCGAAGACCGGCTCCAGGAGATGGGAAGGGGCTGCTGCTACCTGTCTGAGCCGCTCGATTCTGAGCCGTCGAAGTTCCGTGGCAGCTCGCGGCCCGATACCAGGCAGGACCTCGATGGGAAGCGGTGCGAGGAACTCCTGTTCCGTTCCCGGCTCGATGAGACGAAAGCTGTTCGGCTTGGCTAGTTCCGCCGCCACCTTGGCCAGAGTCCGGTTGGTCGCTACGCCGATCGTCGCTGTCAGCCCGAGTTCCTGTGCCATGCGAGCGCGCAGCTCCTCGCCGGCGCGTCGAACCGTATCAGGCCGGCCGATGTGCTTTCCGAGCTCGAGACACGCTTCGTCGATACTCAGCATCTCGATCCGATCGGTCAGCCTTCCCAGCAGCTGGCGAAAAGACCGCGAGAGTCCCCGATAGTACGCGCTTTCGGTTCGCAGGACGATCGCTTCTGGGCACCGGCGGCGCGCCTCGACCAGCGACCGATCGGATACCGAACGCTGGTGCTTCGTAGCTCGCTGAGGCAACGACGGCACGCGGCCCATGACCGGCGATCAGGACGGGACGCCCCCGCAGTTCCGGACGTCGTCGGTGTTCACCGGCGACGAAGAACAAATCCAGGTCGATGTGCAACACGGCTCCCTCGACGGTCATGATCGGCGTGAGTACCTCCGGATCTGTTCCGGGAGAAACGGCAGTACTGAACCTCTTCGCCTCCGTACTCCGCCCGAACCGGGCAGCGCTCCGCAAATCGTGTTAGCTAGCCCATCTAGGAATGATGCACCAGGACCCAGGCCCCCCCGAAATCGTAACACCCTCTTCACCCTCTCTCGGCCTCCTCCCAACGTACCAGCCGGGCCGATTTCTTCTCTCGTCGGTCGGTGATGGAGCCGGCCCGGGAGAGGAAACTACGATGCTTCGTCGGTTCGCCATTTGGACGACGGTCGCTGCTGTCGCCTTGGTTACGCTCCTTTCACTCGCCCCCAGTGCAGCCGCGGCGAGCCCGACTGGCTACGAGGTCGCGCCGGTGTTCCGGGATTTCTACCAGCGCTACGGTGGCGTTCCGGTCTTCGGTTTTCCCCTCGGCCCAGCGACGTTCGAGAACGGCTATCTCGTCCAGTACTTCGAGCGTCAGCGATTCGAGTATCACCCCGAGTATGCCGATACCGAATACGCCGTGCTTCTCGGTCTGCTCGGCAAGGAAGCCGCCGTCCGCGAGGGACGCGATCTCCGAAGGGTTGCGCCGATTCCGGGTCGACGCTACATCGCCGAGACCGGCCACAACATCGCGCCCGAATTTCTTTCCTACTGGGAGAGCCGCGGTAGCGTACGGCTGTTCGGGTATCCGATCACCGAACCCTTCTGGGAGAACGGGTTGCTCGTCCAGTACTTCGAGCGCGCACGCTTCGAATATCACCCGGACCTGGCTGGTACCGAATGGGCTGTCCTCCTCGGCCGCCTCGGGGCCGAGATCTGGGCGGAGCGGCAACGTGACGTCGCCTATCAGGGCAATTCGCTGGCACTGCAGCTGGCCCAGCTGATCAACGACCGCCGTCGTGCTGCAGGCATCGCTCCACTGACGCTCGACGCGACCTTGACCGCGATCGCCCAGCAGCGCAGCGACGATATGGCTCGTCGCGGGTATTTCGCGCACGTCTCTCCAGAAGGGCGGACGGCCTTCGATCTCATCGCGGCGACCGGCATACCGTGGCGTTACGCTGGTGAGACCTTGCAGCGCAACAACTACCCGTTGGCGCAGACCGCGGCCGAGGCAGCGCGCTCGCTCTTCGCGAGCCCCTCGCATCGAGAGATCCTGCTCGACCCGCGCTTCACGCACTTCGGCGTCGCCGAGGCGACCGCCAGCGACGGTATGCACTACTACACCGTGGTCCTGATCCAGCAATGACCGGGAGGGAGGCCGCTCGCGGTACGCTTTCCAGCACCTGCGAGGGTGACGCGCTGGTAGCCGCCGATCCGCACCTTCGGGACTGCTTCACTGGCCACGATCGAGCCTGCTGCAGCTCAGAAGTTCGGACTGCGCTTCTCCAAAAACGCGCGCACCCCTTCGCGGTAGGCTTCTCCGCTGTACACGCTGTCCAATAACTCCCGGTACCGCTCGTCCCGCTCGTCGCCCCCACTCGTCGCCAGCTGCAACACAGCCTTGGTCGCCCGGATCGTGTCCGGTGAAAGCGCGGTCAGACGTTCCACCCACTCCCGAACTCGTGCCTCCAGTCGGTCGACGGCGACGACCTCGCTCACGAGTCCGAGCCGGTGGGCTTCCTCTGCATCGACCAGCTCACTGCGCAGGATCAGCTCGACGATCTTCCCCGGCGGCAGAAGACGCAGGAGCGCCCGGCACTCGCCGAGCCCTGGCATGACGCCGAGCCGGGCGATCGGCAGTCCCAACCGAGCATCCTCGGTCGCGATCCGGAGATCGCACGCCGCAGCCAGCTCGAGACCACCGCCGACCGCGATACCGCGGATGACGGCGATCACTGCCTGCGGCGCCTCTATGATGGCGCGGAGTGCCTCCGCGACAGCTGCATCGTATGTTGCAGCTGCCGCACCGCCGGTCCGCAACACCGGAAACTCGTGAATATCCGCACCGGCGCTGAAGGCACGTTCCCCTGCACCGCGCAGGATCAGCACACGGATATCCCGATCGGTGCTGAACGCGCGAACCAGCCGTGCCAGTTCCCGCCACATCGCGAAAGTCAGCGCATTCAACGATTGCGGCCGGTTCAGCACGATCGTCGCGACTGGTCCACTGCGTTCGACGAGCAACTCGTTCATCGGGCAGCTCGCTCTCGCGTCACTGGTCCGAGCACGACCGCGCCTTCCTGAGCCAATGCGGCGATCGTCGCCTCGTCGTACCCGAGCTCCGCCAGAATCTCCGCAGTGTGTTGGGCGAGCAGCGGCGGAGAGTGGCGGATGACCGGCGGTGTCTGGGACAAGTCGATCGCCGGTCCGACCAGCCGGATCTGACCGGCCAGTGCATGCTCGACAGTCCGCACGATACCGAGGTAGTGCACCGGCTCGCTCTCCAGCGCCTGTCCGACTGTCCAGATCGGTCCACACGCCACACCGGCGCGACTGAGTCGCTCGACCCAGCTCGCGACCGTGTCGTGTTGCAGCTCTGCCTCGAGCGCCGCATTGATCGCCGCGCGGTTGGCTACCCGGTCGGCGTTCGTCCGGAAGCGCGGATCCTCGACCCACTCGGGATGGCCGACTTCCTCGGCCAGTCGTCGCCACATTTGCTCGTTCGCGATCGCGATGTTGATGTAGCCGTCCGCGCAGCGGAAGGTCCCGTAGGGCGCTGCGACCGGATGATCGTTCCCCTCCAGACCCGGCTCGCTCCCGTCGGCGAGATAGCGTCCAGCCTGGAAGGTGAGGACACCGATCACGGCTCCGAGCAGCGACGTATCGACCCGCTGCCCGACACCGCTGCGCTCTCGCTCGTAGAGGGCTGCCAGCACGCCGTAGGTCGCGAACAAGGCGGCCAGGATGTCAGCGATCGCGATACCGACCCTGACCGGACCGCTCTCGGGTTTCCCGGTCACGCTCATCAGGCCCGACATCCCCTGCGCGACCTGATCGAAAGCCGGTACATCGGCCCAGGGCCCGCGCGGTCCGTAACCGGTCACCTGACAGTAAATGAGCCGCGGGTTGATCGCGCGCAGGGTCGGCTCGTCCAACCCGAGACGTTGCATGGCGCTCGGACGGAAGTTCGTTACCAGCACATCCGCGCGTGCCGCGAGGTCGCGCGCGAGTTTCGCTCCGTCTGGATGCTTGAGGTCGATCACGATGCTCCGCTTGTTCCGGTTGACCGAAAGGAAATACGGGCTCTCGCCCGCGACGAACGGCGGGCCGTACCCGCGAGCGGGATCGCCCTGTGGTGGCTCGATCTTGATGACGTCGGCTCCGAGATCTCCCAGCAGCATCGTACAGAGCGGGCTCGACACGGCCTGTCCCAGCTCGATGACCGTCAGCCCATCGAGTGGCAGGTGTCGCGTGCGATCAGCGGTCATCGCTGTCTCCCTCCTCATACTGCCCATGTTCTTGTGCCGACTGGATCGTCACGGCGAGATGGTAGAGCTCGCGTCGCGGTAGTCCGGTTTGTCGAGCCAACTCGCGTGCCACGACGCTGGGTGCCTCGCCAGCCGCGATGCGGTCCGCGATCAGACGGCGAATCGTCTCGTCGCTCGGGGGCGCTGGTCGCGTAACCGGCGCTGCCACCACGAGCACGAACTCGCCGCGCGGCTCGTGGCGCTCGTAGAACAGGACTGCTTGGCTGAGCGTCGTCCGCTGTACCTCTTCGAATCGCTTCGTGAGTTCACGGCACACGGCCACCGGTCGGTCGCCAAGCACGTCCAGTGCGTCCTTGAGCGTTTCGCGGAGCCGATGCGGTGCCTCGAACAGGATGAGCGGATAGGGCACGCTCGCCAGCTCGGCCAGTCGCTCGCGCCGCTCCTTCTGACGCCGCGGTAAAAAGCCGGCGAAGACAAACCCGTCCGAAACCAGGCCAGAGATCGCTGCGGCAGCAGTGACTGCTGAGGGGCCGGGTACGACGACGACGGGATACCCCGATCGGGCGGCTGCCTGGACGAGCTCCGCTCCGGGATCGGAAACGCCCGGCATACCGGCGTCGCTCACCAGAGCGACGTCTCCCTCAGCGAGGGCAGCCAACAGCTGGCGGAGACGAGCCGGGCCACTGTGCGCGTGGAAACTCACCACTGGGGTCGTGATGCCGTAGCGGCCCATGAGCTTTCGCGTCTGCCGCGTGTCCTCCGCCGCGACGAGCCGCACCTCCTTGAGGACGCGCAAAGCGCGCAGCGTGATGTCTTCGAGATTTCCGATCGGTGTGCCGACGAGATAGAGTGTCCCCATTTGCCTGCCCGGCACCGACTCCGTATGCTTAGCCGTACGGACGCTCGCGGTGCAGCACCGCTCTGGAGAGGCCCCACGATGGACTCGACCCGCGAGATCACGCTGCAGTCCGGGTCATTGTACCGGAAGTACCGGCCGCAGACGTTCGACGAGCTGGTCGGTCAGGAAGCGATCGCTCGGACCCTCCGCAATGCGGTCGCCCTCGGCCGGGTGGCTCATGCCTACCTCTTCTGTGGGCCGCGCGGTACCGGGAAGACGAGCACGGCGCGTCTACTCGCGAAAGCGGTGAATTGCCTCGCTCCCGATCCCTGGCAACGTCCGTGCAACCAGTGCGCGGCCTGTCGGGCGGTCGCGAGCGGTGCTGCGGTCGACATCGTGGAGATCGACGCAGCCTCCAACCGCGGAGTCGATGATATTCGCGACCTCCGCGAGAAGGTCAAGTACGCACCGGTCGAACTGCGCACCAAGTTCTACATCATCGACGAAGCGCATCAGCTCACCCGCGATGCGTTCAATGCGTTCCTGAAGACACTGGAAGAGCCGCCGCCGCACGTCGTCTTCGTGCTGGCGACGACCGAGCCGGACAAGCTTCCCGAGACTGTCGTCTCGCGCTGCCAGCGCTTCGACTTTCGGCGTCTCCCGATCGATCGCGTGGTCGAGCGCCTCCGCTTCGTCTGTGCACGCGAGGGTATCGCTGCCGACGATGCAGTCCTCACGCTGGTCGCGCGGCGTGCGACCGGGAGCCTCCGCGACGCGCTCGCCTTGCTCGAACGCCTCGTCGTCTTCGCTGGTGAGCAAGCGGCCAACGCTCCGATAACCCTTGAACTGGCGCTCGACGTTCTGGGTGGTAGCCAGCAAGAGCGGCTCGTCGACGTGGTGAGCGCGATCGCCGACCGCGACGCTGGGCGAGCGCTCCGGGTCATCGCGGCTGTCGCTGATGCCGGTGACGACCTGCAGCAGTTCGGCCGGGATCTGGTCTCCTTCGTCCGCAGTCTCCTCCATATCCGGGCTGGCGGTGTCGATCCGCTCCTTCCGGAGGAGAGCGCGCAGCTGGCCCATCGCTTCTCGTTGTCCGAACTCGCTACGGTACTCCGCAAACTCACCGGTTTCGAGGTGCCGGTACCACGTTCGGGAGTCGATCCGCAATTGCTTCTCGAGTTGACCGTCGTGGAATCGATCCTGGCCCTCGACCAGGTACACGTCCAGGCACCAGCCCCGCTCACCAACCAACCAGGCTCTCTGCTCCGGCCAGCACCTGCAGCCCCGGCACAGGCGAAGCCAGCTGCACCACGCGGAGACGGCCGAGCGCCCGACGCATTCCCGCCGTCTCCCAGCGGGCCATCGGGCAACCAGCCTCCGGCCGCGGCGAATGAGGATGCACTGCTCGAACAGCTCGTTCTCCGCTGGGCAGCGATCCGCCGCGAGTTGCGGAGCGCCAACAGTAAGGCGGCCGCACTCCTGGCCGATGCCGAGCCGCGCCTCGTCCGCGGTGAAGAGGTGATCCTCGTGGCGCCGTACGAGTTCCACCGCCGGCGGATCAACGAGGAGAACGAGTTGCGCCGGGTCATCGAGCGGGTTCTCGCACGTCACCTCGGTCGCCCGTGCCGCGTTGTCTGTGTCGCGCCGGAAGAGGTCGCGGCACTGCGCAAGCCGGGCACGAGCGAGGATACCAGCGACCGCGGTGCCGAGGGGACCGAGACTGCTGAGACGCGTAGCGATGAGGACGACCCGTCGGCACTCCGATCGCTGAGTCCAGACGACCGCCGCCGTCTCGAGGCCGCCAAAGCGATCTTCGATGCCGTCGAGCTACCGTGACGACTCGATGGCTGTACGCTGTGCAACGGGAGTGCTTGACCGATGAGCACGCGATCCTTTCCGGAATCGTTCCTCTGGGGTACCGCTACCGCGGCATACCAGATCGAGGGTGCGGTGCAGGAGGATGGCCGCGGGCCCTCGATCTGGGACACCTTCAGTCACACGCCGGGGAAAACGTTTGCCGGGCAGACCGGGGACATCGCCTGTGACCACTACCACCGCTGGCCGGAGGATATCGAGCTCCTGCGCCAGCTCGGAGCGCCGGCCTACCGGTTCTCGATCGCCTGGCCACGGATCTTTCCCGAGGGTAGAGGCGAAGTGAACGAGCGTGGACTGGACTTCTACGATCGTCTGGTCGATGCTTTGCTCGAGGCCGGCATCGTTCCCTTCGTGACGCTCTATCACTGGGATCTCCCCCAGGCTTTACAGGATCAGGGCGGTTGGGCCGAGCGTGCCACGGTCGAGGCCTTCGTCACCTATGCCGAGACCGTCGTTCGGCGGCTCGGCGATCGCGTGCGCTACTGGATCACGCACAACGAGCCGTGGGTCGTCGCCTATCTCGGCCACTACCTCGGCGAGCATGCGCCGGGTATCAGGGACCTCGCAACGGCCGTGCGGGTCAGTCACCACCTGCTCGTCTCTCACGGGTTAGCCACGCGGGCTATCCGGGCTCTCTCGCCGCATGCCCAGGTCGGCATCGCGCTCAACCTCTCGCCGGTCGTTCCGGCATCCGATTCCGACAGCGATCGAGCAGCTGCCCAGGCCTACGACGGTATCCTCAATCGCTGGTTCCTCGACCCGCTCTTCGGGCGAGGCTATCCACGGGATACCCGCCAGCTTTTGGCCCGGTTCTTCGAACCGCCGGAATCCGACTGCGATACCATCGCGGAGCCGCTCGACTTTCTGGGCGTGAACTACTACACGCCAGCGTTCGTCACCGCAGCACCGGAGGGCTCTCCTCAGGGCATTGGCCTGCGTCTGCTCTCGCCCGAGGAACTGCGGGCTCGCGGATACGAGCTGACCGATATGGGCTGGGCGATCGTTCCCGATGGTCTCGAGCAGCTCCTCGTCCGCCTGCAACGCGAGTACCGGCCGCCGGCGATCGTCATCACGGAGAACGGGGCTGCCTTCCCGGACGAGCCGGTCGATGGTCGAGTCCAGGACGATCAGCGGATCGCGTACCTCGCGGCGCACGTCGCTGCCGTGCACCGAGCCCTGGAAGCCGGCGTACCGGTTGGCGGCTATTTCGTCTGGTCACTCCTCGACAATTTCGAATGGGCTCATGGGTACAGCAAGCGGTTCGGCATCGTCTACGTGGACTACACGACGCTCGCCCGCGTGCCCAAGGCAAGCTTCGACTGGTACCGGACGGTGATCGCGAACAGAGCATTGCCGGACGGTTGAGTCACGACGTGCTACACTGCGGCCCGGCAGAGGGGAGGAGTCGCGATGCGGCTGAGCCGGGAGATCGTTGACCATGTGGCGATGCTCGCCCGACTCGGGTTGACGGAAGAAGAGCGCGAGCTCATGCGCGAGCAGCTTTCCTCGATCCTCGAACATGTAAGTCGTATCCAGGAACTGGACACCGAAGCGATCCCGCCGACGGCGCAAGTGATCACGCTGCAGAACGTGTGGCGTGACGACGAAGTTCGTCCCTCTCTGCCGGTCGAGGCGGTGCTGGCGAACGCTCCGGAGAGCGAGGACGGTTTCTTCCGCGTGCATGCGGTGCTCGAGCAGAGCTGAAGGGGTGACGCGGTGACGAGCGAACTCATCCGTCTGACTGTGGCGCAAGCCCGGGTCTTGCTCGATCAGCGCGAGGTGAGCGCGGTCGAGCTTCTCGAGGCGCATCTGGCCCAGATCGAGCGGCTCGAGCCGCAGCTCCATGCCTTCATCACGCTGACCCCCGACATCGCTCGCCGGCAGGCTGAGGAAGCCGACCGACGTATCGCCCGCGGTGAGGCTGCTCCCCTGACCGGGATTCCGATCGGGCTCAAGGACAATCTGTGCACGGTCGATGCCCCGACGACGGCTGGCTCCCGCATTCTCCAGGGGTTCCTGTCGCCGTACGACGCGACGGTCGTCGCGCGACTCCGCGAGCAGGGAGCGGTCTTCCTCGGCAAGACCAATACCGACGAGTTCGCGATGGGTTCCTCCACCGAGAACTCGGCCTATGGGCCGACCCGGAATCCGTGGGATCGGGAGCGCGTTCCCGGTGGCTCGAGCGGCGGCTCAGCTGCAGCCGTTGCCGCTGGGGAAGCCATGCTCGCGCTGGGTTCCGATACTGGCGGCTCGATCCGGCAGCCGGCTGGATTCTGCGGTATCGTCGGTCTCAAGCCGACCTACGGTCGCGTGTCCCGGTACGGGCTCATCGCATTCGCTTCCAGCCTCGACCAGATCGGGCCGTTCGGCCGGACGGTCGAAGACGTCGCCGTTCTCCTGCAGGTGATCGCTGGGTACGATCCGGCCGATTCCACATCGGTTCCGGTACCGGTACCGGACTACCGTGCCGCTCTCACTGGCGACATCCGCGGTCTGCGCATTGGCATCCCGGCCGAGTATCGGGTTGCCGGGATGGATCCGGCTGTCGAGCAGGTCATCGACCAGGCGCTGGCAACCCTGCAGGAGCTGGGCGCCGAGTTGGTTCCGGTTTCGCTCCCCCACACCGAATACGCGCTCGCGACCTACTACATCATCGCACCGTCCGAGGCGAGTGCGAACCTCGCGCGCTACGACGGGATCAAGTACGGGTTGAGCCTACCTGGCGAGACCCTCCTGGAACGCTACCTCCGAACGCGCGGGGAAGGGTTCGGTCCCGAGGTCAAGCGCCGCATCATGCTCGGTACCTATGCGCTCAGCGCTGGGTACTACGACGCGTACTACGTCAAGGCGCAAAAGGTGCGGACGCTCATCAAGCGGGATTTCGATCAGGCGTTCGAGCGGGTCGACGTCATCGCTGCGCCGACGTCACCGACCGTCGCTTTCCGTCTGGGTGAACGGACTGCTGACCCGCTGCAGATGTATCTCTCCGATGTCTTCACCATTCCGGCGAACATGGCAGGGCTTCCCGCCATCGCTGTCCCGTGCGGCTTCGCGCACGGGTTGCCAGTGAGTCTGCAATTCATGGGACGCCCGTTCGACGAGCCGACTCTGCTGCGTGTTGCGGACGCGTACGAGCGAGCGACTCCCTGGCATACGGAGTGGCCGAAGCTCGCAGTCGAGGCCTGAGCGATGGTCTCTTCACTCGCCTGGCTCCGCAATGCGCTCGTCGTCGCGATCGCCTTCGCGATCGCCCTCTACTTCGTCGTCGCCTTCGGTCAGCAGGCCTGGCGGGCGCGGCAGCTCGAGGCGCAGGTCGCCGAGCGGCGGCAGGCACTGGCGGCGCTGGTGGCCGAACGGGACGAACTCGCCCGGCAGCTCGCCGATCTCGAGGGTGACCGCTATCGTGCGTACGTCGAGCGTACAGCGCGCCGGGAGCTCAATCTTACCTATCCCGGCGAAACAGTGCTCCTCGTCGAGTGGCAGGATGCTCCGCGCCCTGTCACAGAGCCGACCGTCGTCCCGACGCCGACACCGCAGCCGAACTGGGCAAGGTGGCTGGAGCGACTCCGCTTGCCTGAACCGTGACGCTCAGGCGTCAGTGGCCGACCGATGGTCGAACAGGAACGGCTGCTGCAGCACGCCGTTGGCGAGTGCGAAGATCGCCGCTTGCGTCCGATCCTTGACACCGAGCTTGTCGAACAGCAGCGAGAGGCGATTCTTCACCGTGCTCTCGGCCAGGCAGAGCGCCTCGGCGATCTCCTTGTTGCTGAGTCCGGAGGCGACGAGCTGCAAGAGCTGCGTTTCCCGGCGCGTGAGCCGCACGCCTGGTTGGGTCTCCTGAAGGACACTCCAGCGCTGCACCTCGCGCAAGAGGAGACCGCTGTAGCTCGCGCTGGCGTAACTCTCACCCCGGAGTACGGCACGCAGGGCCTCGATCAGCTCGTGCACGCTCGCTTCTGATGCGACCAGTGCATCCACCCCTGCCCGAGCCAGCGCGAGAACGTACTCCTTGTCCCCGCCGAGCCCGTAGACCACGATCTTCGGCGATGGGCGGCCGTCTACAGTGGGCACCTGTGGAATGCGTCGGATCGCTCGGACGAAGCGGACCAGTGGCGCGCCGAAGTGGGCCGATACGAGAACCACCTCCGGGTGCTGCCAATCGACGAGGCTCGCAAGGCGGGCCAGCTCACCGACTTCCGCGACGACACGCAATCCTTCCGTCGCTTCCAGGAAGTGGCGCAGGCTCTGGCGTACCGCGGCCTGTGGGTCCGCTACGACCAGCGCCGGAGTCGGTTTGCGTTGTTCCTTCCGATTCGTGCTCGCCGCCAAAAGCGAATACCTTCCAACAGATGTCCGATCCCTCCTTCTGGTGTAACGGCCCGTTCGTGAGAAGCTTACATAGGACTTTCGGTCTACTCGCGAGACTGGAGGGGTGGGCAGCACGGCGCGCTGGTGCGGAGTCGTCCACGCGGCTCCGACGCACACGCTGCCCCGCATGCTGCTGGACAGCCCGCTCCGCTGTCGGGTACCGTTCCGGCAACGAGAGGATGGCTGCGGTCCCATGGTCGCGAGCGATCCCGATGCGACACTGGTCGCAGCGGCGCAAGCCGGTGACCAGACGGCATTCGCGACACTGGTGCGGCGCTACCAGGGCCTCGTCTTCGCTCTGTGCGTCCGTCTCCTCGGTGATCGTGATGCAGCTGAGGACATCACACAGGAAGCGTTCATCCGTGCCTATCTCTCACTGGATCGCTTCCGGGGTACGAACTTCCGTGCCTGGATCTTGCGGATCGCTCACAACGCTGCGCTGGATCATCTGCGCGCTGCTCGCCGTCATCCTCATCTCCCGCTGGAGCGAGCCCCGGAACACCCGAGCCAAAACGAGCCGGCGTTGCAGGTCGAGCAACACGGGCTGGTCGCTGCGCTGGAGGCGGCACTCGCCGCACTACCGACCGAGCAACGGGCGGTCGTGGTGCTCGTCGATGTCGAGGGGCTTTCGTACGAGGAAGCAGCGGACGTGCTCGACGTTCCAGTCGGAACAGTGAAGTCGCGGCTCGCCCGGGCACGGGTGCGGCTCCGTGCCTCGCTGGAGGCTGACCCGCGCGCGAGGGAACTGCTCGTGCTTACGGGACGTCCTCCTCATGACGTCGGGTCAGCAGGGCAGAATCCGGCGTCGGATGCAGAATGAGGTGGGTTGACGATGACGCTCGGAACCAACCATCTCTCCGACGAACAACTGGCACTCCTGGCGACCGACGTACCGGAACCGGCGCTCGCTACTCACCTCGAGTCATGCGCCGCATGCCGCGCACGCTTGGAGCAGTACCAGGCCCTCGTGAGTGCGCTGCGGACGCTTCCGCGACCAGCGTTGCCACGCGATTTCGTGTTCGACCCGCAGTCAGTAGCCAGGCTCCGCTCCGCGCCCTGGTGGTGGCGCTATCGTTTCCCGATCCGGGTAGCGACCCTGCTCGCTGCCACGTTTCTCCTCCTGCTCGTCACCAGTGCAGTCGTGCTCGTTCCATCGGGTACGCCGTCGAACGAACGCGTCGCGATCGAGGAGCGTTCGCCGGCAGCAGCCGCAACGGACGTGGGGTCGACACCGACCCTCACCGAGGCAGGTGCTGGCGAGGAAGTCGCACCTGCGATTCAGGCGCTTGCAGCTTCTCCGACAGCGTCGAGTGAGCGGACTGCGACAGTGCAGACGAAGGTGCCCTCAGCTACTCCGCCTCTCGATGAACACGAGACGAGCGTGCTGCTCGGAGCGTTCGGCCACCTGCTCCTGTACGGTGCGATCGGTGCCCTGGCGATCGTCACGATCCTCGGCTTCGTCATCGGTTTCGTGCTTCCGCTCGTGCGGCGACCGCCGCAGTCGTTTCGGCTGCCGTGACCCGATCGGAACCGAGAGGAGCTCTCGGACGTCTTTCTCTCGGAACAGGAACGGAGTCGTTTCGAGAGGATGGCAGGTATGACACGAAGGTGGCTCGCTGGTATCGTCGCGCTCGTATCGCTGGCTGTGCTCGGGTTGGTTCTCAACGTCTTCAGCTCCTTGCCGGCGACGGACGGAGCGGCTGCCCAGGGAACCGCGACGAACGAGCGCGTGATCAGTGTTTCGGGTGAGGGGAGGGTGACGGTCGCACCGGACATCGCGACGCTCACGCTTGGCGTGGAGGTGTTCGACAGGGACGCGGCCGTTGCGCAACAGGCCGTGGCTGACCGGATGACCGCTGTGCTTGCGGTGTTCCGGCAGGCCGGAATTCCGGACAACTCGGTCAAGACTGTCCTCTACACGATCTCGGTCGAGCGCGACTGGCAGCAACCCGCTGCACCGGTCACCGGCTATCGCGTCACGCAGCTCATCGAAGTCCAGGTGCGACCGATCGATCGGGTGGGCCCACTCTTGACGGAGGCAGTCCAGGCTGGGGCGAACGTGGTGCAGCAGGTGAGCTTTTCGCTCGCGAACCCAGCTGCTGCGCTCCGTCAGGCTCGCGAACTCGCTGTCCGTGACGCGCACGACAAGGCAGCGCAGCTCGCTCAGCTGACGGGTGTCGGTTTGGGCGAGCCGGTACGGATCGTCGAGTCGGCGGCGGCGCCGCCAGTTCCCGTGCCGGCTGCCCGGGAAGCGCCGGGGGCTGCTCCGGTTCCTGCCGGTGAGGCGGTGGTCACGGTCTCGGTCTCGATCGACTACGCGATCCGCTGAACGCTCCGGGTAGGATTGAGCGGGCGACGAGCGGAACGAGCCGCTCTCGCCCCATCGCGTGCTGGACTGTTCCGGTGAACTGGAGCGGCGATGCAGCTGACGCGGCGCTCGTTCCTATTCGGGATCGGTGGGCTCATCGTGGGTGGCTGTCGGCGTCGTGTCGCTGCTGTGTCGCTGGCGCCGGCGGCGACTTACCCAGGTGGCCGGTATCTCATCGAAGTCAGTGAACTCCGCGATCGTCTCGGTGAACCGGGGCTGATCGTCCTGGATGCGAGTCCGTTGCGTGACTTTCTCGCCGGCCACGTACCCGGTGCTCGTCACGTCTGGTGGCAGGACACGGTCGAAGTGCACAACGAGGTCTATGGGATGCTGGTCGGCGAACCGCGACGCAGTCAGCTCTTGCACGAGATCGGTCTGGATGCGACCGACGAGGTCGTCGTCTACGAGCGGGGAGATGGTCGTGGTGCCTGTCGCTGGTTCTGGTTCCTGCATGCGGTCGGCTTCGGCCGCGTCCGGTTGCTCCATGGTGGCTTCGCTGCCTGGGTCGCGGCAGGCTTGCCGGTCTCGCGCCGTCTCCCACCCCGTGCACCGGCCGGGACGTTCCAGGCTACGCTCCGCTATGAGGTGCTGGCTGAACTTCCCGATGTCCTCGCTGCACTCGAGGATCCAGCAGCTCGGATCCTGGACAACCGGAGCGAGACGGAGCAGGCGGAGACGTGGCAGGGGCGCTTGCGACGTGGGCGTATTCCTGGGTCGGTCTCCGTTCCCTGGCCGTCGTTGCTTGCCGGTGACCCGCCGGTCGCGTTTCGCCCACCGGAGGAACTCGCCGCGCTGTATCAGGCAGCTGGTCTCCAGCACGAGCAACGCGTTCTGGTGACCGGTCTCCACAGTCCCAATGCGGCGATCAGTTACGTGTCGTTGCGCCTGCTCGATGTTCCGAACGTTCGGGTCTACGACGGATCGTGGGCACAATGGGGTGCGATCAACGACCTGCCGATCGAGCCGCTGACTGCCTCGAGGCCGTGATCGAAGATCCAGCCGGTTCGCTCGTCCGGCACATGTACGATCCGGCCAGCGGGACGTGGCGCACGTTCCCGCATCCGCACGCGAGGCGTCCCTGGCCGGCGAACTATGGCTACCTCGTGGGCACGTACAATCCTTCCGACGATGACGCGCTGGATGTCATCGTCCTCGCCGGTGAGCCGCTACCGACTGGAACGCGGGTGACCGTCCGACCGGTCGGACTGCTCCGGCGGGCCAGTGGCGATGACAAGATCGTCGCTGTACGGTGCGACGATCCACGGTATGGCTCGGTGCGGCGACTCGCTGAGGTACCAGCTGAAGATCTCGACCGCATTCTGGGCTGGTTCGCAGATTGGGAGCAGCCACCGCCGGAGCTGGCCGACGAACAGGCTGCCTGGGCGACCATCGAGGCCGCACGCTGCTCGTGAGGAGGAGATCGCAGGATGTCGTCCTTCAGAGTCCTCGTAACGGGTGGAGCTGGGTACGTCGGCTCCTTCACCGTGCGGGCGCTTCAGGAGGCCGGGTACGAGGTCATCGTCTACGACAACCTCCAGCAAGGCCACCGCGCGGCCGTCTGCGCGCCGCTCGTCGTCGGCGAACTCGTCGACCGGGAAGCGGTGTTCGCCTGTTTCCGACGCTGGCGCTTCGATGCGGTGGTGCACCTGGCTGCCTACACCTCGGTGCGCGAGTCAGTGGAAAACCCCAAGAAGTACGTCGTCCACAACGTCGGTGGATCGATCGTCTTGCTCGATGCCTGCCTCGCTCATGACGTCCCATACGTCGTGTTTTCGTCGACTTCGGAAGTCTACGGCGAGGCGCGCTACTTGCCGCTGGACGAGGATCATCCGACCGAGCCGACGAACCCCTACGGTGCGACGAAGCTCCAGGTAGAGCAGTATCTGCGTTGGTACGATGCTGCGTATGGCCTGCGCTCGATCAGCTTGCGCTACTTCAATGCCGCTGGAGCTGCGCTCGATGGTTCGATGGGCGAAGACCACCGGCCGGAGGAACACCTGATCCCGAATGCGATCCGCGGTGCACTCGGCTTGCAGCCATTTCGCCTCACTTCCGCGCCAGTCGAGACACCCGACGGCACCACGATCCGCGACTACGTCCACGTCCTCGATCTCGCCGAAGCGCATGTCCGAGCGCTCGAGGCGCTCCGTCGGGGCTATCCGACGGACGTGATCAATCTCGGGAGCGGTGTCGGCTATTCCACGCGCCAGATCGTCGAGCTGGTGCAGGAGTTGACCGGTGTCCGCTTCCCGATCGAGCGGGGCGAGCCGCGTCCGGGGGAGCCCCCCGTCAAGTACGCGAGTTTCGCCAAGGCGGAACGGGTGCTCGGCTGGCGACCCCGTTACGGGATCGAGGAGATCATCGCCTCAGCGGTTCGCTGGCACACCCGCTTCCCCACCGGATATCCCGATTGAGCGGTGAGCGACCGATGGGCATCCGTCTGACCCGTTTATCCGTCATCGGGTTCAAGAGTTTCGCTGATCCGCTCGAGCTGGTCTTCGATCCCGGTATCACCGCGATCGTCGGCCCCAACGGATCCGGCAAATCGAATCTGGCCGAGGCGATCGCTTGGGTACTGGGCGAGCAGAGCAGTGCGGCTGTCCGCAGTCGCCGGGCCGAGGACGTCATCTTCGCTGGTGGCCCGGGACGGGCTCCGCTCGGTATGGCCGAGGTAACGCTCGTGCTCGAGCAGGACAACGAGGAACTGGGCCTGCCCTTCCGCGAGGTCAGCCTGACCCGTCGAGTGTTCCGCGATGGGGAAAGCCAGTATCTCATTAACGGGGCACGTGCTCGCTTGCGTGACGTCCTCCGTATCGCTGCGACGCTTCGCGCCGACTGGATCATCGTGCGGCAAGGTGCGGTCGATGCGCTGCTCGACCAACGGCCGGCGGAACGCCGCGACTACCTGGAACACGCAGCAGGCCTCTCGGCTCTCCGCTTGCGTCAGGCCGAGGCGCGCCAGCAGCTCAGCGAGGCCGAGCAGCACGCCCGGCGACTGGAGGATCTCCTGCACGAACTCGAGCCGCACGTGCAGGCCCTGGCCACAGCTGCTGAGCGAGCACGCGAGGCGCTCGCACTCCGCGACACGCTGCGCGAGACGACTCTCCGCCTGTTCGCAGCCCGCTGGCGGCATGTGCAGCGCGAGATGGAGCACCTGCGCGAGCGCCTCGCAGAACTGGAAGAGCAACGGCGCGCGTTGCAGCCCCTGCTCGAGGATCGAACACGTTCCCTGGCTGCCCACCGTGCCGAGTGCGAGACGCTCCGGATGCGATACGACGAGATCGCTCGACTCCGGCACGAGCGCGAGCGTGCCGTGGAGATGCTCCAGCACCGGGCGCAACTGGCCCGAACGCGAGCGGCGGCGCTCGCCGCACAGCTTCAGACACTCGCCGGCGATCGTGATCGGGTGGCTGAAGAGCTGGAGATGCTCCGTGCGGAAACGCAGCGGCTCGAGGCCCTGTCGCGCACGATCGGCGACGATATTTCCCGAGTGCAGGATGCGCTCGATCGGCAGGAACAGCTTCTCGCTGAGCGACGAGAACGAGCCCGCGTGGTCCGTGCTGAGCTGGCGGCACTCGAGCAGGAGTTGCGACGGGCTGCCGTGGCCCGCGAGCAGTGTGCCCGCGAGCAGGCTGCGCTCGTCGCGGCAAGTGAGGCTCGCCGCCAGGAGCTGGCGCGGCTCGAGGCGCTGCACCGGCAACTCGAGGAGGAATGGTCAGCTCGAGAACGGGAACGGACCGAGCTGGCGAACCGCTCGGCGGTGCTCGAGGCGCGTCTGTCCGCCGCACGTGCCGACGTCGAACGCTGGTCAGCACAGGTGGCGCAGCGCCGCACGGAACGCGAACAGCGACAGCAAGTGGTGCAGGAGCTGGAGCGGGAGCTGACGGTCACGCGAACCAGGCTCGAGGCACTCGTGCATGCGCTGGAACACGAGCTCGTCGCCCACTCGACACGGGCGGTGCTCTCGGCAGCGAAACGCGGCCAGCTGACCGGCGTCGTGGGCACGCTTGGCGCGCTCCTGGACGTTCCGGCCGAGCTGGAACAGGCGATCGAAGCCGTGCTCGGTGGCCATCTTTCTGACCTCGTCGTCGAGCGCTGGGCCGATGCTGAAGCTGCCATCGCCTTCCTCAAGGAGAACCGGGCTGGTCGTGCGACCTTCCACCCGCTCGATACCGTACGCGCCGTTCCACCCGGCCGCGCGCCGCTCGTGCTCGGTGAACCCGGGGTCATCGGTGTCGCTGCGGAACTGGTGTCGGCGTCGCCCGAACTCGGCCCGATCGTCCAGTCGTTGCTCGGGCGGGTGCTCGTGGTCACCGACCTCGCGACGGCGCGGCGGGTGCTTCATGACCTACCACCTGGCTGGGTAGTCGTGACGCGCGAAGGCGAGCTCGCTCGCCCGACTGGCGCAGTAACCGGCGGGGCTGGCCGGCCTCGCGACCGTGGCGTACTCGCGTCGGCGCGCGAGCGCCGTGCGTTGACTGCCCGCATCGATCGCCTCGCGGCGCACCTCGCTGAGGCCCAACGCGAGGCCGAGTCGGCTGACGACGCGTACGAGCACGCCCGTGCGTGCGCGGCGTCGGCCGAGGATACCCTCCGTGCCCTCGAGCACGAGTACCGCGAGCTACTCGCGCAACGGGAGCGTCTGGAGCGGGAGCAGCGCGCCTTCTGCGAGCCTCTCCGGCAGCAGGAACAGACGATCGAGGAACTGCGCACGGTCGTCGAGCGAGAGACACAACGGATCGCCGAACTGGCTGAAGAGGAAGCGGCGCTCGTTGCAGCGCTCGAGGCGCTGGAGAGCCGGCAACGTTCCCTGACTGCCGAGCTGCAGGCTGTCGAGGCGCCGGATCCCGACCGAGAGCGACTCGCTGCGACACTCGTGACACTGCGCGAACGCCTGGAAGCTGTGACGCGCGAGCATGCCCAGATCGACCGGCAGATCGCTCGCCTCGAGGCGACGGTCGCTGAATACGAAGCGCGTGCTGCTGTACTGGTGCGCGAGCATCTGGCGGCGCTCACCGAGGCGGAGCGAGCGGAAGAAGAGGCGTCCGCGCTCGCGGGCGAACTCGCTCAACTCGAACTCCGCTCCGCGGCACTCGGGGACGCACTGCGCCAGTACGAGCAGGAACGCGCCGCGCTCGCGACGGCATGCAGCCAGCTCGAGCACCAGCTTCGCACGGTCGAAAGCGAGCTCGCCCAGACGCAGGCGGCCTACGAGCGCGCGGCCGAAGCCGAACGGGTCGTTTTGGAGAATGCAGCGTGGGAGCTTTCCTGGAGCGAGGATCGCTCGCGCCTCGCCGATGAACTCCGCGCAGTCGCGGCATCGGTGATCGATCCGCCCGAACGCCTGGAGCGGCGCATCACCGAACTCCGGCGACGCTGGCAAGAACTCAGCCGCTTCGGTGAAGCGGCGATCGCGCACTACGAACGAGAACGCGCTCGCCATGACCGACTCCGGGCCGAACTCGATGATGTTCGCACGACGATCCGGACACTGCGCAAACTCTCAGCCGATCTCGACCAGCAGATCGAACGGGGCTTCGCCCGCTCGCTCCGCGCACTCGACCGGGCACTGGAGAAGACTTTCGGGGAACTCTTCGGTGGCGGGCGAGCCCACCTCGTTGCGCGGGACGGCACCGGTGCGATCGAAGGCGTGGAGCTGGTCGTCCAACCGGCCGGCAAGCGCGTGCGCTCGGTCCAGCAACTCAGCGGTGGCGAGCGAGCCCTGACAGCGATCGCCCTGCGATTCGCATTGCTCGAACTCGATCCCCTGCCGTTCTGTGTCCTCGACGAGGTGGATGCGGCGCTCGACGAAGCGAACGTCCTCCGCTTCCGCAGCGTGCTCGAGCGGCTGGCCACGCGTACGCAGTTCCTCGTCATCACGCACAACCGGGCGACGATCGAGGCTGCGGGTACGCTCTACGGCGTGACGATGGGAGATGACGGCGTTTCCCGGGTCGTTGCCCTGCGGCTCGCCGATTATGTCCAACCCGATCGTTAGGCCAAATCGAGTGGCCAGATCGGGCGGCGAATATGCCGGAACGGAAGACGACGGAGATCGCTTCCGGTGATTCCCGGACCCTCGACGAGAACGATCCGTTCGGCGATCGGCTCGAAAGCGGCCCGAAAGTGCCCCTTCCCCTTGAGCGCCACCACGCGTTGCTCGGTCGGCTCGATCCCGTGGGCGCGGAAAACGTTGAGGTCGATCGGCGACTCGGCTCGCTCGGTTACCAGGACGTCGATGCCGTCGACCCGGAGGACGACGGTGCGGCCGAGATCGACGGTGACTCCTGCATGCATCGGCCCAGCGTTGACGTAGCGACCATCCGAGAGCAGCTGAATCGTGCCTCGTACTGCGAGCGGCGGACCGTGCAAGTCGTCTGTTTTACCTCCGAGCGAGACCTCGACGGTTGCGCCGACACCAGCGCGGTAGCACTGCTCGACGACTTCGGGATCCCGCACGAGGGCGAGCGCCGCTGGCCGCACACCTTCCCGTAGCAGGAAACGGAGGAGTTCGACACTGTCGCCGGGGCCGCCGCTCCATGGGTTGTCGGCGATATCGACCAGGACGAGTGGCCCGCGCCGGATCGATCGGATCGCGTCGGCTGCTTCCTCCCAGCTCGCGACACCCCCGAGAAAGCCGGATCGGAGTTCCCACGCTAGCGCAGCGAGTTCTTCAGCGAGCTGCCTGGCTAGAATCGGATCGTCATCGGTCGTGATGAGAACGCTCAATCCGGCTTCCGGTACGTCGGCTGGCGGGAACCCTCCAGCAATCGTCACGTCGAGGACACGACGGTCCCGTTCCAGCTCCGCGGCGCGTTCCATGAGCGTCCGCATCGGTGGCTGGTCGGTCGTCATCCGCTGCGAGGTGGGCAGCATCGGCGGCTTGACGAGCGCAGCGGTGGGCCGGATCGTTCCGTGCAGGAGGCGAACCAGGAGATGCCCGGCTTGCCGGCCACGCTCCCGTTGGTCCAGATGCGGATACGTGTGGTACCCGATGAGGATATCGGCCTGCTCGACCATGAGTGGGCTGATGTTCGCATGCAGGTCGAGGACAGCGAGGACTGGAACGTGCGGACCGACCGTCGCCCGCACGCGGCGCAACAGCTCGCCATCCGCATCGAGGACGTGTTCCGCGACCATCGCTCCGTGGAGCGAAAGCAATACTCCATCGATCGATGCGGCTGTGTGCAGTCCCGCGATGAGTTCACCGACGAGCGTTTCGTACGCTTCCTGAGTGACCACACCGGCCGGAGTGATCCAGACGGCCAGGAGCGGGACGAGTTCGAAGCCCAGCTCCTCGGCGGCATCGATGAACCCGGCAACCACCGTCGCGGTCTCCCGTGCGCGTGCGATCACCGCAGGACCACGTACGATCCCGCAGCGTTCGGCGAAAGCGAGATCGACCCGTTGTGCTGCGAACGCGTTCGTCTCGTGCGAGAGCTCAGCGATGGCGATGCGTGGGCGCGGCATCTCCTGTTATCCCTGGAAAGGCGGCAGACCGAGGAGCGCGCGTGCCTCGCTGGGTGAGGCCGGTTCGCGGCCCAGTTCGCGCGCGATGCGAACGATCCGGGCGACGAGCGGCGCGTTCCCTTCGGCGAGGACACGGTAGGAGTAGTAAATGTTGTCTTCGAGTCCGGTTCGCACGTGGCCACCCATGACGAGCGCCGCGACGTTCATCGGGAGCTGATGGCGACCGATGGCGCAGACGGACCAGAGCGACCCGGCTGGAAGCTGGCGCACCATGTGGACGAGCTGCTCGACGGTCGCTGGCGCACCGCCCCGGACGCCCAATACCATCTGGAACCAGTATGGAGGCTGGATGAGTCCTCGCTCGATGAAGCGCTTGGCCGTTTCGATGAAGCTGCTGTCGAAGCACTCGATCTCGGGCTTCACACCGTGAGTCTGCATCTCCCGTGCCAGTGCCTCGAGGAACTGCGGTGAGTTCGCGAAGACCCGGTCGCCGAAATTGAGGGAACCGGCATCGAACGACGCGATCTCCGGGTGCAGGCGAACCGGAGCGATCCGCTCCTCGTCCGGAACGATCCCGGCACCACCGCCAGTCGAGAAGTTCAGGATGATGTCGCAGCCCTGTTCCCGGATGAGGTCGCGGACGCGCGCGTAGCGTGCTGGGTCGCTGGTGACGCGCCCCTGCTCGTCGCGGACATGGATGTGGACGATCGCCGCCCCCTCACGCCAACAGCGGATCGCTTCGGCAGCGATCTCTTCTTCAGTGATCGGGACGTATGGCGTCTGTTCACGTGTCGTCCAGCTCCCGGTCGTCGCAACCGACACGATGACTTTCTCCATCGCTCCCTCCTCAGCTGAGGGAAAACCGTTCGAAGGGCTGACGGCACGGTTGACCGGCAGCGACCCAGATCTCCCGCTCCGTCACGTTCACGATCAGCGCAGCAATGGTCCGCGTGGTCATCCCGTTACCCTCTGGATCGAGGTGCTTACAGATCGAGTTGGGGCTGTTGGCGTGGTCAGTGAGGATCTTTTTCACCGTCTCGACCGAATGCTGGCCGATCCCGAGTTCGAGAAGCCGCTGCGCACGGTTGCGGCGGAGCTGGGAGTCGAGCGTATCGCCTTCCTCGATCTGCCGGAGCTCCGGGGCGAGCACGTGGTTCGTGTGGGCGAACGGCTGGTTCCCGATGTATTGGAGCGCGGCGTGTCGGCCGGAGACTTCGACGTCGTAGATCTCTCCCTCGGCAGTCGCGATGAGATGGTTGTTCCCGTTCGCTCGTTCCGGGAGCATGGTCGCCCGAATCGCTCCAGCCAGCGAGGTAGCGCGTAACACTTCGCGGTAGAGAAAGAGCTTCGGGACACCGATACGGATATCGTTCCAGAGCAGCGCGTTCCCTGTCGAGCCGATACCGAGCTCGTTGACGCCTTGATACAGGAAGAGCCCGCCGTAAGCGAACGCCACGAAGGCGGGCTCGCCGGCCGGCCGGCAGCGCACGACGTAGACCTGCTCGTGGCGGTTCGGGAGTGCGTCCTCGTTGTGCGCGAGCAGGATGCTTCCATCAGTCGTGGTTGCTGCCGGGAGCGCCAGGCTCGTGCATCCCTCCGCGAGCGGAAGCCGTCGTGCGAGAAACAGTATTTCCTGCAGCGCGTTCAGACTGACCAGCGCATCGACGTCGATGGCTGCAGCGCGAGCGACGGCGTGCATCTCCTCCGCGGTGCGCGGCAAGGCCTCTTCCAGATCGGCCCGACAGCGGCGCGCGATATCGAGTGCGAGTTCCCACGCGATACCCTGTGTCTCTAGGTAGCGACGGTGTCGCGCCACTGCCTCCGGAAGGATCGGGCGCAGTGCCTGACCGATCGTTTCCCCGATCGCGCTCGCTGACCCGCTCGCCTCGATCAGGAGCATCGGTGCCATCCTCAGCCGTCTCCGCGGAGCGCTCGTTCGCGAGCGCGTCGTGCTTGGGCGGGTTCCCAGTAAGCGGGTTGTGGCCCGATCCGTTCCTGCCCTCCCATGTACGGGCGCAGGACTGCCGGAATCTCGATGGTTCCGTCCGGTTGCTGGTAGTTCTCGATGATCGCGATGAGGGTTCGCGGGAGCGCCAGGCCCGATCCGTTCAAGGTGTGGACGTACTGCGGTCGTGCGCCCTCGCTGGGTCGGAAGCGGATATTCGCGCGTCGGGCCTGGAAGTCGCGGAAGTTCGAGCAGGACGAGACCTCGAGCCACTCCTGAGAACCGGGTGCCCAGACTTCTAGGTCGAACTTCTTGGCTGCAGTGAAGGACAGGTCACCCGTACACATCTGGACGACCCGGTAGGGGAGGTCGAGCCGACGCAGCACGTCTTCAGCATCAGCTACCAGGCGTTGCAGTTCCTCGTCGGAGCGATCTGGCTCGACGAACTTCACCATCTCGACCTTTTCGAACTGGTGTACCCGCTTGATGCCGCGCACGTCGCGACCAGCCGACACTTTTTCTTTCCGGAAGCAGGGTGTCGCGGCGACGAGATAGATCGGGAGGGAGCCTGGTGGGAGGATCTCGTCGCGGAACAAGTTGGTCACTGGCACCTCGGCGGTCGGAATCAACCACAGATCGGTTTCCTCGTCGTGGTAGAGGTTGTCCCCGAACTTGGGGAGGTTGCCAGTGCCGATCATCGCCTCGCGCCGGACGAGGAAGGGAGGATAGACCTCGAAGTAGCCGTGTTCGTTCACGTGCAGGTCGATCATCCAGGTGATGAGTGCCCGCTGGAGCCGGACGAGGTCGCCGCGCAGCACATAGAACCGGCTGCCGGCGATCTTGACGCCGCGCGCGAAGTCGATGAGTCCCAGTTCTTCGGCGATCTCCCAGTGCGGCTTGACAGGAAAGTCGAACTGACGCGGTTCGCCCCAATGCCGGACGACGACGTTGCCGCTCTCGTCGGGGCCGACCGGAACGTCGGGATCGGGCAGGTTAGGAACCTCGAGCAGCAGTGCCTGGAGCGGCTCTTCGACTGCAGCGAGTTCGCGGTCGAGTTCCTCGATGCGGTCGCCGAGTTGACGCATCGCGGCGATCGCCGCCTCCCGTTCGGGTCCCGGCGGCATCTGACCGATCCGCTTCGATTCGGTATTGCGTTGGGCTTTGAGCCGTTCGACCTCGGCGACCAGCTGCCGTCGCCGTTCGTCGAGTTCGAGGATTTCGTCGATCGGCGCCTCGGTATTGAGCTTGCGCAGTGCTTCACGGACGAGATCCGGTTGTTCGCGAATCAGCCTCAGGTCGAGCATCTCTCCCCCTACGGCAACGAACGAGTGAACGGTGCACCGGGCGGGCGCACTGTCGGAACGAGTTATCGACTGCGGCGACTCGTGACGTCAAGCTCTGGCAGGAATTTGAGCCAGCTCTCGTGCACCGGCGTCCGGAGCAAACGCTCGACGAGGTAGTATCGCCCCGGCCGCGGCTCGAACGGCTGTCGCAACAGGTGCATCCGTGCTTCGGCCAGGGATTTGCCCCCTTTGCGGTGGTTGCAGGCCCGGCAGGCACTGACCACGTTCTCCCACGTATGCGGGCCACCACGCGAACGGGGAATCACGTGATCGATCGTCAGGTCGTGTGTGCGGATCCCGCAGTACTGGCACGTGTAGTTATCGCGTGCGAACACCTCGCGCCGCGTCAGGCGAACGCGAACCGGCGGACGCTTGACGAGCGTGAAGAGACGGATGACTGATGGCGCTGGGAAGCGCTGGTGTGTCGAAGCGACGTCCTGGTCGTAGGTCTCGAGAATTTCGGCTTTCCCGGCGAGCCATAATACCAGCGCCCGACGCACGGTCGCGACATGCAACGGCTCATAGTTCTGGTTGAGAACGAGCACCGGACGGTGGCCATTGTGGGACGCCAGAGACCCGTTGGATGCTCCGTCCAAGGTGAAGTGACCGTTGTGGCGTTGGAGAGGATCGGTATCGAGCACGGTCGTGCAACCTATCGCTTCCTCACAGAGCAGTGGCGAGTTGCCACCCCCTGACAGTTCTCCGGATCGCATTCAATGATACCGCTTACCGTGTGCATGCTACCACGACAACGGGGGAGCTTAGGCGCTCGCTTCGCCTCCCTACGGCGTTTCGTGTCTGGACAAACCATGCGGGGCCATCGAGTCCAACCCCCCATCGATCGGCGGAAAAGCGCTTTCTGCAGTGACTGCTGGTTTCGTTCGCCGAGGACGTGTCCCCGAGTGCGCTGGGGCAGAAGTGCTCAGCCAACGGAGATCGCGGGGGTCGCTCGTTGCAAAACCCGTCGTAAAGCTTGTCCCGTGTAGGAATGCTCGATCGCGGCGATCTCTTCCGGCGTGCCGGTAGCGATCACGTATCCACCGGCTGCGCCACCCTCGGGGCCGAGGTCGATGACGTAGTCAGCGCACTTGATCACGTCGAGGTTGTGCTCGATCACGATCACCGTGTTACCGGCATCGGTCAACCGCTGCAGCACAGCCAGTAACCGCTCGATGTCGGCGAAGTGCAAGCCGGTGGTCGGCTCGTCGAGGATGTAGAGCGTGCGTCCGGTGGCGCGCCGGCTGAGTTCCGTCGCCAGCTTCACGCGCTGTGCCTCGCCACCCGAGAGCGTCGTCGCCGGTTGCCCTAGCTTGATGTAGCCGAGGCCGACGTCGGAGAGCGTCTGCAGTTTCGCTCGGATCGCCGGGAAAGCGTCGAAGAACTCGAGTGCCTCGTCGACGGTCATCTCGAGCACGTCGGCGATGCTCTTCCCGCGGTAGGTGATCTCGAGCGCCTCGCGGTTGTAGCGTCGCCCGTGGCAGACCTCGCACGGTACGTAGACATCGGGGAGGAACTGCATCGAGATCTGGATGACGCCCTGCCCCTCGCAGGCCTCGCACCGGCCACCCTTGACGTTGAACGAGAAGCGTCCCGGCGCATATCCCCGTGCCTTGGCCTCCGGAAGCGAAGCGAAGAGCTCGCGGATCGGCGTGAACACGCCGGTGTAGGTCGCCGGGTTGGAACGGGGTGTCCGGCCGATCGGGCTCTGGTCGATGTTGATCACCTTGTCGATGTGCTCGATCCCCTCGATCACGTCGTGCGCCCCGGGACGCTCCTTGGCCCGGTAGAAGAGTTGAGCGAGACGCCGGTAGAGCGTATCGACCACCAGCGTGCTCTTGCCCGATCCGGAGACGCCCGTCACGCAGACGAAGCAGCCGAGCGGGAAGGCGACGTCGATGTTCTTGAGGTTGTTTTCCCGAGCACCCCGGACGACGAGCCACTTGCCGTTTCCTGCTCGTCGTCGCTCCGGTACCGGAATGCTGCGGGCGCCGCTGAGATACTGGCCGGTCAGCGAGTCGGGCGCGCGGACGATCGCCTCGAGCGGCCCAGCAGCCACCACCCGGCCACCGTGCTCGCCGGCACCCGGGCCGATATCGATGATCCAGTCGGCGGCACGGATCGTCTCCTCGTCGTGCTCCACCACGATCACCGTGTTGCCGAGGTCGCGCAAGCGCAGGAGCGTGCGGATGAGGCGCTGGTTGTCGCGCGGGTGCAACCCGATGCTCGGTTCGTCGAGCACGTAGAGGACGCCCATGAGACGACTGCCGATCTGCGTCGCCAGCCGGATCCGCTGGGCCTCGCCACCCGAGAGCGTCGCCGTCGGGCGGTCGAGCGTCAGGTAGTCGAGCCCGACGTCGACGAGGAAACCCAGGCGCTCGCGGATCTCCTTGAGGATCTGGTGGGCGATCCGCCGCTCCCGCTCGCTGAGCGGTGTCCGCGCTTCGTCGGCAAGCATGTCGAAGAACGCGAGTGCTTCGCCGATCGACAGTCGCGTGACCTCGACGATCGAACGACCGGCGACCGTTACGGCCCGGCTTTCCCGGCGCAACCGCGAACCGCCGCAGTCCGGGCACGGGTGCGCCGACATGTATTGCTCGATCTCGGCCCGCACGTAGTCGGAGTTCGTACTCTCGTAGCGGCGACGCAGGCTCGGGATCACCCCCTCGAAGGTGACGAGATAGGAGCGCTCGCGTCCGCTGCGTCCGGCGTAGCGCAGCGTGACGGAGCGGCCTCCGTCGCCGTAGAGGATGAGCTGCTTGACGCGCTCCGGCAGCTCGCGCCAGGGAACGTCGGTACGGAACCCCTCGGCTCGCGCCAGGGCACGCAGCATGGCCAGGTACCAGGCGCTGCTCTCTCGTCCCTCCTTGAACCAGGGGGCGATCGCTCCCTCCTCGAGCGACCGGTCAGGGTCGGGCACGATGAGGTCGGGGTCGAATTCCATCCGGCTACCGAGCCCGTCGCAGGTCGGGCACGCTCCGTGCGGGCTATTGAAGGAGAAGCTGCGCGGCTCGAGTTCCGGCAGGCTGATCCCGCAGTGGACGCACGCGTTCTTTTCCGAGAAAACGATCGGTTCGCCCTCCAGCGGCTGGACGACGGCGAGTCCGCCACCCAGCTTGACCGCCGTCTCGAGTGCCTCGACGACACGCAGATGGAACGCGTGGCTCTCCTCGTCGTCGCGCGCCCGCACCACCAGGCGGTCGACCACTACCTCGATCGTGTGGCGCTTGTTCTTGGCCAGCGCGATCGGCTCGTCGAGCTCGCGGAGTTCACCGTCGATCCGGACGCGGGTGAAGCCAGCGCGCCGGAGTTCTTCGAGGATGCCCTGGTGCTCTCCCTTGCGGTCCTTGACGACCGGCGCCAGGATGTAGAGTCGCGTTCCCACCGGGAGGGCCTCGACCTGCTCGGCCATCTGCTGCACGGTCTGGGCCTGGATCGGACGGCCGCACTCCGGGCAGTGCGGTTGACCGATCCGCGCGTAGAGGAGGCGGAGGTAATCGTAGATCTCGGTCTGCGTACCGACCGTGGAGCGCGGGTTGTGACTGGCTGCCTTCTGGTCGATCGAGATCGCTGGGGAGAGCCCCTCGATCTGGTCGACGTCGGGCTTTTCCATCAAGCCGAGGAACTGCCGCGCGTAGGCTGAGAGCGACTCCACGTAGCGCCGTTGCCCTTCGGCGTAGATCGTGTCGAACGCGAGGCTCGACTTCCCCGAACCGGACAAGCCGGTGATGACGACCAGCTTGTCGCGTGGGATCTCGACGTCGATGTTCTTGAGGTTGTGCTCGCGGGCGCCGCGGACGACGATCTTGTCGCTGGCCATGGAACTCCCCTGCCCGTGTCCGGACACAGGCACCGGACTATTGTAGCAACCGGGCGCGGCTGGTTGACTCGCTGGCACGGGCTGACGGGAGACGGAGGCGCGTGTGTTCCTCGATCGATCCGTTCTGTGCGGTCACTGCGAGCTTGTAACGAGCGTACCCCCACTCGGCTACTCGTCCAGCTCCGCGCCATACTCACTCGCTCTCTTGTCAGTGCGGCCCCGGTCTCAGCGACCGGGGCACGGGCAGTCGATCGGCCGAGACGAGGCCGAGCACCCTCCAGGATCACGGTCGTCCGTTGCTCTCCTCCGGACCGCTTGCCGTACTCCGGGATGAACTCGCCCTTCCACGCTGGGGGACGGGGCCGGAGGCGAGTGCCGCGGGGTAGTTGGACGATCGGAGACCGGGGAACCCGAGTGCTTCGAGTTCCCCGGTCTCGCTCGGTCGCAGTGACGCTTACGGGGCCCAGCTCATCGACTGGCTCACCTGGGGCTCGCCGGGGTCGCACAAGGTATTCAGGTTCAGGTCCCAGCAGACTGTCACCGGGACCGTCGTATTCGTTCCCCAGAGCTCGATCGTGGCGACCCCGAACAGCGTCGTCGTGACGGTCTGCGGGCTCGGCCCGCCGTTGATCGTCAACCCAGGGCCAGTGACGATGAGCTGTTGCGCTGGCATCTGCACACCGTTCTCGTCGACCGTCTGGGCCACGATGAAGGTGTGGACACCGTTCTTGAAGCCTGGGCCGGGGCCGTAGTCGACGCGCAGTGCCCGACCAGCCGTGCCGACGTTGTAGGCGGACGAGCCGTCAGCCTGCACGTCGTAGTTCACGTTGTTGGTGATCGCCACCATTTGACCGCTCCCCGGTGCATGCGTGACGCGCACCTGACCCTGGAAATCGCTCGGCAGGGTCCCCTGGCTCGGCGCATACACGGTGATGGCTCCCCGCGGCGCGATACCAGCGAGCGTCAGCGGCGAGGGCGGCTGCGCGGTGCCGGTCGCGTCATAGAACTCGACCGTGACCGTCGCGGCGGTGGTGGTGCTCGTGTTGAAGAGCTGGACACCGCTGTTGTCGTTCCCGCTCACCCCCGCCTTCTGATAGAGCGGGACGCGCAGGACGGGCGCAGTGACCGGTGCGTTGATCCCCATCGAGGTCAGGGCCTGCCCGACGTCCTGCCCACCGCCGGTGTACTTGACGGCGTCGACCGAGACGATGACCGGCTGGCTGCTGCTGAGCACTGCCTGGGCGAGCTGGCCGCCGCTCCCGCTGAGGTAGTCGAAGTTCATGCCGTTCTGCGGTACGGAGAGGCTCTTGGTCGTGATCAGGCTCCCGTTCGGGGCATAGTAGTCGATCGTCACCGTCGCCGGTCCCCCACCGACGTTCGTGATGGCGATACCAGTGTTCCAGTCGAAGTACGCCTGGAAGACCAGCGGGACGTAGACCGTGTTGCTCAGCACCGCGCATGGCAACGCGAGGTTGGTCAGCGCCATGTTGACCGGCGTACCCCACGGCTGCGATGGCTTGATCCGGTCGACCGAGGCAGCGAGGAAGCAGCCGGGACCCTGGATACGCGCGGTGCCGAGCCAGTTCTGCGGGAGACCAGCTCCGACCAGGTCCAAGTTCCACGTCCCGCCGGCCGCGATCGTCTGCGTGAGGCTGTGCGTCTGGGCGCCGCTCGGATGCTGGTAGAACAGGGCCGTCGCCGGACACGAGCTCCCGCCGAAGTTCGTGATGTGCAGGACCGTCTTCCAGCCGTTGTAGTCGGCTTGCGCGATCGGCACCGCCAGGTCATTGGCGAGCGCCTGCTGCTGCCCGAGCCCGCTGTACCCGCTCACCATCAGGTGGCTGGAGCTGGTGCGCCCGTTGCTCGAGGGGGCTGGCGCGACCAGCTTGACGGCGACGCTGAGGCGGGCTGGCCGGCAGGGGAAATCGTAGGCGACGATGACCTGGTAGTTGGAGTTGACCGCTGGTTCCGCTCCGGCAGGGGACCAGTTGACGTTCAAGGTCGTCCCGACCTGGTTCCAGTTGTAGACGCCAGGTGCGTACCACGTCGTACCCTGGCTGACCGAGACGTTGGTGACGTTGATCCCAGCCGGTACGCTGAGCGAGACCGTGTCAGCAGAGTTGATCGGAGCGTTTCGCTTCACCGTGTACGACTGCACAGCTTGGCTGGCGCAGGCGCCGGTCTCGCGTCCGAAGATCAGGAGGCCTCCACCCGGATTGCTGCCGAAGAGCGCCGCGGCGGCGATCGCGGTGGTGCCGTTCCCCGCGATGTTGACCGAGGTGATGGGCGTCCCGTCCGCTTTGGCGATATCGGCTGCGATCGGGAACTGGCTCGCGTTGGCGATCTGGACGACGCCGTGCCAGGGGCCGGTGCCGGCGATCGTCTCGTTGTTCGGGACATAGGGGACGACGATCTGGTCATCGACTTGCCAGGTGCTGCTGACCGGAGTCAGGGCTGTCCACGTCGCGGTTACTGGGAGTCCCCATGCGAGGCTGCTCGCGACGATGAGGATCATCGCAAGAAGGGTACGCCGGATTCGTCGTGGCATGGCCTGCTCCTCTCTACAGACTCTCGCACTTCCGAAGCGGGGTCGCTGCGGCGCAGGGTCTTGGACCCACCCGGCGAGAAGCGCTGTTCTGGCTGGCTCTCCCTCCTCTCGCGGTCACCCGGGACCGCAAACTGGCGAGTCCTGCATCCTCACGAGATCAGGGAAGCCCTCCGGCTGTCGAACGGCTCGGAATCCCCAAGCCTGCGGCACTCGCCTCCTCGGCGCTGCGGTGGAGCGATACCCCCAACTGTACTCGAAGCGAGACTCTCGGTCAAGCTCCAGTTTCGTTGAGCTGCCTCGAGCGCCGGTGCGCGCAGCTCGTTCGCAACCGGGTCGTTCCTGTCTCTCGTAAGACAACGGACGAGCCCGCTCCGCGGTTACAACTCGGGGAGCGGGCTCAGCCACCGTAGGCACGAGCCGGTTCAGCGAACCAGCAGGAGCATCGGGTGTTCGAGGAGGTGTCGCACCGTCTCGAGGAAGCGGGCGGCAGCGGCACCGTCGGCGACGCGGTGGTCGACCGAGAGGGTCAGGCGCAGGCGGCGGACCGGAACCGGCTCGTCGCTTCCCTCGCGATAGACCGGCTCGCGAAGGATGCTGCCGACGGCGAGGATCGCTGCCTGCGGCGGATTGATGATGGCGGTGAAGTGCTCGACCAGCCCGAACATCCCGAGGTTCGAGATCGTGAAGGTGCCGCCCTGGTATTCCTCGGGACGCAGCTGCTCCTCGCGCGCCCGGGCGATCAGGTCTTTCGTCAGGCGAGCGATCTCACCGAGCGGCTTGCGATCGGCGTCGGGGACGAACGGTGCGATCAGGCCGTGCTCGGTCGCGACCGCGATGTTGATGTCGATGCGCTTGTAGACGCGCAGCTGGTTGGGCGCGACGAAGCTCGCGTTGAGCGTCGGATGCTCGCGCAGCGCGAGTGCGCAGGCCTTGATCAGGAGATCGGTGACCGAAACACGCTCTTCCTCCGGCACCTGGGCGTTGATCTGCTCGCGCAACGCCAGAAGGTCGTCGATCTCGACGACTGTCGTGACGAAGAAGTGTGGGGCTTGCTGGAAGCTCTCGGCCATCCGCCGCGCGATCGTCTGACGCATCCGGCCGAGCTCCACCACCTCGAATTCCGGCAGGCCAGGCGGCGGTGGCGCGGGAGGAGCAACCGGTGCTACCGCTGGAGCCGCTGGTGCTGCGGCAGGTGGAGGTGGTGCAGGCGGTGCCTCCGGTGCGCGTGGTGCGGTGATCAACGGCAGGATGTCCTCCTTCACGATGCGCCCACCTGGCCCGCTCCCGCGGATCTTCGTGAGATCGATGCCGTGTTCGGCAGCCAGACGTCGCACGAGCGGAGAGGCACGCACGCGCTCTCCGGGCGGCGGCGCTTCCTCCTCGGGAGGAGCGCCCGGGGCGGCACCCGGGGGTGCCGACGGGGCTGCAGGCGCCGCTGGTGCAGCAGCCGCGCCCACGGTCGCTCCCGCTGGTACCGCTTCTTCCGCGAGCTTCTCACCCGGCTCGCCGATGAGCGCGATCGGCTGACCGACCGGTATCGTCTCGCCCTCTCTGGCGAGCAGTTTCAAGATCACGCCGGAGGCGAACGACTCGATCTCGATGTTGACCTTGTCCGTCTCGATCTCGGCGATCGGCTCGCCGCGCTCGACGTACTCCCCTTCGTGCTTCAGCCAGCGGAGAATCGTGCCCTCTTTCATGTCATACCCCATCTGGGGCATGACGAGTGGTCGCGCCATAGCGATCCCTCCGTCCTCAGGCACCCGGCGCTAGCGAGCGACCGGTACGAGGGTGCGCTGGTAGAGCACCTCGCGTACCGCTTCGATCACCTTGTCCTTGTTCGGCACCACCAGGCGTTCCAAGTTACGCGCATACGGCATCGGCACCTCGACGCTGGCCACCCGCGCGATCGGCGCGTCCAGATAGTCGATCGCACGCTCCTGGACGGATGCGGCGATCTCCGCGCCGACGCCGAAGGACTTCCATCCCTCCTCGACGATGACGAGGCGGTTCGTCTTCTGGACCGAGCGGACGATCGTCTCGATGTCGAGCGGTCGCAGGACGCGGAGGTCGATGACCTCGCACTCGATTCCTTCGCGGGCAAGCTCCTCGGCGGCACCGAGCGCGAGATAGTAGCCGCGCAGCCAGGAAACGATCGTCACATCGCGCCCCTCACGGCGGACTTCCGCGCCTTCCAAGGGCAAGAGGAAATCCTCGCCGTCCGGCACCTCACCGCGGTTCCGGTAGATGAGCGAGTGCTCGATGAAGATGACCGGATCGTTGCCCCGGATCGCTGCTTTCAAGAATCCCTTGGCGTCCTTCGGGACTGCCGGAGCCACGACCCGCAGGCCCGGCACGTAGGCGAAGTAGTTCTCGAAGAACTGCGAGTGCGTCGCCGCCAGCTGCCCGAATCCCTCGACCGTGCGGACGACGACTGGTGCCGTGAACTGTCCGTTGAACATGTAGTAGATCTTCGCCAGGTGGTTGACGATCTGGTCCATCGCGAGGAGCGAGAAGTTGATCGTCATCAGCTCGACGACCGGCCGAAGTCCGCCGATCGCAGCACCGATTCCCAGGCCGACGATACCGAGCTCAGCGATCGGTGTATCGCGGACGCGTTCCGGGCCGAATTCCTGCAGAAACCCGCGCGTGACGGCGTACGATCCACCGTACGCGCCGATATCTTCACCCATCAAGAAGACGCGCTCGTCGCGATACATCTCCTCGCGCAGGGCCTCGCGCAACGCGTCGCGGTAGGTCAATTCACGAGCCATTCTGGACCCTACCCCTCTCTAGCGCACGGTGATCGGGTCAGCGTAGGCGTACTGCGTCAGCGTCGCCGGATCCGGCTCCGGACTCTCCTCCGCGAAGCGGACTGCCTCGGCGACTGCTTCCTCGACCGCCTGATCGAGCGCCGCCAGTTCCTCCTCGGTCGCCACGGTGTGGGAGAGCAACTTCTGGCGGAAGAGCACGATCGGATCGCGCTGACGCCGCCACTCCTCGACTTCCTCTTTGGAACGGTAGGTCTCGGGATCGGCCATGGAGTGGCCGCGGTAGCGGTACGTCAGTGCCTCGATGAAGTAGGGGCCGTTCTCGCTCCGGCAGTGCTCGAGTGCGCGCTTCGTCACTTCGTAGACAGCGAGGACATCCTGGCCGTCGACCTGCTCGGCTGGGATATCGTAGGCGCAGGCCTTGCGGTACATCTCGCGCACTGCCGAGGCATGAGCAACCGCCGTACCCATACCGTACTGGTTGTTCTCGCACAGGAAGAGCACCGGGAGCTTCCAGAGAGCGGCGAAGTTGAGCGCCTCGTGGAACGCACCGTTGTTCGTCGCGCCATCGCCGAAGATCGCGACCGCGACGCGGCGCTGGTTCAGGTATTTGCTCGCCAGCCCCAGCCCGGCTGCGATCGGCAGGAGTCCAGCGACGATCGCATAACCGCCCCAGAAGTGCTTGGAGGCGTCGGCGAAGTGCATCGATCCACCGCGGCCGCCGACCAGCCCGGTCGCTTTGCCGAAGAGTTCGGCCATGCATCGGCGCGGGTCGAGCCCGAGCGCGAGGGCATAGCCGTGGTCGCGATAGTGCGTTACCAGGTGATCCTCGGGGTCCATCGCTCGGATCGCACCGACGGCGACTGCTTCTTCGCCGATGTACAGGTGCAGGAACCCAGCGATCTTCCCCAGCGCATACTGCTCAGCTGCCACTTCCTCGAAACGCCGGATCAGCACCATCAACCGGTACATCTCGAGGAGCTCGCTCTTGGTGAGCGCTACCCCAGGCAGCTGGCCATCGACTGTACTGGTCATCGCAACCCTCCTGCCTCCAGTGGCTGGGTCACAGCTCGTCCCCTCTCCGAGGGATTCACGGCATCGTGAACGCTGCGACCTCCTGACGGTGACACCGGCACAACCAGCGCTTATGATACCCCAGGGCCGAGCTTATACCCAATCTGCCGCAGGAACTGCATTCGCTTGGCGATATCCTCGTCCCCCTCGATGCCCAGCGGCTTGAAGCCGTCGGCGACGCCGAGGACCGCCCGCTGCTCCCCGAGATCGGCCAGGACGACCGTGACCGGGTTCGCTGTCGCGCAGAAGATGGTGCAGACCTCGACGACGTTGCGGACCGCGGGCAGGACGTTGATCGGGTACGCATTGCCGAGCATGATCAGGAAACAGTGCCCTGCGGCGATGGCGAGGACGTTGCGCCGGGCGAGTTCCACGAGCTCCGGATCGGTGCCGCTCCAGCGTACCAGGCGAGGTCCGGATGCCTCGCTGAAAGCGAGGCCGAACTTGATCCCCGGTACGGCATTGACGAGCGCTTCGTGCAAGTCCTCGACCGTCTTGATGAAATGACTGTGGCCGAAGATGATGTTGACGTGATCGGGCTTCTCGATCGGCACAGTGACGAGTTCGATCGGCATCGATCCCCTCCTTTCCGACACCTTCACGGCACGATGACCGCTCGCCCCTCGATGCGACCATCGCGCAGATCACGGAATGCCTGATCGATCTGCGCGAGCGGATAGTAGGACACCGTCAGCTTGATCCGGCCATCGGCAACGAGTTCCATGAGTTCCACCAGTTCCGCGTACGTCCCGACCAGGTTCCCGACGATCGCCTTCTCCTGGTCGACTAGCTCGATCGTCGACACGTCCAGTCGTCCGCCATAGCCGATGCGGAACTGCCCCTCGACGATCCGGAGGTCGGTCCGGCAGACATCAGCACCCTCGATCCGGACGATCACATCGTCGGGTTCGTGGATCTCGGGATCCGGTACGTCCTCCAGTACCAGATGCTCCGGACCTGCCAGCGTCGTGTCGTATCCGTGCAAGCGCGCAGCGCGCATCGATTCCTCACATCCTTCCCTCGATCCGATACGCCGGTAACGGTTGTGATCCTAGCACGCTTGCCCGCCTGGAGCACCAGTGGTGCACACTCGCCGGGTACCGGTGGGATTGCATGCGACCATGGATCACCACTATCCTCGTCTGCTCGTTCGAGGGCCGGAAGTCTCCGAGGAGGGAAAACGGTGCGAGAGCGAACCAGCGTCCAGTGGCACCGTCGAGCGAAGATCGTCGCGACGGTCGGTCCAGCTTCGTGGGACGAGTCGATCCTCGGGCAGCTCATCGCTGCTGGAGTCGATGTCTTCCGCGTCAACGCAGCCCACAACACACCCGAAGAGCGCGGACCGATCGTGGCGCGCCTGCGTGCCGCGGCGAGTCGCGTCCAGCGTCCGATCGCGATCCTGCAAGACTTGGCCAGCTGGAAACCGCGCACTGGTCCGCTGGCGGGCGAGCCGTTCCGACTCATCCGCGAGACGCGCGTGCGGCTGGTGCCCGGCAGCGAGCCGATCACACCGGAGCGGATCAGTATCGACGATGCAGAGCTCGTCGCGCAGCTCGAGCCTGGACATCGGGTTTTGATCAGCGATGGATTGATCGAACTGGCGGTGGAAGCGCGCGAGGGTGCCGAGCTGGTCGCACGCGTCCTGCGTGGTGGAGAGCTGCGCGGGCGCCAGGGGGTGGCTGTCCCCGGTGTGCTCGGCCGACCGTTCCAGTTGAGCGACCGCGATCGCGCTGACATCGCATTCGCTGTGGAGCACGAACTGGAGTACATCGGGGTGAGTTTCGTCACCAAGCCGGAGGACGTCCAGGCAGTGCGACAGGTCGTGCAGGAGTGCGGCGGGCGAGCGCGCCTGGTCGCCAAGATCGAGCGGCCGGAGGCGCTGGCAGCGATCCGCGAGATCGCGCGGCTGAGCGATGCCATCATGGTCGCGCGAGGCGACCTGGGCGTCCAGTTGTCTCCGGAAGAAGTCCCGATCGCGCAAAAGCGCATCATCGCGGCGGCTCGCGCGGCCGGGATTCCCTGCATCATCGCCACCCAGATGCTGGAATCGATGACGACACAGCCGATTCCGACGCGCGCCGAAGTGAGCGATGTCGCGAATGCGGTGCTGGAAGGTGCGGATGCGCTGATGCTGAGTGCCGAGACAGCGACCGGCCAGTATCCGGCCGAGGCGGTGGCGATGATGCATCGCATCATCGTCGCGACCGAGCAACAGCTCAGCCCAGCGTCCGTACCGGAGAGTGACGAGCCGACGACGATCGCGGCGGCGATCGCCCGAACGGCGACCGACCTCGCGCGACGCTGGCGCGCTGTCCGGGCGATTGTCGCGATCACGCGGAGCGGTTTCACTGCCCGGGAGGTCGCGCGCGAGCGGCCCGCGGTACCGATCATCGCCGTGACTTGCGACTCGTATATCGCTCGGCAGCTCGCGCTGGTGTGGGGTGTCTCCCCGCTCGCTCTTCCCTCGTTCGCCGAAACGAGTGAGGAGTTGATCGAACAGGCAGCACAAGCAGCGCACGCCACAGGATTGGTCTGCCCGCAGGATCACGCCGTCTTCGTGGCGAGCCTCCGCTATTTCCCCGAGCCTGGCCATGCCGATACCTTGCATTTGCGTCAGCTGTGAGTGCGGAGGTGGGGGCCGGAGGAGGTGCGGATGCAGCCTGGCCCGCGGGTAACCCGGCCCCGGTGGAAGTGCCCAGCCCGCCGCTGCTCGGATAGCGGGACGCTCTTGCTTCGGGCCCCGCGGTGTGTTATATTGGAATCAATAGCCAAGGGTACCGCGCGCGTGGTCGAGGTGACAGAGAGGGCCTGTCTCCCCGGACTCATCTCAGCGGCGAATCCCCAAGGCTAGAGCGAGTACTGGTCCGGTGGCGGACGTTCGGTTCGCCACCTCGAGAGATCCTAAGGAGACCCACGAGATGAGTTTCGGGTTCGTTGACAAGGTCCTGACTTGCCGCGACTGCGGCACGCAGTTCGTCTTCACCGCGGGCGAGCAGCAGTTCTACGCTGACAAGGGGTTCACGAACGAGCCGTCGCGCTGCCCCACCTGTCGTGCGGCTGCGCGTTCCCGGCGTTCGGCGCGTGGCGAGGGCGGTTCGTACCGGAGCCGCGAGCCGCGCGAGTCCCGGCAGGATCGCCCCATGTATCCGGCGATCTGTAGCGACTGCGGTCGGGAGACGATGGTTCCGTTCCTGCCCCGGCAGGATCGTCCCGTCTATTGCTCCGACTGCTTCCGCGCCCGGCGTCAGGTTTCGTCCAGCTACTGATCGCCTGCACCGGTGAAAACGGACGCCGCCCGGTTGCCCTCGCTGGGCGGCGTTTTCATCGGCGACGGAGCGGCACCCCACCGCGGTTCAGGGCCTCGAGTGTCTTCGACCCCTCCAGATAGTGCACCGTGATCGCCCCGAGCGTGATCTGATCGCCGTCCTTGAGAATCGCTTGCCGGACCGGCGTGCCGTTGATCCGCGTCCCGTTCCGGCTCTCCCGATCGATGAGTTCATAGCGCCCGTCCGGTCGGCGGACGAGTTCCGCATGATAGGCAGAAACCGTCGGGTGGTCGATGACAATATCGTTGTTCGGATAGCGACCGATGCGGATGCGTTCCTGCTCGAGCGGTACCGTTCGCCCAGGCATCACCAACCGCGGACTGCTCCGTCGCCGTTCGCGGGCACGGGCATCGAGCGGCCGGACGAGCGCAGCCCAGAGGTCACCGACCCGTTCCACGAGACCTGGTGCGAACACGGTGAGTGGGGCCGCGAGGACGAAGAAGATCGCTGCTCCCGAAACCAGGTGGAGTACGTCATGGCCCCGCTCCTCAGCTCTCCGCGCGATCCAGTAAAGTTCACCGAGCCAGACCACGACGAGCACGAGGAAGACGATGCCGAGCCACACCTGCGTGCTCATCGCTGCCCCTCCACTCCCACCATGCGGGAGGCAGCGCGCGGTCGCCAGCGTACCTCGCCCTGCTCCCGGGCCGCTACTCAGGTGTCTCTCAGTATAGCGTTCCCTTCTTCCCGTGCAGGTCGTCATTCCAGCACTTCGAGGATCGCTGCGATGACGTCCACTCCCGGTACATCGCTCGCTTCCAGGCGACGGATGGTCTGGAGCAACTCGCCACGCAGTGACGCCCGGCGGAGTTCGGGCGCGAGGATAGGCTGGCTCGCGTGCCAGGCGAGCGCCAGGCTCTCCAACACAGTGCGTGCATGAGCCGGTGCGAGTTCCTCGGTGATCGCGAGGAGGAGCGTGCGGCTCGCTTCACGCGCTTTCGGCGAATGACTGACCAGCACGGAGATCGCGAGCAATGCCGGGACGCCGAGCATCGCCGGAACACGATCGACCAGAAGGGCTGCCACGTCGTCGACCAGTTGCCCGGCCATCGCCGGCGCGAGTCCGGTGAGCCGTGCCAGTTCGATCCGGTACGCTGCTGCCGAGCGATCCCCTTGGAACCAGCGTTCCCACTCCACGGTGCGCTGGTGTCGCTGATGAGCCGGAGCTGCTCGACGCAACGGACGAGGCACGGTTCTCACCGCAGCGGTCTCGCGAGTGGCATCGCACGATCAGTGCTGCGTTGGACGAGCCGCGTTGCGACTACCACGACAGCAGTGCAGGCGAGTCCCGTGACGATGGGTAGACGCGTGTCGAACTCGTACAGGATGCCCGCGAGGAAGGGGGCGATCGTCGATCCGAGTCCGCCGAGAATCTCCGCGACAGCGAACACGCGTGACCGCAGCTGCTCAGGTGTGATGAGCCCGAATACTGCGTAGAACGCCGACCAGGCGACCAGGAAACCGCCACGAAGGAGATACGCGAGAACGAAGATAGCGAAGTGATTCCCGATCAGCAGCAGGAGAAACCCAGCGACCACGGCGCCAGTGGCGACGAGCAGCGTGTTGAAGGGGTGCTGTAACCACCGGTTGCGACTGACCGCCAGGCTCAAGACGGTGCTCCCAACTGCCGCGATCGAGCCGAGCCAACCGATCTGCTCGAGACTCAGGCTGTGCACCTCCTGGAGATAGTTCGGTGCCAGCACCCAGCCGAGCATGATGCCACCGATCGTTCCGACCATGAGTATCGCCGAGAGCGCAATCGGGCGAATGGTCAGGAGTTCGCGATACGATCCTTCTCCCCGGGTGGTAGCCAGATCAGTAGGAAGACGAATCGTCCAGAAGATGAGCGCTGCCGAGGCGGTCGCCGCACTCGCGGCGACCAGCGTTGCCCGCAGTCCCCAGTGCTCGGCCAGCCAACCCGCAGCCGCCGGTGTCACGATCGTGGCGATCGAGGGGGCGACCGTGTAGATCAGTGTGAAATAGCGTGTCCGTGCTTCGCCTTCACTGGCGAGTCCGGCGATCAGGGTGCTCAATGCGGGGAAGGCCACGACACCCAGGCTGATCGCGACGACGCCGGGGAAGAGCTGCCACCACTCCCGCGCGAGCGCGCACAAGGCGAACCCGAAAGCGGCAACGGCACGCATCCCGGCAATCAGGAGGCGCAAAGGGAGACGGTCAACCAGCCAGCCTGATGGGAGCAAGAAGAGCAGCCGCAGGATCCCGGCTGTCCCGATGACGAGCCCGATCTCGGATGGTGCCGCGCCGAGCGAAGCGATGTACAGAGGCCAGAGCGTGAAAAAGAAACCGATCGCTCCCTCGTTGAGGAGCGATCCGACGAAGAGACGCCACGCTGTCCGCTGGACAGCTCCGTTTGCCTGGATCGATTCGTCTCCCATCCCGCCCCCAGCCCATCGCGGCTAGTATACGGGGAACCTGTCGATTCCGCGCCGAGCCCGAGCTGCATCGTCGTGAATGGCTCTGGCGAGCATGTTGTCGCGCTACTCGCTAGCTTCGTCCGATAATGGGTAGCGTGCGGTATCGGGTTGCCGCGCAGCGAGGGCGAAGTAAGGAGCGAGTGCAGGAATGATCGATCTCATCAGCGATACCGTCACGCGTCCCACTCCCGAAATGCGGCGGGTCATGGCGGAAGCGGAAGTCGGCGACGAGCAACTCGGCGAAGACCCATCGGTCAACCGTCTCCAGGAGATGGTCGCTGAACTGACCGGTAAGGAGGCCGCGCTGTTCTTGCCCTCCGGCACGATGTGCAACTTGATCGGCATCAAGGTGCATACGCAGCCAGGTGATCGGATCATCATCGAGCGAACGGCACATCCGGTGACCTCGGAGGCTGGCGGGCCGGGGCTCGTCTGTGGTGTCCTCACCTATCTCGTCGACGGGGTGCGTGGTGTCTTCGAGCCGGAGCAGGTCGAGGCGGCTGCTGACCCAGGCGATGGTGTCCATACGCCGCCGACGACGCTCGTTTGCATCGAGAACACGCACAATCGTGGCGGCGGAAAGATCTGGCCCCTGGAGACGCTCGAGGCCGTCTGTGAGGTGGCCCACCGGCTCGGGCTCAAGGTTCATATGGACGGGGCGCGTCTCTTGAACGCGGTAGTCGCTACCGGCATACCGGCTGCGGTCTGGTGTCGCAAAGTGGACACGGTCTGGATCGACCTCTCGAAAGGGTTAGGTTGCCCGGTTGGCGCCGTGCTGGCTGGTGACCGGGAAACCATCCGGCTTGCGCGCCGGTACAAGCAGATGTTCGGTGGCGCGATGCGGCAGGCGGGCATCCTCGCTGCGGCTGGCATCTACGCGCTGGAGCATCATGTCGACCGGCTGGCTGAGGACCATGCCAATGCGCGTCTCCTCGCCGAGGGACTCGCCGAGACACCCGGTATCGGTCTCGACCCCACCGAGGTCGAGACGAACCTGGTCTACTTCGACGTGCGGGATACCGGGATGACCGCACGCGCGTTCACCCAGGCGCTTCTTTCTGAAGGAGTCCGGATGGGTGCAGTCGGCACGTATCGCGTCCGGGCGGTGACGCATCTCGACGTGACGCGACACGATATCGAACGGGCGATCGCTGCCGTCCGGCGGGTCGTCCTCGCTCGGCGGTAAAGCAGGTTTTCAGCGCCTGATGCCGACAAACTGCCAGACATCCAGCGGTGGGAGCGGTGCACCGAACTGGGTAAAGAGCGTCGCCAGTTGCGAGCGGTGGTCGCACCCGTGAACGACGAGCTGGGAGAAGATCACCCAGGCGGGAGCCGACACGTCACCGAACGTGGGTGAGCGGTACGAGATCACCCGGTCGGCTGGGATGCTCTTGGCGAGCTCGATCAACGCCTGTCCAGTGCGCTCGAGCGAGGCAGCGATCTGGTCGAGGTCGGCATCGGGTGGGAGCCGCTGAGGTTCCTCGCCGCGCAGGCGTGCAGTGTAGGCGGCTTCCGCCGAGGCGATGTGGGCGAGCGTGGCCCGTATCGATCCGTACACCCCAGCCGGAGGGGCCGCATCGAGAAGTGCCGGGTCGACCGACCGGCAGTGACGCACGAGCGTCTGGTTCGCCCACCGGTTGTACGCCAGCAACGGTTCCAGCGACTGGAGCATCGCGACCTCCTTCCATCGAGGACGAGTCCTCGCCTCAGCGTGCCGGTGCCCAAACGGTCACGTCGTTGTTCCGGTCGAGGCCGAGGGCGACGAACGTCAGCCAGGACAACTCGATCACCCAACGGCTGCGCCAACTGGCCACATGACCGGCAGCGACCGTGTCCCCGATCGTACACCAGAGTGCGGTGCCGTTGGCGACCAGCAAGAGCCGTTCACCAGGACGGAAATCCGGATGCACGCAGTAGAAGCCGTTGGGGTCAGGGGCGGCACCAGCGACAGCTCCACCCCAATCGGCGTAGGCAGCCAGCGTTCGCTCCCACCAGGCGGTGCTGTAGCTCGGATCATAGTAGGCGGCGTGACCGCGACCGATCTCGACGAGGGGACGGTCACGCAGCGGATGCGTTCCGGCGGGAAAGCGCTGGCGGAGAGCATCCGCTGCTTGCCGGACGGCCTCGCCCGATGTACCGCGACCGGTCGCTGTCAGATAGGCTGCGAGTCCCGCCTCGGTTCCGTGTTGGGCGACGAGCGAGGCCAGGTAGGCCGCCGCTCGCTCCGCGTTGCGCGTCGGATCGAACGGATATGGTTCCCCAGCTAGTGCTGCGCGTGGTGCGAGCAAGAGGCCGCGCCCAGACAGTGTCTCGGCGAGCGGATCGAAGTGACTCGTCACAGCGGCCACTGCAGCGAACAGATACGGGTCGAGCCCATGGGCGCGAGCAGCTCGGACCAGGACTTCGCCAAAAGGAACGCCGCTCGCCAGAGCGAGATCGTCCGGCTGGATCGGTGCAGTCAGTCCGCGCCACACGCGGTAGTGGAGACCGGCATTACCCCATTCGACGCGCCAGCCGTCCGGATTCTGCGGATCGTAGGTAAGGACACGCCGTTCGAACGCCTGCACGAGGACGAGTCGTTCCTGCCCCTCGACGCGAGTCCGCACCCAGTACGGCTCGCTGATCGGGCGGCCAGTGAGTACCAGCCACGGCAGCGGTTGCGCCTGGAACCATTGCCAGAAGATCCCCGGAATGTTGTGGCCACTGTCGGTGTCGTACGTCTCGATGCGGACTGACGAGTCGCGCACCGCGTCGGGGAAGACACTCCCGTCGCGGGCAAGAAGCGCAGTGACTGGCTGGCCGATGCGTGCTGGTGCCCGGCGCGCTTCAGCCTGCGTGCCGATGGTCGCGAGCCTGTGGAGCGAGGCGTACGTCGGCGCATGCTCGTTGTTCTCCAAATCGCCGGCCAACGGAATCTCGGCTGGCGCGACCGGTACGAAGCGGTCGTCACCCACCTGAATAACGCCCAGCACCATATCGCGGACGAGAAGCCCGAGTGTCAACCCGTGACGCGGATCGCTGGTCGTCGGATCGGCGACTTCGACGCGCGCCTTGTCGAAATAATAGACGGTGCGGGTGCCATTCTGAGCGTCCGCGTAGGGTTCGGTTGCCACCGCGCGGATCGCGGGGCCGAGGATCCAAGACCGGCCAGCTTCCTGGTAGCGGACCCCACCATCGAGTGTCACCCAGAGCGCAGCGACGGCTGGCTGGGCGGTGGTCGGGTCGAAGGTGTCGGTACCTACCTGCGCGGCGAGCGCAGCAGGGGGCTGCAGAACGAGAAAAACTCCTAAAACGAGCAGCCGTATCGGCAATGCTCGCATCCCTTCCCTCCCTGTTCCAGTCACTTTGCACCGATCGCACGAGGCGATCGGCTGTGTGCGCGAGCAGTCGCACACACGGCGGCGGAGTATACGCGCACGAGCGGGAGATGTCAAATTCGTTGCGCGAGTAGAGGATTTCTGTGTACGGTAGTGGGTGCGAGCGCGCACGATCGTGCACGGGCCAATCGGTCGTTCGACGACCGTTCAAATGAAGAAAGAGCTCTCTATCAGAATAGACAAAGAGTAGTGCTACTTTCGGTACGATCGCTTCGCGCTACAATCGGTCGTGTTGGGTTGGCACAGGACGGGAGGCTGTATGCCGAAGCTCGACGACGTGGCGATCGCTCGCGCGCTCCAGGAGTTGCCCGGGTGGCAGCGCCAAGGAGAGACGCTGGTTCGGGACTTCAAGTTCAAGAACTTCCGCGAAGCGATGACGTTCGTGAACCGGGTAGCCGAACTCGCTGAAGAGCGGCGTCATCACCCGGACATCACGATCCGGTACAACCGCGTGCAGCTCGCGCTGAGTACGCACGAGGCCGGGGGAATTACCGAACGGGACGTGGAGCTGGCCCGCGCGATCGATGCACTGGTCGCTCAGTCGTCCTGAGCGAGCAGCGCAGCGACCGCATCCCAGCCGAGCCGGTGCACGACGCGGTCGGCTCGGGCGAGTTCTGGGAAAGGACGGCGGGCGACAGCCAGGACACGGAGTCCAGCTGCTCGACCTGCCGTGACCCCAGCTGGTGAGTCCTCGATCGCGATGCTCTGCTGCGGCGCTGTCCCCAGGCGCGTGCAGCCGAGGAGATACGGCTCGGGATCGGGCTTGCCGCGGGTGACGTCCTCTGCGCTCACGAGCACTGGGACGCGCTCGCGTACGCCAGCTGCCCGGAGCGCCCACTCCGCTTCGTCGGCCAGCGCACCGGTGACGACCGCGACCGGGTACCCGTGGCGGAGCGCTGCCTCGAGCGTGGCCAGTCCGTCCTCGAGAAGCTCGACTGCACCGGCGCGCACGAGTTCACGGTAAAACCGGGCTTTGGCCTCGAGCAGCGGCTCGAGCTCGTGGAGGGGGATCGCCAGTGCAGCCAGGCCAGCGGCGATCGCTTCGCGGTCGGGGCGCCCGAGCATGAGCGCCTGGTACAACTCTGCGGACAGCTCGGGCAACTGGCGCTCGCTGAATGCCAGGCGGGTCGCTTCGTAGTGCGCGTGCTCGCTATCGATGAGAACCCCGTCCAGGTCGAAGAGAATTCCAGCTTGCCGTTCGCTCTGCACCGCTCGTACCGCTCCCTCGTGCTTTCCAGCTCTTCCCGTACCAGCGTTGCATACTTTGTTGCGGTGCGGCGAGGCCGCTCCGGGAAGCGAGGGTGAAAACGATGGCCGAAACGCGTGTGCGTGTCCGTTTCGCACCGAGTCCGACCGGAGACCTGCATGTCGGTGGCGCACGGACTGCGTTGTTCAACTGGCTCTTCGCCCAGCAGCACGGTGGTGCCTTCATCCTGCGCATCGAAGATACCGACCAGGCACGGCTGGTCGGGCAGAGCATCGAAGGGATCATCGAAGGGTTGAAGTGGCTCGGCCTGGAGTGGGACGAAGGGCCCGATATCGGGGGCCCCTATGGACCCTACATCCAAAGCCAACGGCTCTCGCTGTACCAGGAGCATGCCCGCTGGCTGGTCGAGCATGGTTATGCCTACTACTGTTTCTGCACGCCGGAGCGGCTCGAGCGGGTGCGCCAGGAGCAGCGGGCTCGCGGCGAGCCGCCCGGGTACGACCGGCACTGTCGCTTCTTGCCGCCCGAAGAAGTCCAAGCGCGGCTGGCACGCGGTGAGCCAGCGGTGATTCGCTTCAAGATGCCGCTCGAGGGCGAGACGACGATCGTCGATCTCCTGCGCGGCGAGATCACCTACGAGAACCGGTTGCTGCAGGACCTCGTCCTGCTCAAGTCGGACGGGTTCCCAACCTACCATCTGGCCAACGTGGTCGATGACCATTACATGGAAATCTCGCACATCCTGCGAGCCGAAGAGTGGATTCCCTCGGCACCGCTCCATGCTCAACTCTATCGTGCTTTCGGTTGGGAGATGCCGGTGCTCTGCCACCTCCCGCTCATCCTGAGCCCGGACGGGAAAGGAAAGCTTTCCAAGCGACACGGTGCGACGGGTGTCCTGGAGTTCAAGCGGCTCGGTTATCTGCCCGAGGCGATGATCAACTATCTGGCGCTCCTCGGCTGGGCCTACGATGCCGAGCGGGAGATCTTCTCCCGCGAGGAATTGCTTCAGCTCTTCCGGCTGGAGGAGGTGAACCCGCATCCGGCTCGCTTCAACTTCGAGAAGCTCTTGTGGATGAACCAGTACTACATCAATCACATCCTCTCGCTCGACGACTTCGCGCAGCGGTGCGTGCCGTTCCTCCGCGAGGCAGGACTCGTCGGTCCGGAAGCAGAGGATCCAGCCAGCCCTGCCTTCGCCTACGTGCGCGAGGTGGTGGCGCTGGTCAAAGACCGCGCCAAGCTCTTGAGCGAAGTTCCGGAATTGACGCGCTTCTTCTTTACCGACGTCGAGGACTACGATCCGGAACTCCTGCTCCAGCGGAAAGTCGAGCCGGAGACGGTTCTCCACGCGCTCGAGCGCACACTCGCGGTGCTCGAGGAAGCCGACTTCGCCGACGAGGCGGATCTCGAGCGACGGCTGCGCGCGCTCGCTGAGGAGTTGGGTTTGAAGACTGGACAGCTCTTCATGCCGATCCGGGTGGCAGTGACGGGTCGGACAGTTTCGCCAGGACTCTTCGAGACGCTGCGCGTGCTCGGTCGTGAACGCTCGCTGGAGCGACTCGCTCGGGCCCGTGAGAAGCTAGCGAACTATCTCACCGAGCGTGCCGCCAGTACAGCTGGCTGACGAACGAGACGATGACTCGACAGGATCGCGAGCGACGGTACGACGAGGCGACTGCGACCTCGGCAGCCGCGAAGCGTCGCGGTCTTTTCGCCGCGCTCGCGGTCGTTGCCGTGGGTATCGCTCTGCAACTTGCCGTGGTACTCCTTTCCGACCGTACCGTCGGGTTGCTCGAGATCAGTCTCGCGTTCCTGGCGCTGGCACCGCTGGCTGTTGCCGTCGCCGGTGTGCTGTGGCTGATTCGACGTTTCCGTTCCGGGAGTTGAAGGCTCGCGAAGACCGGTATCGTAGGACCAGCGAAATTGTTGCGATTTTGTAACGCCTCTCCTCTTGCATTCGCCTCATCAGCTGGTATGCTCATACTAGGCCCCGACGATTCGAGGCCGGGAATCCGAGACCCGAAAGGGGAGTAGGAAACCCGAACCGAGGATCGTCGGGGTCTGTGCATCTGCTTCGCTTCGAAATCACGAAGCACACACGGCAGTGCTCCTCGTGCTCCGGCGCTCGCTGCGTTCCGTTGCGTCGACTCGCCAGGTACCTGCAGTCGTGGAGTGTTCGATTGCGCTCCGCGGACGATTCGACGCAGACCCACTGCTGGATCGTCTGCTCCGTGTTGCGTTCCGGCGGAGATACGGAGCGTCGGTCAGCAGCTGTGTCGACGTCGCGCTTGCTGATGACGACGGTTCCAGCCGCTGGCGGGATCACCTCCCTGCTGTCGGCAAAAGGGACTCGATCGACCAATCCGATCAGCGAGTAGTTGCCCGCCTGATCCGCTTGCTTCTCATCCCTGGCTGCCTGCTCCGGTAGGCTGCGGCTCGTTGCGCTGGTACGACGGCGATCAGCGAGCAGCTGCTGCTGTGATCCTCGCGAAATGGGACCGATGGGCTAGGAGAACGGTGTGAGAATGAGGCGATATCATAGACAAAGCCTGCAGATCTCGATGAGTAGGTGACGGAAGGCCGTTCACGGTGAGTAGGTAGGGGAACGGTGGAGAATTCAGCCGAATCGTCTCTCCCGGCTTCCGTAGCCGCTGGCACGTCGGCGGAGCAGGAGATCGCGACCCGGCTCGTTGCGCTCGCTCAGGTAGCGCTCATCCTGAATCGAGAAACGGATTTCAATCGAGCGCTGGCTCGAGTGCTCCCGCTCTTGGTTGAAGCTTTCGGGGCGGCAGCGGGGTGGATCACCATGCGAGTCGGCGATACCTTCGAGCTGGTCGCGACGACAGCGCTGCCGCCCGGCCTCGCGGCCGACAATCAGCAGGAGCTCCGTTGGTTTCCCTGCCGCTGTCAGCGACTCGCGCTGTCCGGTGAACTGACGGAAACCGCCGTAGTCATCGCATGCGAGCGGCTCGCCCGGCTACACGAGCGCAGTGCTGATCCAGCGGTGACCGGTGGGCTCACCTACCACCTGTCTGTGCCGCTCCGCCAACCGAACGGAAAGGTGCTCGGTCTCCTGAATTTAGCCTATCGTAGCACTTCCCATTTAACCGAGAGCGAAAAGACGTTGCTGAATCTGGTCGGCCAATTGCTGGCGAGCGCATTGGAGCGTGCGCTCCTCGCTGAAGAAGTAGCTCGGCTGCACGCTGCCGAACGCACCCAGGCGTTGCGACTAGCGCAGAGACTGATGAGTCAGCGGAGCGTCGTCGCTGTGGCGGATACGGTGTTCGCTGCACTCGAGCCGATCCTTCGCCCGGACGCTCAGAGCCTTCTCACGGTCGATCCGACTGGACGGTTTCTCGTCCTCCGTGCCGGCCGGGGATGGTCGGCCGACCGGGTCGGTCGTCTCTGGCTCCCGCTGGAACCGCCATCCCACAATGGACCGGCGTGGGCACTTCACGTGGGTCATGCGTTCGCTCTACGGCTCGACCACCTCGCCCGCCCCTTTCACGTTCCGGAGCCGGTTCTGCAGGCTGGTGTCAAGTTTTCGGCCTTCTTTCCGCTCTACAGTGGTGAGCAACCGGTGGGGGTCGTTGTCGCGAACTTCTTCGAGGTCCGTGAATTGAGCGAGGAGCAGCTTCGTTTTGCAGAACTCCTGTGCGGAATCGGTGCGCTGGCGATCGCTCGTGCGCTCGAGCAGGAACAGAGCGAGGCCTTGATCAGCGAGCTCCCGGTCGGTGTCTTCCAGGCCAACGGGCAAGGGGCGATCCAGCGAGCGAACCGGGCACTCGCGCGCTTATTGGGGTGGGAGAGAAGCGAAGAACTCGAAGGCCGCGTGCTCGATGATTTCTTCGTCGAGCGAGTCGAGGCACGACGCCTGTTCGGAATCTTGCAGCGCGGCGACGTGCTGGCTGGAGGAGAGTACCGTTGGCTCCGACGTGACGGGAGACCCATCTGGGTGCGTGTTTCGGCCCGGCCCGTACTCGGCCCAGGCGGGCAGCTGCTGCTCGTCGAGGGGGTGGTCGAGGATGTCAGCGATCGTAAGAGCGTCGAAGAGCACCTCGCCTATCTGGCCCGGCACGACTCCCTGACTGGGATCGCGAATCGGCATACACTGTTCGATGCCCTGCAAGAGCGAATCGCCCGCTCCATGCGTCGTGGCCAATCCGGTGCGCTCGTGCTCCTCGATCTGGACAACTTCAAGCTGGTGAACGACCAACTCGGCCATGCTGCCGGTGATTCCGTTCTGCGTGCTGTAGCGAACCGTCTCGTCAGCGTGCTCCGGACTGGCGAACTCGTCGCTCGCCTTGGCGGAGACGAGTTCGCGGCGGTGCTCTATCCGGTTACCCGTGAGGCTGCCGAGCGCATCGCAGCCCGCTTGCTCTCGGCGATCGCTCAGGTGACGGTCTCTTTGCCCTCTCGTATGTTGCGGCTCGGCGCGAGTTGCGGCGTCGCGCTCTTCCCAGAGCACGGTGTGACGGTCGAGGAGGTACTGATCGCGGCCGACCGCGCGCTCTATACGGCCAAATATTCCGGGCGTGGCCGGGTCCAAGTCTACGAAGCATCGCGGTCGTCGCACGAGCGAGCGGTTACGATGCCGGTCGAGTTCCTGGAGTCGGTACTGGCGAGCGAACGGTTGATCCTCTTCGCTCAGCCGATCCTCGACCTGCATACTGCTCGTGTGGTTGGCTACGAATTGCTGCTCCGTCTCCGCGAGGGGGAGCGCGTGGTCGACCCTGACATGTTTCTCCCACTCGCAGAGCGACTCAACCTCATGCCACGACTCGATCTTTGGGTCGTCGAGCAACTCGTGCAGTCCGCTCACGTGCACCACGGTCGCGTGCATGTCAATCTCTCGGCGCAGACGTTGCGCGATGTCGACTCCTTTCGCCCGCTCGGTGAGCTCCTGGAGCGCATTCCCTTTCCTGCTGGGCGCCTCGTGTTCGAGGTCACGGAATCAGCTGCGTTGACCGATTTGGTTTGGGCACGCGAGCGACTGCAAGCGCTGCGTGATCGAGGCTGTCTCATCGCTCTCGACGATTTCGGCGTGGGCTACTCGTCCTTCTACCAACTCCGTTCCCTCCCGTTTGACTTCCTCAAGATCGATGGCAATCTCATCGTCGATCTCGCCAGTGATGGAGTCAACCGCAGTATCGTCCGAGCGATCGTCGAGTTGGCCCGAGCGCTCGGCGCTCGGACGATCGCGGAGTGGGTGGAACAGGAGGATCTTCTCCCACTACTCGGCGATCTCGGCGTCGACGAAGCCCAAGGGTATGCGATCGGCAGTCCGCAGCCGCTCGATGCGCTCTAATCCCCAGCGGGCTACACTCATTCGAGGATTCGACGGACTCGCGCAAGGAGGATACCGATGACGAGCGAAGCGCCGGTCGCTCTCGTTACCGGTGGAACCGGTCAGGTCGGCTCGGTCGTCGTGCGTTTCTTCGCCGAGCGAGGAGCGCGCGTCTTCGTCCCGTATCGTACTCTGGCGCACTGGGAGGCATTGCGCGCTTCGCTCGGTCCGCTCGCCGGTTCGGTCGCCGGAGCACAGCTCGACCTCGGCTCAGCGGATGACGCCGAGCGTGCCGTGACCTCGGCGATCGAGCGATACGGCCGGCTCGACTGGGTGCTCTGCCTCGCCGGTGGCTACCGGCCGGGGCGGATCGCCGAGACCGATCCGGCGCTCTGGGAAGAACTGCTCGCCATGAACCTCTGGCCGACGGCCAACGTCCTGCGGGCGGCTGTTCCGCGGCTGCTCGAGCGCGGCACCGGACGGATCGTGACTGTCGGGGCTCGCGCGGCACTCGATCCTGGAGCCGGCTCGGTCGCTTACGCAGCGGTCAAGCAGGCGGTCATGACGATGACGCTCGCGGTGGCACGCGAGGTCCGGGGCACGGGGGTCACGGCCAACTGTATCGCGCCGGCGACGATCGATACACCAGCGAACCGGGAAGCGATGCCGAATGCGGACTATTCCAAGTGGGTACCGCGTGAGCAGGTGGCTGCCCTGCTCTGGTACCTCTGCTCACCCGAGGCTGCTGCGCTCAATGGGGCGATTATCCCGATCGCGGGCGGGCAGTGAGCCCTAGCGTGGGAACACTGCGTGCGTCGGCATGTCGCCGTGCGGCTGGCCGTCCCAGGTCGCTCCGTACAGGTGCCAGCGGAACGCCTCCTCGAGCGAGCGGAGCGTCGCGGAGATCGCTTCCGGAATCGGCTGACCATCTGGCGTGAACCACGGGCCGACCGGTTCCGGTGGGAGCAGCTGCGAACCATGCGTCGGCACTTCCGGATGTGCTGCGCCGTCCCAACTGATGCCCCAGAGGTGCCAGCGGAACGCTTCGACGAGCGCGCGGAGCGTGGCTTCGGTCGTGGCACGGTCGAACCCGTTCGCCGTTACCAGGACCGGCACCGGTTCCCCGGGTTGGAGGCGCTCAGCGTGCGTCGGCATGTCCCCGCGGTGGTCGCGGCCGTCCCAGCTCATGCCGTAGAGATGCCAGCGGAACGCTTCGACGAGCGCGCGAGCAGTTGCGTTGATCGCCTCTGCATTCGGACGTCCCTGGCTATCGAACCAGACTCCGTCCGCGAGGTCCCAGCTCACGACGATGTCCCACATGGTGACGAGGCGATTTCCAGCGACATCGCGTGCTCGCGCGGTTACCGTATAGCGCCCAGGGTCGAGCCAGGCGTCGAGCGTCACGGTCGGGGTGCTGCTGCGTGCCTCTTGGCCAGCGACCTGCAGGACGACTTCTGCGAGCGGCTGTTGTGCCGCGATGGTCGCACTGATCCGTACCTGTCCCGGAAGAACCGTCGACCAGCGAGCAGGCTGGACGTCGACGAACGTGATCGGTCGCTCAGGGCGAGGCTGCAGCGGTGGTTCCTGCGGTTTCTCAGGAGTCGGTGTCTCGGGCGGAGCCGGTTGACCTGGTACCAGAGTCCGAACCTGGCACCCGATCTCCTGGCAGAACGACTGGGCGAAGGCGACGACGTTCGCGTCGACCCGGCGTGCGAAGTTGCTGAAGGGACTTTCGGCGCTGGCGATGCCGAAAATGCCTGCGTCCTCGGTGACCAGCAGCGGGCCCCCGCTCATCCCGATGACGAGGTCCGCCTGTAGCCCGAGGACTTCCGGTGTGACCATCCTGACTCCGCGTCCTGGCGCTCGCCACTGCGTGCCGAACGGCTTGTCGCCCGGATAGCCGGCAGCGACGTAGGAGAAGTTGCTGTCCTGGATCAGCTGATCGTCGAGCAGCACGAGTGGCAGCGTTCCGGACTGGTTACCGACCGGTCGGTCGAGGCTCGCCAGACCGAAGTCGAAGCGCGCATCCCCGTCACGAGCGATCCAACCGCGCGGAACGGTCCCGTCGACCGCTTCGGTGACTCCGAACGGGCTGACCATGCCTTCGAGCGTTCGGTCGGCGCCGGGCACGACGAGGAGCCGATCGAACCAACCACCGAACTCCGCGCTGTAGAGACAGTGTGCCGCGGTCAGAACGACCGACGGTGCAATGAGCGTTCCCGAGCAGGAGTACACGGTTCCGTCCGGGAAGCGGCCGACGAGGAGCGCGATCGCCGAAGCTGGGAGCGACAGCGTCGGGGTCACCCGCTCGCGCTCGTCGGGCGGGAAGACGCGGAAGTACGTCGCCCGCTCGGTACCCAGCGCAGCGAAAAGATCGTCGGTAGCCGATGCGGCCGTGACTCGGTGAGGAACCGGGAGGTACAGGTCTTCCCCGATCGCCCGAGCGAGCGGAGCCGGAAGCGTCGCAGCGAGGAGCACGATGGCGAGTACCGCACCGAGCGAGCGCATCGACTGCCCTCCTCCGAAATCCAGCACCAGAGCCCATCCCAACTCTAGGTGTCGGCAGCGCACGCAGCAAGGATGAGCACATGCTAGAGTGACCGGTGCCGAAGGCGTGGCGGTTCCCGCCGCAGCGCGATCGGATAGCGGAAGGAGCAAGCGAATGACGGACGAAAAGCGGGCGTTGGTGATCGTCGCACACCCGGACGATATGGAAATCGGTTGTGGTGGAACAGTTGCACGGTGGGCCGAGGAAGGTTGGTCGGTCTGGCTCGTCGTCGTGACCGACGGCGGTGGGGGTGGACCGGACGATGCGAGCGACGTCAGCCCGGAGGCCCGCCGGCGCGTCAGCGAGACGCGCAAAGCGGAGCAGCGCGAAGCTGCGCGCATCCTGGGGCTCCGCGGTGTCGAGTTTCTCGACTACCCGGACGGCCGGGTGGAACCGACGCTCGAGCTCCGGCGCGATCTGGTGCGGGCGATTCGCCGGTATCGCCCGCAGATCCTCGTGATCCCCTCTCCGGATCGCAACTGGGTGCCGGCCTATCAAGTCGGGCGCTATCACCCCGATCACCTCGCGGTCGGGCAGGCAGCCCTGGCGGCTGCGTACCCGGCTGCCGGGAATGCCTGGGACTTTCCGGAACTCCTCGTCGAAGGGCTCGCGCCGCACCACGTGCAGGAGATCTGGGTGATCAATGCCCCGGTCTTGAACCATGCAGTCGATATCTCGACGACGATCGAGCGGAAGCTCGCTGCGCTCGAAGCCCACCGCAGCCAGTTCGGCGATCGCTTCCCGCTCCTCGAGCGCTGGCTCCGGCAAGCAGCGATGGAGCGTGGTGTGCGACACGGTCTCCAGTATGCAGAGGAGTTTCATCGCATCCGCGTGCGCGAGCCGTTCCCCTTCCGGCGCTGAGCCCGATGGAGAGTGAACCGCCGCCGACACGCACCGCCGCGCTCCGCCGGCTCCAGCATCCGCGTTCTCGTCGTCCTCCCACGGTCGTCATGGGCGGCTCGCTCGTACCGGCTCCTCGATCGCCTGCTCGTCGAGTGCCGCCAGGATGCGTGCGCGTAAGGCAGCAAGCCGCGCATCGCCACGGTCGCGTGGTCGCGGAATGTCTACCATGAATTGGTTTTGCGCCCTTGCCGGCTTCCCACCGAGCAGGATCACTCGGTCAGCGAGATACACCGCTTCGTCAACGTCATGCGTGACGAGAATCGCCGTGAAACCGAACCGCTCCCACAGTTCGAGCAAGTAGTCCTGCAAGCGCAAGCGGGTCAGCACGTCGACAGCGCTGAATGGCTCATCGAGGAGTAGCAGATCCGGCTCGGTGACCAGCGCTCGAGCCAGCGCGACCCGTTGGGCCATACCGCCCGAGAGCTGGCGCGGCCAGGCAGTGAAAGCGCGTTCGGGCAAGTGGACGGCCGCGAGCGCAGCCTCGGCGCGCTGGCGGCGCTCGGCAGCCGAGACTCCTGGCGCGACCAGCGCGATGTTTTCCCAGGTGCGGAGCCACGGGAGCAAGCGGGGCTCCTGGAAGACGAAGGCGATCTGCGGGGTCGAACCATCGTCCGGACGTTCGAGCCGAATCTGGCCTGCGTGCGCCGGAACGGTACCAGCGAGGAGGCGGAGCAGCGTCGTCTTTCCCACGCCGCTCGGGCCGACGATGGCGACGAACGAACCAGCCGGAATGTCGAGGGACAGGTCGGTCGGGACGGTGTGGCCACCGAGGTCGATCGCGATCGCTTCCAGCCGGACACGTGCGCCGCTCATGGCGTTCCCTCCCCGTCTTGAACGCTGGCGATCGTCTCGCGCCAGACGAGCAGCGCTCGTTCCAACCGGGCGAGGAGCGTGTCGGACAGCTTCCCGAGAAGGCCGAACGAGAGCAGGGCGACGAGGACGCGGTCCGGTCGCATCGTCGACTGTCCCTCGACCAAGAGGAAGCCGAGTCCACTGCTCGCGGCGATGAGTTCAGCGGCGACGACGAACATCCAGCCCAGGCTCAGACCGGCCCGCAGACCGGTCAGGACACCGGGCAGTGCCCCGGGAATGATGACGTGACGGAACGTTCGCCAGCGTCCCAGCCGGTAGATGCGGGCGAATTCGATGAGGCGCCAGTCGATGCCGCCCACAGCGGCGAGCACGTTGAAATAGACCGGGAGAAAGACCCCGAGGGCGATGAGGAGAATGCGGGATGTCTCGCCGATGCCGAACCACAGGAGGAACAGCGGCACCCAGGCGAGCGAGGGAATGGCGCGTAAACCTTGAACGGTCGGATCGAGTGCCCGGCGCAGCCAGGGAGCCAGGCCGGTCAGGGCACCCAGCACGATACCCGGGGCGCTGCCGAGCAGGTATCCCCAGGCCAACCGTTGGAGTGTCGCGACTAGGTGGGTGACGAGTTCACCGCGCTCGGCCATCTCGCGCGCTGTTGCCACGATGGTCTGCGGTGGCGGCAGCTGGTAGGAGGCAATCAAGCCGGCGGTGACGATCCCCCACCAACCGGCAACGATGAGGGCCGGAACGATCCAGGGGACGAGCCAGCCAGCGACGCGCCGCACCAGCGGCCGTGCCTGGTATGTCGCTGCCTGGCTTCGGCTTCGTTCAGTCGGTCTGGACAGTTCGCGCACAACCATCACGCTCCCCCGTTTGCGAGTACTCGTTCGGCCAGACTCGGTTCGAGCAGCGTTTGCAGTGCCCCATCGAGATCAGCCGACGACGGCACGAGATTTTCCTTTCGGATGAGGGGGACGATCTCGCTCAGCGTGCTGTGCAGCGCCTCGCCCGGTACCGGATCGGGGAAGGAAACCCGCTCGCTGAGCACTTTCCGCGCGATCTCGAGGTCAAGCTTGGCGGCCTCGCTCAGAATCTGGGCAAGTTCGTCAGGATGTTGCAGCGCCCACTGGCGCCCACGCTCATAGAGGGCGAGGACGCGCTCGACGACATCTACTGTTCGAGCGGCCGAAATCGATCAGGGAATCAGCACTGGGGGATCACTGGCAGCGGGAACACTCACCGATTCGCGGCCAGAAGGCGAAGACAGCGACCATCGCTGGGCACGGGGGAACCGGTACCGGTCGGTACTGCTCGGTGTTGGAACTCCGCGCCATCGCTCGCATCCTGGCCACAACAACATACCGGCAGTGTTGAACGGTGCTACCAGTGAGTGGAAGGAACAGTTTGCCGCTCGTCAACGATCGATGCCGGTGTCGAAAGAACCGTGCACACCGATGGAATCAGAGGTGATCGTGTCTTCGGAGCTTCGGCTTTTGCCGCCAACAGCCGCTGCGGGAAGCGGAGCGTCTACTCCGAGCGTCGTTCCGCTCCTGTGTCGTCGCTTCTTTCGTCCTTTTGCCTTGCGGCAACCCCTTCGCACGTCCCGGGAAGTGCCGCTTGCTGGTAGTGAGCCTTGTCTGTCGCTCCCCCTGTTCGTTCCCCAGGATTCCGTATCGGCTGCGTCGTGCATAGGGGAGCCGGTGAGCAGGCATGAGAGACTGGGGACGGGTCGCCAACCGGAGTCCTGAATGCAGATTCGGTGACCAGCAGAGCGTCAGAACGGACGGCATTGCTTCCACTCATGAGTCGTTCGAGCTCCGAGAGGTCCTCTGCCCACGCAACGGCGAGTCGTCGTTCGACGAGTTCCTGGCTATGGTCAACGGATAGAGAAGACTGCGGCACGATAACATGGCGGCGGATTTCATTCGCCTTCCTGACCGCGTGCCATGTCCCGCTCTTGCGTGGGCGATTCGACTGCTCGCGCGGGGTCTCTTCCGGACCGGCTTGCCCGACGATGACGATGTTGGCGAGAGCCACGATGAGCAAATTCCTGAGCATCGCGTTCTTGCCGGACCAGGGAGTGGACGGAGAAAATGGGCTCACGATGAGAACGCGTGACCGATATCTCGGGTCTCGCTGGATATCCCGAAGCCGACGCGGCAATCGCTGCCAATCGATCCCCTCAGCCAGGACAGCGATCGTCCTTCCGGTCTCGCTGTCCAGGGCACCCTCGAATGCGGCCCGGTCGATGCCGGGGGCGAATCCGGACACGATCACGTATCCTCGTTCGGCGATCTTTCGAGCGAGCCGGCGAATGTGCTCCTCGATATCAGGTCTGGGGTGACGAGTTCCGATAATCGCGATCTTTGGAGTGTCGGGATGCAACAGGTTCGCTGGCCCCATGAGCCAGAGGCAGCGCAGGTTCTCTCCGGTACGTTTCCCGACGTCGTCGTTCACCTGCCCGGACGGGCGGTTAGAAGAAAATGGCCAGCGCCGAAACGGCCATTCCAAGAATGGCCAGAGCGGATCGTTATTTGTCAACAGCTTCCACGGTTCTCGTCGTTCCGCTTCTCGCTTCATGTCCTCAGTCCGTTGGGCGGGTACGTGTTCGTGTAACGACCAAAGCATACACCCGCGACACGTGCCCCTGCTCCTTGAGTGTCTTCGTCGCTGCGCCGAGAGTCGCACCGGTCTGGTACAGATCATCGAAAAGCAGCACCCAGGCGCCAGCCAGACGGTACGGATCACGGAGGTCGAAGACCCCTTCCAGTTCCTGCCGTCGTCCTGTAGCGCTCTCGATGTTCTTCAACATCGGCGTCGGCTTCACTTTGACGAGGTAGTCCTCGACAAGGGAGATGCCGGTGAGCTGGGCCAGGCAGCGAGCGAGCTCGAGGACGGGTTGGAAGGGACGTTCGGTGTTGGAGGGTGGTATCGGGACGATCGCGTGTAACCGCGGCCGAACGATTCGAGTGGAGAGTGCTTCGGCGAGTGTACGAGCGAGCGGCTCGATTTGCGATCGGTCGTACCGGTACTTGAGCAGGTAGAGGCGCTCCCCGATACTCGTGCGCGAGCCCGCGCTTACCGTATGCCAGTCGAGTGCCCAGCCAGCATCATACGGCCCCGTCGGTAGCCAGAGCAGCTCCATGGTGTCTCCAGTACTGAGATGTCGGTCATCAGAAGTCTACAAATTTTGTCGCAATTCAGTGAAGCGAAGTCGATCCGCGCGGTGTTGCAGCCAAATCCGGAGCAAGCTGGAGTCAGCCCGCTAGCGGTTCGTGCTCGCGCTTCTTTCCCGATCGGGGCGACTGTGCCAAACTGACGGCAGCATCGCCGCTCTGGGCACTACGTAGAGTGGGCGAGCGATCGGCGAGGGAGGAGGGTAGTAACGATGCCCAGGGATTCGATCGGACGCCTGACCGGGGCGCTACGCTTCCGCTGTATCGGCCCGCATCGCGGTGGGCGTGTCGTCGCGGTGGCTGGGCACCCGGACGACCCGATGGTCTTCTACTTCGGTGCCTGTGCCGGAGGCGTCTGGAAGTCCGAGGACGGGGGCACGACCTGGTGGAACGTCTCGGACGGCTTTTTCCAGACGGCTGCTGTCGGTGCGCTCGCGATCGCACCGTCCGATCCGAATGTCCTCTACGTGGGAACGGGCGAGGCCTGCATCCGCGGCAATGTCTCGCACGGTGACGGCGTCTACAAGTCGACCGACGGCGGACGCACTTGGGTCAACGTGGGGCTGCGTGATACGCGGCACATCGCGAAGATCCGCGTGCACCCCCATGATCCCGACCTCGTCTACGTGGCGGCGCTCGGCCACGCCTTCGGGCCGAACGAGGAGCGCGGGGTCTTCCGGAGTCGCGATGGTGGACGGACCTGGGAACGTGTCCTCTACCGTGACGAGCACACCGGTGCGATCGATCTCGTCATGGATCCCCATAACCCACGCATCCTGTACGCGGCACTCTGGCAAGCCCGTCGTTGGCCCTGGAAGCTCGAGAGCGGTGGCCCTGGGTCGGGAATCTTCCGTTCCACCGATGGCGGTGAGACGTGGGAAGAGCTAACCCGGAAACCTGGGCTACCGCGTGGGATCATCGGGCGCGTCGGGCTCGCGGTCTCGGCCAAGCCGGGGCGGCTCTGGGCGCTCGTCGAGGCGGAAGACGGTGCGCTCTTCCGTTCCGAAGACTACGGTGAAACCTGGCAGCGAGTGAGCGAAAAAGGCGACCTCCGCTGGCGCGCCTGGTATTTCCACCACCTCTGCGCTGACCCGGTCGATCCGGATACGCTCTGGGTCCTCGACCTCAAGCTCTGGAAATCGATCGACGGCGGCAAGACGTTCACCGAAGTGCCCACGCCGCACGGCGACCACCACGACCACTGGATCGATCCGAAGAACCCGCTGCGGATGATCAACGGGAACGACGGTGGTGCCTGCGTCAGCTTCGACGGTGGGCGCACCTGGTCGACCCAGTTCAATCAACCGACTGCCCAGCTCTACCACGTCACGGTCGACAACCGTTTCCCTTACTGGGTCTACGGCTCGCAGCAGGACAATACGGCGATCGCCCTGCCGAGTCGCTCGGTCAACGGTGCGATCACGACCAGCGAATGGGAGGAGCCGGGTGGCGGCGAGAGCGGGCATATCGCGGTCAAGCCGGACGATCCGGACATCGTGATCGGTGGCGCGATCGGCAGCGGCGAAGGGAACGGCCGGCTCATCCGGTACAACCGCCGGACCGGCGAGCAGCGCAACATCACCGTCTGGCCCTACGAGACCTCGATGGCCGAGGGGGCCGAGTCGTTGCGCTACCGCTTCCAGTGGACGTTCCCGATCCTCTTTTCTCCGCACGATCCGAACACGCTCTACGTCTGCTCCCAGGTCGTGCACCGCTCGCGCGACCTCGGGTATACCTGGGAGGTGATCAGTCCTGACCTCACGCGCAACGATCCGGAGAAGCTCAAGCCGTCCGGTGGGCCGATCACGCGCGACAATACGGGTGCCGAGGTCTACTGCACGATCTTCGCCTTCGTCGAATCGCCGCACCAGCAGGGTGTCTTCTGGGCTGGGACCGACGATGGCCTCGTGCACGTCTCTCGGGACGGTGGCGCGACCTGGGAGAACGTGACACCACCGGGACTTCCCGAGTGGGCCACCGTCGCGTCGCTCGAGGTCTCACCGCACGATCCCGAAACGGTGTATCTGGCGGCTCACCGCTACCGGCTGGACGATCCAGCACCCTATCTCTTCAAGACGAGCGACGGCGGGAAGACTTGGGTGTCGCTCCGCGGTGACTTGCCAGCGGAGGCGATCTGCCGCGTGCTCCGAGTCGATCCAGTGAAGCCGGGTCTCCTCTATCTCGGCACCGAGACCGGGCTCTGGATCTCATTCGACGACGGCCAGCACTGGCATCGTTGGCAGGGGAACTTGCCGGTGTGCCCGGTCTACGACCTGGTCGTGAAGGACGACGACCTGGTCGTGGCGACACATGGCCGGAGCTTCTGGATCCTCGATGACCTGACGCCGCTCCGGCAGTTCGATCCGACGCTCCTGGATGGCCCGGCCTACCTCTTCGCTCCGCGGCCGACGGTTCGGTTCAAGACGTATCCCGGTTTCGGTAGCGAGGTGCCGAACGCGGTCAACTACCGCTGGGCCGGGCCGATCGTCTACGCTGCCTGGGTCACCGAGCGTCCGACCGGTATCAAGGAGGCGGTGCCCCTCGACGCCGGGCAAAACCCGCCGGATGGGGCGGTCATCACCTATTATCTCGCCGAGGAGCCGGCCGAGGTGACGCTGAGCATTCTCGATGCCGAGGGGCGCGAACTCCGGCGCTTCTCGAGCGAGAAACCGGCCGATCCGTACCCAGATCTACCGGAGGAGAAGAAGCCGTCCCTGCCACCCAGACTCGACAAGACACCGGGCTTCCACCGCTTCGTCTGGGACCTGCGCGCCGAAGGAGCGCGACGCGTCATCGGCGACAGGCCGTACGAGGGCTATCTGGTCGGGCCGCGTGTCGTGCCCGGCACGTACCAGGTGCGACTCACGGTCGGTGACCGCAGCTGGACGCAACCGCTCGAGATCCGGCGCGATCCGCGTCTTTCGGTGACCCAAGAGGATCTCCAGCGGCAATACGATCTGCTCCTCCGGGTCCGCGACAAAGTCTCCGAGGCCCACGATGCGATCAATCGCTTGCGCGATGCGCGACACCAGCTGGTCGAATGGCAGCAGCGTCTCGAGGCGTCCAGCGCCAGCGAGGTGCTCCGCGAGCGGGTACGCGGCCTGAGCGAGCGGCTCGGTGCACTGGTCGACGAGTTGCTCGAGCCGCGGATGGACGACCCGCGGCAGTTCCCGCCGCGTGCGCCGGCCCGCCTGGCGATCCTGCAGAGTTTCGTCGATAGTGCGGACGACCGCCCGACCGCGGGCGAGGAAGAGGTCTCTCGTCTCCTCGCGGCCGAGATCGACGAGATCCTCGGGCGTGTCCGCCAGGCACTCGAAGAGGACCTTCCAGCGCTGGCGCGTGAGCTGGTCGCAGCGGGAGCTAGCCCGATCGTGCCGCGACCGGTTCTGGCCCGGCCGTAAGCGCTCGAGCGGGGCGAGCTGGCCGCCGTACCGGGTGTCCCGGTACGGCGGCCGCCTCGTTACCCTGCGATGTCTGCGTTCGCGAGCGCACTCAACCGAGCGGGAGCCGCAGCGGGTTCCCGCCGAGCAGATGGAAATGCAGGTGGAAGACGCTCTGGCCAGCGTGCGGCCCGACGTTGGTGACGACGCGGTAACCCGTCTCGGCGATTCCCTGCTCGCGGGCGACCTTCGCCGCCACCTGCAGGCAGCGTCCGAGCAGTGCCGGATCGACGTCCTCCGCTTCGGCGAGCGAGCGGATATGCTGGTTGGGGACGATCAGGAGGTGGATACGCGCCTGCGGGTGAATGTCCCAGAAAACGGTCACGGTCTCGTCCTGGTAAACGGTGCGGGCTGGCTGGCGGCCCGCGACGATCGCGCAGAAGATACAGGAGTCGGTCATCCCTTCCCTCCTCGTTCCGTGAGGTCGCTATGCCGGAACTCCCAGAAGTCGAAACTGTCCGACGGACGCTCGCCCCGGTACTGGTCGGGGCGACGGTCGTTGCTGCCGTTCGGGGCGCGCACCCCGACGATATTCTGCTCGATCCCTGGCCAGTCTTCGCACGGTCCGTCCGTGGCCGGGAGATCGAGTCTCTCGAACGGCGCGGCAAGTATCTGGCTTTTCGCTTGCGTGGCGAGTACCGGCTCGTCGTCCATCTCGGCATGACCGGTGAGTTGCGCCTGAGCCACCCGGCGGCCCCGGTGAGTCCGCACTGCCACCTGGCACTGGTCTTGCGGAGCGCGCATCCGCTGCCGCCAATCCTGGTCGATCCTCGCCAGCGTTTCCTCCTCCGCTATCACGACATCCGGCGCTTCGGCCGGATCGCCCTGCTTGACCCGGCCGGCTGGGAAATGCTCTCGGCGCGGCTCGGTCCCGAACCGCTCGATCCAGCACTCACTGCGTTGGCGCTGTGGGAGCGGTTACACGAGCGGCGGAGCCCGATCAAGTCCGCCCTGCTCGATCAGGCGCTCATCGCGGGCGTCGGGAACATCTACGCCGATGAAGCGCTCTTCCGCGCGGGTATCCATCCGGAACGCCACTGCACGACCCTACGACCGGATGAGGTCGAGCGACTGCTCGCTGCGCTGCGTGCGGTGCTGACGGAGGCGATCGCCAGTGCGGGGACGACGATCCGCGATTACCGCGACGGAACCGGTCGAGCGGGCTCCTATCAGTTCCAGCTGCAGGTTTACGGCAAGGAACCGGGAACCCCCTGCCCGCGGTGCGGGGCACCGCTCGAACGGGTACGGATCGCGGGGCGGAGCAGCACGTTCTGTCCACGGTGCCAGCCGCTACGCTGAAGCGAGCGGGATGGTGCATCGCTCATGGGTGCTCGGTCTCGCTCGCGACCACGCGTTCCAGCGAGCGCGGATCGTCTGGATCGAGGACCGGCACCTGGTCATCGGTGGGGAGGAGTTCCGGGTGCTTGAGCCCGCTGCCGGTGAGGAACAGCACGACCTCCTCGGCTCCGGAAAGCCAGCCTGACTCGCGCAGCCGTCGCAGCGCTGCAGCCGTCGCGCCGGCTTCCGGTGAAACGAGGAGGCCTTCGGTGCGAGCGAGGAAATGCATGCCGTCGAGGATCTCCCGGTCGCTCACCGTGACCGCTGTCCCGCGACTCGCGCGGACAGCCTGGAGCACCAGCGCGTCGCCGATCGTTGCTGGGACGCGCAAGCCCGGCGCGACCGTCGTCGCTCCTTCCCACGGTTCTGCTCGCTCCGCGCCCGAGTGGAACGCGCGGACGAGCGGTGCGCACCCCTCCGGCTGGACGATGACGAAGCGCGGCCGTTCGGGCCCGACGAGGCCGAGTGCCTCGAGTTCTGCGAACGCTTTCCACATGCCCACGATACCGGTTCCCCCACCGGTCGGGTAGATGATGACGTCAGGCAGACGCCAACCGAGTTGCTCGGCGAGCTCGATTCCCATCGTCTTCTTGCCTTCGGCCCGGTACGGCTCGCGCAGCGTCGAGAGGTCCGCCCAGCCGCGTTCTCTGGCCAGCTGGCGGACGATGCGGCCACAGTCGGTGATCAGCCCCCGGACCCGGTAGACGCGGGCGCCGTAGGCCAGGCACTCCCGCACGATCGTCGGTGGCGTATCGGCGGGGACGAACACATAGGCCGGAACTCCCGCACGTGCAGCATAGGCACTCAGTGCAGCCGCCGCGTTGCCGGCCGAGGGGAGCGCGACGGCGTGGGCACCGAGCTCGACAGCCCGGCTGACGGCGACAGCCAGGCCGCGTGCCTTGAAGCTGCCGGTCGGATTCCGGCTTTCGTCTTTGAGCCAGAGCGTTCGGAGACCGAGCTCGCGTGCCAAGCGTGTCGCCGCCAGCAACGGCGTTCCGCCTTCGCCGAGCGTGAGCCGGTAAACAGGATCGCGTACCGGCAGCAGTTCGGCATAGCGCCAGAGGTTCCAGGAGCGATCGCGCAGTGCCTCGGGACGAAAGGAGCGTCGGGCGTGATCGAGGTCGTATTGGGCGAGGAGCACACCGCCGCAGGCTGGGCAGGTGTTCCACAGCGCATCGGCTTCGAGCCGCTGGCAGCACTGCGAACAGGCGAGCGAAACGAGCGCACTCTCACCCATCGGCCTTCTCCCCTTTCGTCGCATTCTAGCCCGTCCCCCTGCAGGAATGTCTGCGTCAAGTTGTTGGTACCTCTTGACACGAGAGGACTCAATGCATTATGTTCCCTTGGGTCGGCCCGCGAATGTCGGGTACCGAACCCTCTTCCGCGCAACATTGCTTTCGATCGGGTCAGGGACGGAGGGAAGCGCCATGCGGATCGCGCAGATCGCGCCGCTCTTCGAAGCCGTACCGCCCAAGCTGTATGGTGGGACGGAACGTGTCGTGTACGCGCTCGTCGAGGAACTGGTTCGACGCGGGCACGACGTGACGCTCTTCGCGACGGCCGATTCGCAGACCAGCGCGCGCCTGGTGCCGATGGCCGAAGGGGGGCTGCGTCTCCTCGGCACCAAGGATCCGATCGCGCTCCACGTGGCGATGCTCGAGGAGGTGTACTCCCAGGCCGACGAGTTCGACATCATTCACTCGCACGTCGATTACCTGACCTTTCCCTTCGCGCGTGGAGTGGCGACGCCGACGGTCACCACGCTCCATGGGCGGCTGGACATGCCGGAGACTCGCCGGGTGCTGGGTCGGTTCACCGACCAGCGCCTGATCAGCATCAGCTGGAGCCAGCGTGCGCCCCTGGCTGATCTGCCGCTGCGCTGGGTCGGCACGGTCTACAACGGTGTGCGGCTCGAACATTTCCCGTTCCGCCCGGAGCCGGCCGATCCGCCGTACCTCGCGTTCGTCGGGCGCATTTCGCCCGAGAAGCGCCCGGACTGGGCGATCGAGGTCGCCCGTCGAGTCAGGCTGCCGCTGAAGATCGGGGCGAAGATCGACCCAGCGGACCGCGAGTGGGCGGAGCAGCACTTCCTGCCGTTACTGGACACACCCGGCGTCGAGTATCTCGGCGAGGTGGACGAGCAACAGAAGGCTGAGCTCTTGGGTGGTGCGCTCGCCTTGCTCTTCCCGATCGACTGGCCGGAGCCGTTCGGATTAGTCCTCGCTGAGGCGATGGCCTGCGGGACACCGGTGATCGCGTTCCCGGGTGGTGCCGTGGAAGAGATCGTCGTCGACGGTGTCACCGGCTTCATCTGCCGCACGCGGACACTGGACGAGATGGTCGAGGCGGTACGCCGCGTGGACCAGCTCGACCGGGCGGCGTGCCGACGCCACGTCGAGCGGCACTTCTCCAGCGTCGCGATGGCAGACGCCTACGAGGCGATCTACCGCCAAGTGCTGCTCGAACAGGCTGTGCCGGTGGCTCTAGGCTCCGATGGGCGTCTCCCGCTCACGATGCTCGGCGAGGACCGCGCGGTTCCGCATCTCGGCAGTCGGGCGGGGCAAGCGGTTGCCGGCGGATTCACGACTCCGGTCGCGCTGGAGCGCTGACGAGTGTCTCGACGAGCGTGCGGTACGCGGCAGGATCGGGTTCGGGCAACGCCCGGACGAACACGTGCGTGACCCCGATTGCGGCGAGGCGAGCGAGGCGCGCCCGCAGCTGGTCAGCGGGGCCGATGAGGCAGAGCTGCGCGATGAGCTCCGTCGGGACGAGCTGACGGATCCGATCTGGGTCAGCCGCGCGCCGGATGTCGTGCCAGGGGCGTCCAGCCTGGAGTTGCTCCTCGATCCGCAGCAGCTGGCGCAGCTCTGCGACGAGCCGTTCGACGTCGAAACCGGGGACGATGACCTGCTGGCTCATGCCGGGGAGTGTCGCGAGGAGTGCGAACGCTAGCTTTCGTTCCTCCAGGGCTGGCTCCGGGTTATCGGTCAGCACGAGGTTGGTGCGGACGAAGACTGCAAACCGGTTCGGATCGCGGCCGGCTGCAGCGAGTTGAGCGCGCAGTTCGGGCAGGATTGCGGCGAGGAACGGCTCGCTGGCGAAGTCGGCGATCAGGATACCGTCGGCGAGCTCGGCAGCGAGCTGCCGGGCCTTCGGCCCCAGCGCAGCCAGGTAGATCGGAACCGGTCGTTGCAACGGGGTGATACTGAGTGGCCAATCGTGCACGACGAAGTGCGTACCGGCGAGTGTGGCGCGGTGTGGCGGTCGCCACCACTGGCGGAGCAACTCGACCGTCTCACGAACGGCGGTGAGCGGGCGGCGTACCGGTATGCCGAGCCCGTGCGCGTAGAACTCCGGTTGTCCACGACCGAGGCCGAGAAATGCGCGGCCACTGGACAACCGGTCGAGTGTGGCGATTGCCATCGCGATCTGGACGGGGTGACGCAGGAATGGGTTCGTGACACCGGTACCGATGCGTATCCGCTCCGTTCGCACCGCAGCGGCTGCTGCCACGGCGATCGCGTCCCAGCCGTCCGGATCCTCGCTCAACCAGACCGAGTGCAGTCCAGCGCGGTCGGCTGCAGCGACCGTCTCGAGCGTCCACTCGGTAGCCTGGCGAGGATCGTTGGCCCGAGCCCAGCGGTGATGCGAGAGGTCGAGGCAGAACTCCACAGCTGACTCCTCAACGGTGCAGGCTTGTGCTTGTCGTCGCATCGGCAATGAGGGCGATGGGCTCCTAGGGGATCGCCGTGCCGGTGCGAGGTGGAGGGCAGCATGTCGCACGCATCGCCCAGATGGCACTCTACCATGCCCTCGAGCGCTCGGTCAGGTGTGGAGTGGTCGACCGGGCCTTTCGAAGGCACGGTTGTCCCCGGTGCAATGTTGCAGTACACTCGCTGGGCGCGTGGGGAGTAGCCTCCCAGCGAAGCCGCTGGTTCGTCCGGTCGTCAGCACAGGGTCGATCCCTCGGTCGGACGTGCAGAGAGGCGAGACCACGACGGATCGATCCGATCCGTCTGGCTCGCCTCTCTGCATTCGTTCGGGGCGAGCCGGACGGACGAACGGAGGGAGGTGACTGTTCCGATGGTCGAAGTGCCGCCTTGGGGTTGGATCGCCTTTCTCGCGTTGATTCTCGCGCTCCTCGCGCTCGACCTTGGCGTCTTCCACCGGAAGGCACACGTTGTCGAGATGAAAGAGGCTGGGCTCTGGGTCGCCTTCTGGGTGAGCCTTTCGCTCCTATTCGGTGCATTCCTCTGGTCTATCGAAGGACACGAGGCAGGGCTGCAGTACTTCACGGGGTACCTCATCGAGCTCTCGCTTTCCGCTGATAACATGTTCGTCTTCGTGTTGATCTTCACGGCGTTCGCGGTTCCGGCGCAGTACCAGCACCGGGTGCTCTATTACGGCATTCTCGGTGCGTTGATCATGCGCGGCATCATGATCCTCGGTGGTGCCTGGCTGATCAGCCAGTTTCACTGGATCCTCTACCTCTTCGGTGCCTTCCTCGTCTTCACCGGTATCCGGATGCTCTTGGAAAAGGAAGAACGTGAGGTCGATGTCGAGAACAACATCGCGATCCGGCTCGTCTCGCGCTTTGCACCGATCGTCCCGCGCTATTTCGAGCAGCGGTTCTTCGTCCGCATCGACGGCAAGCGGTACGCGACACCGCTCATCGTGGTGCTCGTCCTGATCGAGATTACCGACCTGATGTTCGCGATCGACTCGATCCCGGCCATCTTCGCGGTAACCCGCGACCCCTTTATCGTCTTCTCCTCGAACGTCTTCGCGATCCTCGGCTTACGCTCGATGTATTTCCTCTTGGCCGGACTCATCCGGCGGCTGGCCTACCTGCGCTACGGGCTGGCGTTCATTTTGAGCTACATCGGCGTCAAGATGCTGATCCAGGACTTCTACAAAATTCCGACGGCGCTCTCGCTCGGTATCGTCATGGTGACGCTGGCGATCAGCATCGTGGTGTCGCTGCTCCTCGCGGAACGTCGGGCCGCGCGGTCGGCGACCGAGGTGCGTTCGACGCAAGAGTGGCGGTAGTGGAGGGTGAAAAGGTGCCAACGCTCATCGTGCCCCTGGAATACGATCGGACGAAACCGCAACCGCACGGAGTCAGCGAGCTCGTCTTGCCCTGGGCGAGGGCGCTGGCCCGCCGTACCGGTGCGACAGTTGTTCTCGTCTCCGTCCTCGAAGTACCGGTCGGGTTGCGGTCGCTGCGGGAGCAAGAACTGCTGCGGGCATTGCTCGAGGACTGGCGACGCGAGTGTCGGGACTACCTCGATGGTGTAGCGCGAAGCTTGTCTGGCGCCTCAGCCGTGCATCTCGTCGTCGAGGAAGGTGACCCAGCGACGATCCTCTGTGACCTCGCTCGAGCGTACCCCGATCCCCTCGTGGTCATGGCGGCGCACGGGCGAGCCGGCTGGCGTCGCCTCGTGCTCGGCTCGGTCACCGCACAGGTGATCGTCAGTGGTGTCGCCCCAGTGTTCGTTGTCCCAGCGCACCTTTCGCCTCCCGCAAAAGAGCCGGTGCTCGATCGCGCCCTGGTGCCGCTGGACGGCTCGCGCATCGCCGAGTCGGTTCTCGACGCGCTCCCGCTGCTGGGCACGACCGGTTGGCAGATCGTCCTCCTGCACGTGCGTGAAGCGCGAGCGCAGCGGATCGAGGCTGATGTTCCCGGTGACGACCCGACGGCGTATCTCGAGCAGGTCGCGCAACGGTTGACGCGCGCCGGCTATACGGTCGATATCGTGGTCGCGGACGGGAGGCCTGAGCGCGTCATCGTGGAAGTTGCTCAGCAACGCACGGTCGACCTCATTGCCATGGTCACCCATGGTCGGAGTGGTCTGCGCGATGTGGCGATGGGCTCGACGGCCGAACACGTGCTCGCTCACGCGCCGGTACCGGTCCTGATTCGTCGCCCGTGAGCGGGCTACTCGCGAAGGTGATACGGAACCATCGTGATCGCCAAATCGGGGATCTGGACGAGTGTCCGGCGAAGCCGCCAGGCGGTCTGCGTGTGGAGCAAGCGCTCCCACCAGTGGGCGGTGACGAACTCGGGGATCACGACGGTGATGAGCGGCGCACCCTTCTCGCGGTGGATTTTCTCGATGACCGCGACGAGCGGGCCGAGCAGTTCTCGGTACGGTGAGTCGACGATGATCAACGGGATCGTCAGCCCAGCCTCCTGCCAGCGTCGCTGCAGTGCCTCGCCCGATTCCGGCTCGGTCGCGACATGGACAGCGACGATATCATCGGCGATCGAGCGCGCGTAGGTCAGTGCGGTGAGCGAGGCACGGTTGAGCGAAGCGACCGGGACGACGGCGACGCTGCGGCGGGGGACGAGCCGCAGACGACGGCGCGCTTCCTCAGGGGCGACACGCAGCTGCTCGGCGACCGAGACATAGTGACGGTGCACGGCCAGCATCATGCCGATCAGCAAGGGGATGAAGACGATGACCATCCAGGCACCATGCGTGAACTTGGTGACCACGATGACTCCGGTCACGATGCCGGTCACGAGTGCGCCGAAGCCGTTGATCACCAGGCTGTGCCAGGGAACCCGGAGCAAGTCGCCTCCCACATGCCGCCACCAGTGGACGACCATGCTCGATTGCGAGAGCGTGAAGGCAGTGAAGACGCCGACCGCATAGAGCGGGATGAGCGCCGAGACGCTGGCGTGACGGGCGATGACGAGCAAGCTGGTCAGGATGCCCAGGGTCAGAATGCCGGTCGAGAAGGCCAGTCGGTCGCCCTGGAAGCGGAACTGGCGCGGCAGGAAGCGATCGCGTGCCAGGAAGTACGCGAGTCGCGGAAAGTCGGCGAAGGCGGTATTGGCTGCCAGGAACAGGATCAGCGCGGTCGCGGCTTGAATCACGTAGTAGAACGGTGAACCGTCGACGAGCGTCCGGGCCAGTTGCGAGACGATCGTCTCGCGCTCGCTCGGAACGAGGTGGAAGTGGTAACTCAGGAGCGTGATCCCGCTGAAGAGGGATCCGAGGATGAGCCCCATGGCCAGGAGCGTCGTCCGTGCGTTGTCTGCTTGCGGTTCCTTGAACGCTGGCACACCATCAGCGATCGCCTCGACACCGGTCAACGCGGTGCTACCGGAAGCGAAAGCGCGCAGGATGAGGAATAGGGTGAGCGGACTCGTCGGCGGTGGTGCCTGGTAGCGGACGGGATGCGGATGTGGCCCGATGCCAGCGAGTGAGGCGAGGCCGAGCAGGATCAAGGCACCGACGCTCGCGATGAAGGCATAGGTGGGAAGCATGAAGATGGTAGCGCTCTCCCGCACACCGCGCAGGTTCGCGATCGTCAGCAGGACGATCGCTGCGACAGCGAGTTCGACTCGAAATGGATAGAGTGCGGGAAACGCCGAGGTGATCGCTGCGACACCTGCCGAGATGCTCACCGCGACGGTGAGGACATAGTCGCTCAGCAGTGCCGCGGCGGCGACCAGTGCTGGGCCGACACCCAGATTGTCTTTCGTCACGATGTACGTGCCGCCACCGTGCGGATAGGCCCGGATCGTCTGGCGGTAAGAGAACAGGACAATCGCGAGCAGGAGGACGATGGCCAGGCCGATCGGCAGCACGAACGCATAGGCTGCGCTGCCGGCCAGGATGAGTACACGCAAGATTTCCTCGGTGGCATACGCGGTCGACGACAGCGCGTCCGAGGAGAAGACCGCGAGTGCCTGTGCCTTGCCGATTCGCTGGTGTGGTGCCTCGGCCGTGCGGAGCGGCCGTCCGATCAGTGTCCGCCGGAGGCGGTACCATGCCTTGCCAAGTGGGCTCGCTGGCTCGGTCAGTTCGGCGACGAAACGGCCAGGGGCGATCTCCCGAATCGGAAGGTCGCTGGAAGCGACGCGGCGAATATACCGGTCTCCCGGGTGCGTGCCCGGGACACTCGTTCCGTTGCGGACTGACGAGCTCGACTCGCTCGTCTCCATCTCCCACCTCGGCGAGCGGCGACAGTTGCCCCGCTCGCTACCGGCGCTCGAGTATACGCCCGCAGTGGATCGGCGGGGGAGGGCATGCTCAGAGTGATACGCTTGACGAGGAAACGAGTGCGGTTCTGCGCGAGGTAGCCCGATGTTTCTACCGGTTCTCCACGTTTGTCCGACCTGCCCGAGCGTGCTCGGGATCACGCTCTACCCGCCGGCGCTCCTGCTGGTCTTCGTCCCGGTACTCGCCTATACGCTCGCGCTGTGGCGCTTGCGGCAACTCGGCCGCATGGTTCCGTCGAGCTGGCCAGCCCTCTTTTACGCGGGCATGCTGAGCGCGCTCGTCGCGCTGGCGGGGCCGCTGGACACCTGGAACGACGAACTCTTGACGATGCACATGGCGCAGCACCTGGTGCTCATCCAGATCACCGCCCCACTCATCCTGCTCGGCCGTCCGGTTCAGGTGATGCTGCGCGCGTTGCCGCCCCAGCGGGCAGGCGTGTTGACGCGCCTGTTGCTCCGTCCCGTCTGGATGCGCCGGCTGCTGACCGTGCTCACTGCCCCGCTGGTCGCCACTGCGCTGGCGAATCTCGCGCTCGTCGTGTGGCATTTTCCTGCGCTCTACGAGCAAGCTGTCCTGCGCCAGCCGGTGCACGACCTCCAGCACCTCAGCTTCTTTGGAACGGCGCTCCTGTTCTGGTGGCCGATCATCGATCCGGTCCCACGGCACCACCGCGTGAGCGGACTGTGGGCGAGCCTCATGGTCTTCATCACTGCCGTCGTGAGCACGATCATCGGTGCGATCCTCACCTTGGCGGACGAGGTGCTCTACGAGCCGTACCGCTCTGTGGCGATGCCATGGGGGTTCACTCCGCTCGTCGACCAGCAACTCGCTGGTCTCCTCATGTGGATCGGTGGCGGTACGCTCTATCTCATCATCATTCTGGCGCTGCTCGCCCGCTGGTTGCTCCGCGAAGAAGGGCAGCGCGTGGCTCGCGAGTCGACGGCGTGAGCTGCTCAGCAACACGTCGATGTTCCGACGGTCGAACGCGCCGTGTTCCCAGCGCAGCAAGGCTCTTCACTGCTCGACTGGTCGGTGCAGTCGGTCGGGCTCGGCACCGTGCCACGGCGGGGCCAGGGGCAGGTCGGAAATTGCTCCTCTCGGTTCGACGGCGCAGTGCAGCAGAGCGAATCGGTGCGGAGCTGCAGCGGTACCTGCACCGTTCTGGCCACGCACTCTGGTTCGGTCGGCTCACTGCAGCAGGCCACACCCGCTTCTCCCGAGCACACGCCTGTCGCTGGAAGCTCGAGTTCGACACGACGGGCTGCCTCCCAGTCTCCCGCCAGAGCCGCGACGATCGAGCGCACTTGCTCGTAGCCGGTCCGCAGCAGAAACGTCGGGGCTCGCCCGTAGCTCTTGAGCCCGACGATGAAAAAGTCCGGTTCCTGCGGATGGGCGAGTTCCGCGAAGCCGTGCGGTGGCACCGTACCGCAGCTGTGGGAGCGTGGATCGATGTGCGGGGCAAGCGCGACCGGCGCCTCGACGATCGGATCGAGAGCCAGTCGCAACTCGCGGAGCGGCGCGAGATCGGGACGATAACCGGTCGCACACACGATGCGGTCGACCGGCGGAAGGGCGCGCTCGCCGCTGTACACCGTGATGCCGGCCCCGTCCGCCTCGACACGATCGACCAGGACACCGGTATGCAGCGTGATGGTACCGCTGGCCAGGAGTTCAGCCACTCGCTGGCCGAGACGCCCTCGTTCCGGAAGTTCGTCGCTGGGACTTCCCAGACGGCCGGTAAGCGAGCGGCGGCGGATCGCCCAGTGGACTTCGGTGCCTGGTACTTGCTCAGCAAGCGCAACGAGGTCGAGCAGGACACCGAAAGCGGAGTGTCCCGCACCGACGATGAGTGTCCGCATTCCGGCATAGTGCTCACGCTCGCTGCCCAGAACATCCGGCATCCCGTAGGCGATCCGCTCGGCGAGGTATGTCTCGCCGAGCGCCGGAAGACCGGATGCTCCGAGCGGGTTCGGCACAGCACCAGAGGCATCCAACACGGCGCGAGCGAGGAACTCCTGCTCGCCGACCGACGTGGAGACGCGGACGAGGAACGGCCGACCAGCGCGATCGCGGCTGGAAAGCTTGTCACGGCCCTGGCGGGCGACAGCCGTGACCCGGTGGCCGAGGCGCAGGTACGGTGCGATCGACGGGTGCGTCGCCAGCGGCTCGACCCAGCTGGCCAGGAGCTCGGCACCGGTGGGGTACTGCTCCGGATCGGGCGCGACCCAGCCCTGCTCAGCCAAAAGCTCGGCGGCGCTGGGATCGACGTTGTAGCGCCAGGGGGAGAACATCCGTACGTGGCGCCAGCGACGCATCGATGCTCCGGCAGCGTCTCCGCTCTCGAAGACGAGGAAGGGTAACCCTCGAGCTGCGAGATGGGCCGCGGCGACGAGACCGATCGGCCCCGCTCCGATGACCACCACGGGAAGCTCGTCGCGATGAGGCATCACGAGTCTCCTTTCCTTCTCACGATTCGTTCGCCCAGACTCCTCTCGCGCAGCAGCTCGGCGCGCTCTCGGGTGTCCTGGTCGTTCAGATTGATCCATTAATTGATGTCTATCGATGTAAGCGCGATGATTCTCCCGCCCTCCGTCTCGGGACGCTCTTCACGGCACGGTGACCGGATCGGCCAGCAGGTGACTGAGCTGACGGAGCACGTTCTGAGCCAGCGGTGTCGCTGCGTAGTAGGCCCAGGTTCCGCGTCGTTCGACAGTGACGAGGCCTGCCTCGCGGAGGACCCGAAGGTGATGGGAGACCGTCGGCTGTCCGACCGGGACGTGCTCGACGAGGTGGCAGACACAGAGCGGTTCCTCGTACCGGGTCAGCAGGGCGAGGAGCGTGAGGCGTGTCTCGTCGGCCAGTGCCCGGGCGAGCGAGGCGATACGGCTGATCGGCATGGTCGCCACCGTTGCATCGGGAGACTCCATCGGGCAGCACCGACCGTCCATCGCTCACCTCCGGAGTCAGTGTACGGGGTGTATCGATAGTTGTCAATGCCTGCAAAATGTATACAAGCGAGGCAACCGCAGCATCGCACTACCATGCGGTCGGTCGTGCGGCAGGACGCGCGCACCGCGGAGGGCAGTTCCCTGGACGGCAGGGGGATCGTGACAGGCCCGTTCACAGCACGGGGTCGTACTGGCGAGTCCTCGCTGGCCGGAGTGGTGTTGCGTGTCCCATTCAGCGTTCGCCTCTCCGTGGCTCGGGAAGACGGGGTCGATACCTGCGCATCGACTCAAGTCTTTGCGTCGCTGCAGTTGTCTATAGTGTGCGACTTGCCAGCCTGACTCGATCCCGCTACTGTGCCGAAGCAGAGTAGCTCTCCGGTCGTACTCGCGGAAAGGACGCACGATGGACGCCTATCTCGTCACGAACGGAACGATCCTGACGATGGATCCCGCGCAGCCGACCGTCGAAGCGTTCGGCGTGATCGGCGAGCGGATCGTCGCGACCGGCTCCATCGCCGACGTGGAGGCAGCGCTGCCGCGCGGCTACCGGCGACTCGACCTCGCCGGCGCGACCTGCTTGCCCGGGTTCAACGAGGCGCACAACCACATGATCAACTTCGGCTTCGTGCTCGGCCAGGTCAACTGTCGGTACCCAGCGGTGCGGTCGATCGAGGAGATCGTCCAGCGCTTTGCCGAGCGAGCGAGCCGAACAGCGCCCGGAACCTGGATCCGGGGGCGTGGCTACGACGACAACGTCCTCGCCGAGCACCGCCATCCCACGCGCTCCGACCTCGACCGGGCCAGTACCGTGCATCCGCTCGTGCTCACGCACAGCTCGGGCCACATGCTGGTCGCCAACTCGCTCGCGCTCCAGCTCGCCGGTGTGACGCGGGAGACCCCCGATCCTCCTGGGGGCCATATCGTCCGCGACGAGCACGGCGAGCCGACCGGGCTCCTGCAGGAGAACGCGATGGAGCTCGTCGAACGGGTCATCCCTGCTCCGACGCTCGACGACATGGTGGAGGCGCTGCGCCGCTGCAACGATGCGTATGTCGCGGCCGGGATCACCTCGAGCCAGGATGCTGGTTCCGACCACCCGCTCCAGGTCGAGGCCTACCAGCGAGCGGTCGAACGTGGTGTACTCAAGCTCCGTACCTCGATGATGATCCGGCACCAGCTGCTCCCGCATCTGCTCGGACTCGGGGTCAAGCAAGGCTTCGGGGACGATCACCTGCGCATCGGCCCGGTGAAGCTCTTCGCTGACGGAAGTCTCATCGGCCGTACGGCTGCCGTGAGTCGTTCCTTCCTGAACGATCCCCGCCCGGACAACTACGGCATCACGATCTGGACGCAAGAGGAGCTGGACGAACTCGTCTGGCAGGCGCACTCGGCAGGTTTTCAGGTCGCGACCCATGCGATCGGCGACCGGGCGATCGAGATGGTGCTCGATGCCTACGAGCGTGCGCTCGCGCGGCTGCCACGGCCAGATCACCGGCACCGGATCGAGCACTGCGGGGTGCTGCGTCCCGACCTCATCGACCGGATCGCCCGGCTCGGCGTGCTGGTCGTGAGCCAGCCGATCTTCATCGCCGAGTACGGCGATGGCTTCATCCGGCATCTGGGACTCGAGAGGATTCAACTGACCTATCCGTTGCGGAGCCTGCTCGAGGCGGGTATCCGGCTCGTCTTCTCGACCGACTGCCCTGTGTCCGCCTACCAGCCACTCCGCTGTATCCAGGCTGCTGTGCTCGAGCGGACAGCGAGTGGGCGCTCCTATGCCCTGGAAGAAGCGATCACCGTAGAGGAAGCGTTACCGCTCTACACGGTCAACGGCGCGTATGCGACCTTCGAGGAGCAGCGCAAGGGGATGATCCGGCCCGGTATGCTGGCCGACTTCGTCGTCCTCGAGCGCGACCCGCGCACGGTCGACCCGGAGGAACTGGCTGAGCTGCGCGTGCTCCGTACGGTCATCGGTGGCGCGACCGTCTACGAGGCGTGACCGGGAAGAGCGCGTCGCTCGGGGGCTCGCTCGCCCGACAGTCAGGTAGCGGGTGCTGGGAGCGATCTGGCTGCATTCCCAGCACCCGCTGCGCGTGCTAGATCACCGGACCTTCCGTCGCCCGCACCCGCTCGAGAAGGCCAGCGTCGGCCAGTTGCTGACGCACTTCTTCCGGCGTCCGCTGTCGCCCAGGGAAGTTCTCGTCCTCGCTGAGCCGGATCACGAGCCGCGCCGCCAGCGCAGCAGCCATCTGGATGCTACGCAACGTCACCTTGTCCAGCGTGTCGGCCTCGGTGTGTCCCCATCCGCGCCCGATCATCCCGGCAGTGGCATCGCGGCTGCTCAGCGTTGCGTTCGGGATCCCGCGCAAGGCGAACGGGAAGTGGTCGGAGTGCGCGTTCAGCTCGTCGCGGATCGCGAAATCGTAGGGAAGCTCGCGGGCGATTCCCTGGAAATATGCCACGAGCTCGGGGAGTCCCGAGAGGACGAGTTGCTCCTGCCCGCCCGTGCCGCGACCGGCCCCGTCCAGGTTCAGTACGAAGCGGATGCATTCTCCGCGCGCAGCTGCCTGTGTGGCATGAAAATAGGCGCCGAGCAGCCCGAGCTCCTCGGCACCGAAGCAGATGACGCGGACTGTCCGCGCGAGCTGGCCGCGGAGCTGGGCGAGCGCGCGCCCCACCTCGAGCCCGACGACGGTGCCAGCACCGTCGTCGCCGGCCCCTTGCGCGATATCGTGACTGTCGTAGTGCCCGCCGACGAGGACGATCTCGTCGGGTCGTGTGCTACCGGGAATCTCGCCGATCACGTTCGCTGACTCCGCGTCGAGCGTCCGGTTCTCGGTCGCGAGGCGCACGCGCAGCCGGCCACGCTCGGCGAGACGCCGGAGAAACTGACCAGTCTCGTAGCTCAAGCCGATACCGGGAATCGGTGCCTCGCGGTCGATGGCGCGTGTCCCGTTCAGGTTGCGGCCAGTCAGCGAGCCGGTAATGTGGAGCTGGCCCGGGTTCTGGTTGATGAAGAGGACAGCGACCGCACCGCGCTGGACGGCCCAGTTGAACTTGTCGGTCCGGTGACTCTTGCGCTCGCCGGGACGGTTGGTCTCGGCGTCGGTGAGCACGACCTTCCCGAGAATCTCGCTGGCCAAGCGCTCGAAATCAGGAAGTTCGCCCTCGCCGACGTCGATCACGTCAGCTTCGATCTGTGCGGTCGGGCAGTAGGGCATGGCGATGGCCGGGAGTTCCCGCTCGAGCGGCTCCACGACAGCGAGATGGCACGGCCCACGCTCCCAGGTCGCCATGGGAAACGGTTCGAGTCGGACATTCTCGAGTCCATAGGCGCGCATCCGGTCAGCGAGGAACTCGGCTGCACGCCGTTCTCGCTCCGACCCGGCGAAGCGATGGCTGAGGTCATCGCAGAGGTAGACGAGGTTCCGCCAGGCCTCGCTGGATGTCCAGATCTCGCCGAGGACGATGCGGTCCAACTCGCGGACGTGCTCTCGGTCCATCCCTCGCTCCTCACTCGTGACGCGACACGTCGCCCGACATCGTCAACAGTCGCTGCACCTGGCGGCGGGTGGGGAGGGCCGGAATCGCCCCCCGCCGGGTGCAGACGAGCGCACCGACGGCATTCGCGAGCCGGAGTACCTGTTCGACCGCGCGTTTCGACCAGTCGAAGCCCTGCTCGAGGAGCCCGACGAGGAGTCCGGCCACGAACCCGTCGCCAGCGCCGGTCGTATCGACGATTGGCACAGTGAAGCCGGGTACTTCTCCCTCCTCCTGCGGCGTGAGATACGCGCAACCGGCCGCACCCAGCGTCACGACGAGCAGCTGCAAGCGGTCGTGCCACAGCTGGCGTGTGGCGGCCGGGTCGCTCGACCCGGTGAGGAAAGCGAGTTCCTCGCGGCTCAGCTTGACGATCTCGGCGTGCTCGAGCCCACGGAGCATACCCGCTCGTGCCGCTTCAGGCGAGGGCCACAATGCGAGACGCAGGTTCGGGTCGTAGGAAAGCCGCGCTCCGTGCTCGCGGGCAGTCTCCATGGCTACCAGCGTCGCTGAGCGTGCTGGTTCCTCGATCAGCGAGATCGATCCGAAGTGGAAGATCCGCGTCGTACTGGCGACTGTCCGGTCGACGTCTTCCGGACGCCAGAGCATATCGGCGCTCGGGTGCCGGTAGAAGAGGAAGTCGCGTTCACCGTCCGCACGGAGGCTCACGAAGGCGAGCGCTGTGCGTGCGTCCGGCGAGAAACGCAACCCCCGCACATCGACGCCGGCGCGCGCGAGCGTTTCTGCCAGGTAATGGCCGAAGTCGTCGTCACCGACCTGACCGAGGAAAGCCGCTCGCCGGCCGAGCCGTGCGACACCGACGGCCACGTTGGCCGGTGCGCCACCAGCGGCCCGGCGGAACGCCGGTGCCTCGGCCAGCCGCACGCCCCGCCGGAGCGCGACGAAGTCGACGAGGAGTTCCCCACAGCTGACGACATCGAACACGCCTCGGCTCCACCCTCTTCCGGCTCCAGCCGTCAGCCTGACGATGGTGCAGTGCTCGGCGTCCGGTGTCAAGACGTATCGGGGCCAGGAGCGGCTGTGCGTGCCGCGGCGTACCGCGAAGCTGCGCTGCGTCCTATAACGGGCGAGTGCCGGCCACTGGCGGCGCAACGACCTGGTCTACGACGAACGCATCTGACGCTCCGGTTGCACGGTTGTCGGTGGTGGCTAACGGCCCGGCAATCCGCTGAGGGCGACGACGCAACCCTCGTTGGGGCGCAAGAGAAGCGTGCCGCGCACCGGCTCGCCGTCCCGGTCGAGGTGCGTCGAAAGCAGGACATACCCGTCCAGTGGCTCACGAGACGGGCGAAAACCCTGCTCATGACCGCTGAAGTTGAGGACGATGGCGAGTCGCCTACCACCAGCCGTGCGCTCGTAGGCCAGGACGTCCGTCGTCACGCCGAGCGGCCGGTACTGCCCGATAGCGAGAGCCGGCTCGGCGCGGCGGAGCAGGAGCAACTCGCGGTAGAGGCGGAGCATCGACCGCGGGTCTTCGCGTTGTGCGGCCACGTTGCGGGTCTCGTAGTCCGGATTCAGGGGGAGCCACGGCTCGACAGTCGAAAATCCAGCGTAGGGGCTCGCATCCCACGGCATCGGAGTACGGCAGGGGTCGCGTCCCGCTCCCGGACCGATCGTCCGCTCGAGCGGATCCTGTCGGCGCTCGGGTGGAATGGGAACGTCGGCGAGGCCGAGTTCGTCGCCGTAGTAGACCGTCGGTGTACCGCGTAACGTGAGGAGCAGCATTGCCGCCACGCGTGCCTGCGCTTCGCCGACGCGCGTCGCGACCCGTGGCTGGTCGTGGTTGCTCAAGACCCAGTTGGGCCAGTCATCGGGGCCGAGTAACCCTTCGTAGGTGTCGATCGTGGCAGCGACCTGGCGTGCGGTCCAAGGGATCAGCAGGAGCTGGAAGTTGAACGGAAAGTGCAGCTCTCGCTCGTGGCGGCAGCCGTAGTAGGCGACGAGACGGCTGATCGGGATGTACATCTCGCCGATCAGCACCCGCTCGCCGAACGCGTCGGTGACATGGCGCATCGCTGCCAGGATCTCGTGGAGTTCGTATTGGTCGGCACTGTAAGCGGGAATCAACTCGTTGAACGGTAGTTGGTCGGGTGAATAGTCCGGATTCGGTGGGTTGTCCCGAAACGAGGCGTCCTTGATCAGGAAGCGGAGCGCATCGATCCGGAAACCGTCCACTCCCCGCTCGAACCAGAAGCGCAGCACGTCGAACATTGCCGCGCGGACTTCCGGATTACGCCAGTTGAGGTCAGGCTGCTCCTTGAGGAAGGTGTGCAGGTAGTATTGCCCGGTCGCAGGATCGAACTCCCAGGCACTCCCACCGAAGACGCTGCGCCAGTTGTTCGGCGAGCCACCGTCCGGGGCCGGGTCGGCCCAGATGTACCAGTCACGGCGCGGGTGATCGCGCGCGCTCCGCGCTTCCTGGAACCACGGGTGCTGGTCGGAGGTATGGTTCGGCACGAAGTCGAGGATGACCTTGAGGCCGCGTGCATGGGTATCGGCGATCAGCCGGTCGAGATCGGCCAGGGTGCCGAAGATCGGATCGACGTCGCAGTAATCGCTGATGTCGTACCCGAAGTCGGCCATCGGTGACGGAAAGATCGGCGAGAGCCAGATCGCATCGACCCCGAGCCAGACGAGGTAGTCGAGCTTTTGCCGGATTCCTTCGAGGTCACCGATTCCGTCGCGGTTACTGTCGGCGAACGAGCGAGGATAGATGTGGTAGATGACGCCACGTTGCCACCAGCGCCAGCGACGTCCCTCGTCCATGCGGTCTCCCTTCCGTGGCTGCGCGTCGCAGCGAGCGGGCCACCCGCAGGCGGCCCGCTCTCGTTCAGCGTCGCTGGACGACGTGTGCCGGGAAGACGCGTGCTAGCACGACGCTCGTGCCGGCGGCCACCAGGAAGACCAAGGGAATGTCGATCAACAGGAAGCCCCAGGTCAACGCCAGCTCACCGTTGATCAGGCTGGCTAGCGCACCGAAGATGACGCTCAACGCCACCAGCGCGACGGTGCGCAGGCGAACCGATGCGATCCGCCAGCAGATGAGTCCGACGACGACACCGGCACTGATCGGGAGAATTTCGCCCATGACTACCCTCCTCGTGTCCCGGTTCCAGCCTGCCGCAACCAGGACAGGCTGTCAAGCTGCGGCGTGCACTCGTCCGCTTCATTTGCCGAGAGTGATCATGGTCAGTACTGCCTCGATCCGCTCGCGCAGGCGTTCGAGCCACTCGAAGATCCGGCGTGCCTCGTCCGCTGTGACCGGTGGCAGACCGCTCGGGGTGAAATGCCACGTGCGGGCGAGGAGTGCAGGTTCGTCAGGGGCCGTCAGGATCGGTGTGCCACGGTGGGTCAAGATCGCGGCGAGCCGCTCAGCGATACCGAGTTCGCGAGCGAGCAGGTGCTCCCACGTTTGGGCAGCGAGGTCTGCGAACCAGTACCTGAAGCGCACGAGCGGGAGCTCACCGAGCGTCTCGGCGACGTTCGACCAGCCGGTGGTGTCGTCCGGTGCTGGCGGGAAAGGATCGAGCGACGCGCCGTGGGCCTCGGCTACGGTGGCCGGAAACCAGGCAAACCAGATCGCCCAGAAACGCCGGAAGGCAGTGACGAGGTCGCGGATCTCGAGTTCCTCGGGTGGCCGCTCGGCTTCGAGTTGCCCCATCGCGGTCAGGGAATAGCGGAGCAACTCGCGGAACGCGCGAATCCGTTCTGGTAACTCGAGATTCGCGGCGTCGAACCACCGCTTCTGGTATGCCCACGTGCCGACGAGTTGGGCAAGATCGAAATCACTGTCGGCGAGTGCGACTTGGACGGTCTGGTCAATCGTTTCGATTTCTTCGGCCGCTGCAGTGGCATGCTCCAGGAGCGTTTCGATCCAGCGCAGGCTGGCCTGGCATTCCTCAGCCGTAATGTCGAGTGGGACGGGAAAGGTGTACCGGTCGAGACAGCCGCGTGTCCAGTTCCCGCCGAAGGGATCCAGGACGACCATCGAGAAACCGGTCGGCACTCCGGGATCCTCGAGTGCCAGGTCGAGCCAGCGCACGATGCCGAACTCCTCGGCGAGTGTCCGTGCCAGCGGATGCTCAGCGAGCCCGGGGAACCAGTACCGGAAACGGACGATGTAGAGGTCACCGATCGCATCGCGGAGCGCTTGCCACCCTTCGTGGTCGTCGTCAGCTGGGATGTAGGCACGGGCGTTCACGCGTGCGAGGTTGTACGGGTCGCTCCAGAGGCGTTGCCGAACTGGGTGGTCTTCCGGCATATACTCGGCGATGAACGCGGTGAACCACAGGTGGAAGAATTCGTAGCTTCGCCAGAGATCGTACGAGGGAATGAAGAACGCCGCTTCGTGATCGCTGGCCAGGTTGCTCGCATCGAAGTAGGTCGCACGCAGGAACGCCAGGTCGTAAGCGATTTCGCGCATTGCCTGGCTCATCGCTTCGTCTCCCTCCAGTCGTCAGCGGTCAACCCGCGTCGAGTGTCCGCGACTGGAGAGAACCCTGTCGTTCCCGTTCTGTCGTGCCGTACATCCTCTGGCGCGACGTCACCGTGTCACGGTGAGGCCGAGGAGCCCGCCCATCTCGCGGAGCTGCTCGCGGGCCCGCTCGATGTCGCGCCCCTCCCGCGCGGCGGTCAGGAGCCGTTCACCTGCCTCGGCGAGGAGTTCGATCGCGCGCGGTGTATCGAGGTCGTCGGAGAGGGCAGCGACCATCGCGTCGCGCAGCGGTGCGAGGTCGAGCGGTGTCGCTGAGCCGCCGGTCGCGTTGACCGCCTCGCGTAACCGCCGGACGAGCGGCTCGAAGCGGGCTGGCCCGTCGTCCTCGTAGGCGAACGGTGTCCGGTAGTGGTGACTGAGGAGGTAGAGGCGGATCGCATCGCCGGAGTGACGCCGCAGCGTGTCGCGGACGAGGACGAGATTGCCCAGCGATTTCGACATCTTCGCACCCTGGTATTCGACCATCGCGACATGGACCCAGAAGCGCGCGAACGGCTTGGCGCCGGTATAGCCCTCGGACTGCGCGATCTCGCTCTCGTGGTGCGGATAGATGAGGTCGTAACCGCCCCCGTGCACGTCGATCTGGAGGCCGAGGTACTTCATCGCCATGGCGCTGCATTCGATGTGCCAGCCAGGCCGTCCCGGTCCCCAGGGACTGTCCCAGGTCGGTTCGCCGGGCTGGGCAGCTTGCCAGAGAACGAAATCGAGCGGGTCTTCCTTCCGCGGATCCTGCGGATCGGCGCCCCGCTCGGCCGAGAGCCGGATCATCTCCTCGCGACTACAGCGACAGAGCTGCCCGTAATCCGGATCGCTGGCGACGCGGAAGTAGACGTTCCCGTCCCGCACGTAGGCGGCGCCGCGTTCGATGAGCCGCTGGATGATCTCGATCATGAGCGGGATTTCTTCGGTCGCTCGGGGGAAAACGGACGGGAAGAGGACGTTGAGCGCGTTCAGGTCTTCCTGGAACTGGCGGATATAGCGATCACCGAGTCGATCCCAGGGCTCGCCCACCTCACGCGCCTTCCGCAGGATGTCGTCATCGATGTCGGTGATGTTCTGGACGTACTTGACGCGCCAGCCATGGAACTGGCAGATCCGATTGAAGACGTCGAAGACGAGATAGGTCATCGCATGGCCCATGTGCGTGGTGTCGTAGGGGGTCACGCCACAGACGTAGAGTCGTACCGTTCGCCCGTCGGCCGGCGCGAACGGTTCGATCGTTCGAGTGAGCGAATTGAACAGCTGCACGGCTTCTCGCGCTCCCTCCAGCACTCGCGTCCCTCGCTTCGGGTATCGTACCATCGGAAAGGCGAGCGGAAAGCGCGTCGAGCGGGAAGGACGTGGCATGGCAGGACGAGTCGGTGAACGAGCACCGGAATTCCGTTTACCGAGTACGCTCGGTCGACCACTCGCGTTGAGCGAGATCCTCCAAGAGCGGATCGCGCTCCTCGCGTTCTTCCATTTCGCCTTCACCGGTGGTTGAGCGAACCAACTGTCCCAGTTGTGGGGCAGGATCGAGGAGATCCGTGCGCTCGGCGCCGAGGTCTATGCGATCAGTTGCGACAGCCACTTCGCTCAAGCCGCCTGGGCACGCGAACTCGGGGTCGGTTTTCCTTTCCTCAGCGACTGGAACCGCGATGTCATCGCCGCCTACGACGTGAAGCTGGACGAGCTGGCGGGCTACCGTGAGGTGCCAGCTCGGGCGCTCGTCGTCGTCGACCGCGACGGGACGATCGTCCACCGGGACCGTGCGCCGCTCCGAGAACTCCCGGACGTCGAGGCTGCGGTCGCGGCGTTGCGGTCACTGGCGGCGCGCTCCTGAGCTGACCACTGGTGACGCGGGAGATTCGACCGGCCCTGGTGCCTCGCGGAGCCTGCGGAGTGCCGCTTCGACCAATCGCCGGGTCGCCGGTGCCGGTTGGCCGACCTTGAGCTGGACCAGTTCGGGCGGGAAGAGCAGGTCGAGCGTCCATTCCATCGCCAGGCGGATCCGCCGGTCCCAGCGCGGGATCTGCAGGAGCGCATAGGTCCGCCACAGCCACCAGGCCGGAAAGCCTGTCACGGTGACCCGTCCGAGCCAGGCGATCGCAGCGTGGTCGCCGAGCGTGACCATCATCCCACGGGTGCGGTAGCGCATCGGTTCGAGCGGGCGACCGCTGAGGCTGGCGACGAGGTTCCTGGCCAACAGCTTGGCCTGGCGCACTGCGTGCTGGGCAGTCGGCGCGTACGGGCGGCCTGTCGCCGGATCGGTCACCGCAGCGTTGTCGCCGATCGCCCAGACGTCGGGGAATCCAGCGACACGGAGGAACTCGTCGACGAGGAGCCGCCCGCGCGAATCGAGCGGAAGCCCGAAGGAGCGAACGATGGGGTTGGGCTCCACACCGATCGCACTGACGACCGTCCGCGACTCGATCGATGTGCCGTCATCGAACATGACTGCTGCCGGATCGACCCGGACGACCTTCCGCTCGAGCGAGACCTCGATGCCACGCTGCCGGAGCTCGCGCGCGGCCCGCTCGGCTGCTTCCTCCGGGAAGCCGGTGAGGAGCCGCGGTAGGGCCTCGACGAGCACGATACGCTCGGTGCCGGGGCGGATGTTCCGGTAGAACGGGAGCGCGTGGGTGAAGAGGCTCCGGATTTCGGCCGCGACCTCGACACCGGTCGGCCCACCGCCGATGACGACGACGGTGAGCAGTCGTCGTTGCTCGTCCGGATCGGATTCGATATCGGCCTGCTCGAGGAGATCGATGAGGTGGTTGCGCAGCGCGAACGCGTTCGAGAGACGCTGCACATCGAACGTGTAGTCGTCGAGTCCGGGGATACCGAAGGTCGCTGGGACACCACCGAGGGCGAGCACCAGATGGTCGTAGGGAAGCTCGAGAGGGTGTTGCTGGTGCTGGTAGAGGCCGTGCTGGATCGTCACGGTCCGTCGCTCGAGGTCGATCCCCGTCAACTCGCCGGCGTACAGGCGAGCATGCGGTACGACGTGCCGGATCGAGGTGAGGATCGTCTCGACCCGCAGCGCGCCGGAGATGACCTCCGGCATGAGCGGATAGAAAACGAATGCGTTCTCGCGCGAGATCACGGCGACTTCGATGTCGCCAGCGCGTGCTGCTTTCCGGAGCGCGTGGGCAGTGGTGACCCCAGCGAATCCACCACCGGCGATCACGATCCGCGTCGGTCGGTTGTCCTGTGCTCTCTTCATCGTTGCCAACCTTACTCGTCCCGGCTCGCGACGAGCGTTGCCGGACGAACCCTTCATTGTATCGCACTGGGCGGTAGCCGATATGCCAGTGTCTCTCGGCTCCGGAAACGCTATCTCCGGTCGTTCTGCAACAATGGAGCGGGACTGAGAGGTCGAGATTCGCTGGGGAGGACGCGATGGGTGCACGCGGGTTCGGCCTCGCCGCTGCAGTGTCCCACGAGGTGATCCGTGCTGCGGTGAGCGCCTGCGAGACACTGGGCTATCGCACCTTTTGGGTCAACGATACGCCGGACGGTGATGGACTGGCTGCGCTGGCCGCTGCAGCTGCGGTGACGAGCCGCATCGCGCTCGGTGTGGGGGTCTTGCCGCTCTCGCGCTGGACGCCGGAGCGGATCGTCGAACGTGTCCGGGAACTCGACTTGCCGGTCGAACGACTGCGCTTGGGGATCGGTTCGGGCGCCGGAAGCGGAGCGCTCGAACGAGTCCGTCAGGGGGCGCAGGTGCTCCGAGCGGCGCTCTCGTGCGAACTGGTCGTCGCCGCGCTCGGCCCCCGCATGTGCCGGCTGGCGGGCGAAGTCGCCGATGCTGTCCTCTTCAACTGGTTGACACCGGAGTTCGTCGATCGCTCGACCGATTGGCTCCGCGAAGGTGCCGAGGCGGCCGGCCGACCGCTCCCGAAGCGCTACGCGTACGTGCGTGTCGCCCTCGGACAAGCGGCGCTCCCCCGCTTGGAAGACGAAGCAGCCCGGTACGAGCGATTCCCTGGCTATCGTGAGCACTTCCAGCGTATGGGTGTCCCGGCACGCGCGACGGCGATCGCGGTGGAAAGGGCTGAAGACCTTTCGGCGGCGCTGGCTCCGTGGGAGGAACGTCTCGACGAGACGGTCGTGCGAGCAGTGACGGCGAACGACCGGCTCGAGGAGGTCCTGGCGCTCGTCGAGGCAGCGGCACCGGGCCGTCAGCTCGGCTCGGGGGGCCACGGGGTTTCCTGACCAGCGAGCAGGCGCTCGATCTGCTCGAGATGTCTGCGATCGTGCTCGACCAGCTCTTCGACGAGATCCTCGACTGTGACCTCGCCGAGCGTCTCGTGGATGGCGGCTCGCTCCCAGTCCTTCAGCGAGAGTGTCATCAGTGTCGTGAGCGTCTCGCCGCGCTCCTGTCCGAGCCGTTTGAGTGCCTCGGCGAGCGATGGAACCGACTCGGCCACGACGGCGAGGTCGGTCGCGCGGAAGTACGGCGTATCCTGCGCGACCATCCGCAGGATCCGCTCGCGCATCAACGCTTCGACCGCCGCGAGGTGGGCGACGACCCGCGTGAAATGCTCCGTACCCGTCGCAGAGGGAACGTCCACGTTCTCGAGTAGGCTGGTCAGCCGCCGCGGTGTCTCGGCGAGGAGGTCGATCAGTTCCTGATACGGATGCAGCATGCTGGTGCGGTCCCTTCGTCTGGCGGGTGATTCAACGGCTGGGCGGTTGGCTTTCCGCAAGGTCGGTGATGTGCCACGTGATACCGAATGGGTCGCGGAAGACGAACGCATGCTCGTCGCTCTGCGCCACCGGATACTCACGGACGAGGACGTCCGCGCGCAGTTCAGCCAGCGTTTCGGGCGCGACCCGCAGGCTGAGGTGAACGAGCCGCGGTTCGACGAAGACCGTGCCGCGCCCTGCGAACTGGAGCAGCAAGGCGAGCGGTCCATTGCGGAGCAACACGTACTGGGGGTAGATGCCGGTACGGATACCGGCATCCCAGTCGAAGTCGGCCGGAAGGTACTCCCACCGCTCACCAGCGCGCCGCACGCGCCAGACGACTTCCATCCCGAAGAATTCCCGGTAGAACGACTCGGCAGTGCGGAGGTCAGCGACGCGGATCGCCACGTGCTGGACTGCTTCGATCCGCAGTTCCCGCGGCGCCGGAAGCAGGGGCTCGCGTCCCGGATCGGGAAGCCCGTAAGGGAGCAGTCCACTACCTGGTGGAGCGGGGACGATCTCGGTGCCAAAGGGCGTCAGTGGCTCGCGCATCGTGTCCTCCCGTTCACCTAGCGGTACCAACCGAGCGTCTGGAGTGCCTGCGCGCCGAGGAGCCCGAGCTGCACCTCGTACCGTGTCCCAACTGCCTCCGGATGGAACTCGAAGCGTGCCCGCTCGAAGTACTGGACGGTGTACTCTTTGCCGTCGCTCGGGTTCACCTCGCGGAACTCCGGACTGATCGGCAACCCGAAACGAGCCAGCCCACCGTTCTGCTCCCAGTATCGCAAAAAAGCGCCGCGGACGACGAAGCCGGTTTCCGGAAAATAGCGCTCGCCGGGGGCTGGCTTCTCCGGCGGTGGTTGCGCAGCGAAGCTGTGGTTCCCGAGCGCCCAGCGTCCGAGATGAGCGAGTTGCACCTCGTTCGGAGTACCGCGGAACTCCGGCCAGTACTCGAAGCAGGCACGCTCGAAGAACTGGACGAGTCGTCCGCCGCTCCAGAACGGTTCGGTGAGTGGGTAGCCGAAGGCAGCCAGTCCACCGTTCGCTTCCCAGTAGCGGCGGAACGGCCCGCTCAGGGTGTGTCCGGTCTCCGGAAAATAGCGCACGTTGGGATCGTCCGGGGGCGCGACGCGGCTGGTCGGCAACGCGTCCGGTCGGGCCAGGCTCTGGTAGACGAGGAACGCTGGCTTGCGCGGCCAGGGTATGGCCTCGCGACCGTAGACCATACTGGAATCGAGCAGGCGGACGAGCCCCCAGTTGGCATACCCGTGGCTGGTGCCGAAGTCCTCGAACTTGAACCAGAAGACGCGCTCGACCTCGGGGGCCTGCTCCCAGAGGAGTGTGTAGACCTGCCGGAGAAACGCTGCCTGCGCGAGTTCGGCCGGCGTGGGGTCGAGCACGCCTGCCGGTGACCACGCTGCTGGTTCAGCCGGCATCCCGACTTCGGTGAGCCAGATCGGACTCGTGTCACCGTACTCCAGCTGCACGGCCCGGAGTTCGCGGACTGTGGCGAGCACGCTCGCTGCGTTGGGCAGAAAATAGGGGTGGAGCGAGAGCGCGTCCCATGGATATCGTCCGGTTCGTGCGCGGAAGTCCTGGACCGCCGGGCTCTCGTACACGGCACGGAGCCAGGCGAGATGCCGGTCGCCGTCTTCCTGGCGGTCGAAGAGAATGCTCCCGGCGACGACCCGGGTCGAGGGGCTCTGGCGCTTGACGGTCTCGTAGACATCGACAGCGAGCCGCCCGTAGATATCGGGCCGGACGGCATGCACCTGCTGGTTCGTCTCTTCCCACAGGAGCTCGTTCGCATTCGGCTCGTTCAAGAGCTCGATCGCCGCGAGCGCTGGGCCATAGCGTCCCGCGATGTCGGCGGTGCGCTCGACGAACGCGCGCGTATAGCGATTGCGCCCGTCGCGGTCCGGTGGAACGTTGATGTGCGAGAACGCGTAGCTCGCATCGAGGTCGGCGAGGATGCCGGAGCCGAGGACGGCGAGCACCTTCATGGCGTATCGGGGAGCGAGCTCGAGGAGGTACCAGTCGTGCTTTTCCCAATCGATCCAGCCTGGTCCGGAAGGCTGGTCGTACTCGGCGTGGAACTCGATGCGCACCCAGCGCGCACCCATCCGGGCCATCTCGGCCATCATCGTCTCCAGGAACGCGCGGTTGGTGCGGACCGGGTACCGCTCGGGATCGGTATTGAACTCGTACCAGGGGTCCCGGCCGACGATACCGAAGAACTCGCCGTAGCTCGCTGGGTCTCGTGCTGCCTGGCTGGGGGGTGACGGGGCGAGGACCAGGCTGATGAGCGTGAGCGAACAGGCCAGCACGACACGCAACGACCGGCCGATGACCTGCACCGAACCCCCTCCCTTCCCTGTCTTGTCGATGCTCCACAGCGCCTGTCAGGCCAGCGCTCGGACTCGCCGCCACGGCTCGAGCACGAAGCGCTCCAGTGCCTCGACGACGCCGTCTTCGTCGTGCCCCCGGACGACTGCGTCAGCCTGGGCGCGGACGTGTTCCGGCGCGTTTCCCATCGCGACCCCGAGCCCGGCAGCGCGGAGAAGCGGCAGGTCGTTCTCGCCGTCCCCCACGGCGAGGACGTCCGCCAACGTCAACCCGAGACGGCTCGCCAGGGTCTCGACGCCAGTCGCCTTGCTCACGCCAGGTGCATGCACGTTGGCGACCCAGCGCGGCAGCGCCGGTAGCCACTCGAACGGCCCGTGATGATAGATCGGAAGCCCAGCACGGGCCAGCCGCGCCGTCGCCCGCCGCAGCGCGAGTTCCGGTCCGAAGAGGTCGACGGTCAACACGTCGTCGAGTTCGAGGACCTGCTGAGCGGCTCGATGGTCGACATCACCCGTGCGCGGCAGGAGTTCCTGCTCGAACTCCGGCAGTCGCGGCAGCGGGTCCGTCACCAGAACCATGCGCTCACCGCTCGCCGGACCGCGTAACACGAGCGCACCGAGCCCTTCGCGTTCCGCCTCCCGCAGTGCACGTTCCAGTGCCGTACGGTCCAATGGCCGCTCGGCCAGCGCTGCCTCGTGCTCGGTATCCCAGACCAGCGCACCGTTATAGAGGACGAGCGGGAGCTGGATACCGAGTTCGCTCACGATCGGCCGCGTCGTGCGCAGGCGCCGTCCGGTGGCGAGGACGACTTCGACTCCGAGTTCTCGGCAGGACTGGATCGCCTCGCGCACCACGGGACGGACCACGTCGGTCGGGTCGAGGAGCGTTCCGTCGATATCGAGGACGACGAGGCGGAAGAGCGGGGCTGATCGGTCATTCGGATGGCGGGTGTTCATCGGGCCTCCAGCACTCGGTTGCCGGGTTTTGGTATAGCACACAGGGGAGCACGACCGGTTATCCACCGAGTCACTGGTTCGGTACCGCTTCTGTCGGACAGCATCGCCGGTATCGGATGCATGCTCGACAGGGGACGGGACCGAGGGGACAATAGTCGCGAAAGGGAGGGTCACCAGGTGTACCTCACGCGTCACCGCACAGTGAGTGGATCGCGCTGGGCCTGCGATGGACAGTGGCTCCCGGAGGGATTCCGGCTGAGCTGGCTCCTCGAGCTGCCAGCCGACGCGGTGCGTAACGTTCTCGTTCAGCTGCCCCGCTCGGGCGTCGCGAGCGGCCCGCTCCTCCCGCCGGTCGAGCCGGAGCAAGAGGTCTGGGCGGCTGGCGTCACCTACCTCCGCAGCCGGGACGCGCGGATGGCCGAGGCGCAGGTCAAGGACATCTACTGGCGCGTCTACGAGGCCGAGCGGCCGGAACTGTTCTTCAAGGGACAGGGCTGGCGGATGGTGGGGCCGGGCGAGCCGGTCCGCGTGCGCCGGGACAGCCGCTGGAACGTCCCCGAGCCGGAACTCGCCGTTGTCTTCACCCGGACACTCGAGATCGTCGGCTATACGGTCGGGAACGACGTCTCCTCGCGCGATATCGAAGGCGAGAATCCGCTCTACCTTCCACAAGCCAAGATCTACGATGGGGCCGGGTCGCTGGGGCCCGGCATCGTGGTGGTCGAACACCCCGGGATGCTGCGCGGTCTTCGGATCGCTCTGGAGATCCGTCGCGGCGAAGCGGTGCTCTTCCGGGGCGAGACGACGACCGACCAGATGAAGCGCCTGCCGGAGGAGCTGGTCAACTGGCTCGGCAAGGAGCTGTCCTTCCCGTACGGAGGCATCCTGATGACCGGCACCGGGATCGTCCCACCGGACGACTTCTCCCTCCAGTCCGGTGACCGCGTCGTCATCCGGGTCGCTGACATGGTGCTGGAGAACCCGGTGAGTTGACCAGAGTACGCATCCTCATACCGACAGCAGTGAGCCCAGTTATCGGCATGCCAGTAGACACAGGGGTCTGCGCGGGCTTGTCCGGAGCGGGCATCTCCCTTTCGCTACCGCTCGTTCCTCAGGCAAGTGTGCGGTGCGTGGGGCATCGCTCCACAGGGGATCGTTTCGAGGACGAAAGAGCCAGGAATGACCCGGGGCAACGGTGGGCGGTTCAATTGCGTTCCCGCGTGATCGCGAACGTCGCCGCCGGATCGTCGGCCGACCGGCGACCACCGAAGACCAGCGCAGCCCGCAACAGGAATGCGCCAGCGAGGGCGACGAGACTGGCGAAGACGGTGACCGGTCGGCGCCAGCGTCGCGGCAGCAGGTGCGCCAGCGCGTGCAGCGCCAGAGCGAGCGCGGTGCCGGCACGGGCCGCCGTGTAGGCCTGCCCTTCCAGGCCCTTGCGGAGGGGCCGGCCGACGACCGGGCCGCTCCGCCGCTGGATCGTCTCGAGCAGGACGAGTTCTCCAGCCAGCGCGACACGCTCGACGCGCTCGAGTGCCTGCCGGGCGCGTGCCGTCTTACCCTGGTGCCCCAGCAGGAGCGAGAGCGCGGCAGCCGCACTGGAGAGCGCCGAGCAGAGAAAGAGCGGTCCGAGCAGGAGCGCGTTCCGGGCCCAGAGCGGAACGGCCGTCGCGCCGAGCAGCACGCCGGTGTACCCGGCCAGGAAGAAGGCCGGGAGCGCGCTTGCCGCTGCCAGCCCCCGGTCGGGAAGTCGGCGTACCAGCCGGGCCAGTCGCTTGCTGCGACCCAGCAGGCCGTCGTCGCTCGCCTGGCGCAGCGCATTCGCGAACGCGGTGAGACTGAAGCCGATGAGTCCCCACACACCGAGCGACATCGGCGAGCGGAGCTTGACGACGCGCAGCATATGGTGGAACCGTTCCGGCCGGCCGAGGTCGACGATCAAGAGCAAGGGGCCAGGGAGCACCGCGAGAAAAGCGAGATAGCGACCGGCGCGGACGACCGGGCGGGCCCAGTGTCCACCGACGAGTCGAGCGACTGCTGCCAGGACAGCGCTCCCGCCAGCGAGACCACCGAGCACGAAGTAGAAGACGATCGGCCAGCGCCAGTGCGGGCCGTGGATCACCGGTAGACCGTAGTAGCTCTCGCGCGTTTCGGCGCTGACCGGTTGCCCGGGTTCGCGGCGATGCCGCCAGGTGCGGACGTCAGTCATGGCGTGCTTTCCTTCCCTGCTTGAACGACAGGAGCGCCGCCAGGCCGAGCGCGAGCGCGGCGAGCGCGCTGGTCAGGAAAGCGGGGAATACGCGTCGCTGGGGGAGTTCCGGTTCGGCCGGGAGGTTGTAGACCTCCGGTGGGGCTGTCAGGATGAAGAAGGCGTTGAGCCCGCCGATCCCACCGGTGCCGCCGAGCGCCTCGTCGCCGTAGATCCGTGCCTCGATCCCCTGTGCCTGCAGCTCGGCGACGCGTGCCCTGGCTCGGTCCATCAGGGCATGCACCGGACCGAACTGGATGGCATCGGTCGGGCAAGCTTTGGCGCAGGCCGGTTCGAGCCCGTCCTTCACCCGGTCGTAGCACAGGGTGCACTTGTGCGCCTTCCCGTCGTACGGGCTCAGGGCGGGAACACCGAAGGGGCAGGCTGGGACACAATAGCCGCACCCGTTGCAGATGTCCTGCTGGATCACGACGGTGTCGAACTCGGTGCGGATGATGGCACCGGTCGGGCATGCTTCCATGCATCCGGCGTTGACGCAGTGCTTGCAGACATCGCTCAACATCAGCCAGTTGCTCTGGAAGGGAGCCAGGCGGGTCGGTCGCCGTCCCTCGCGGTCGCTGATCCGCTCGATGAAGGCGACGTGGCGCCAGGTGGTCGCGCCGAGGTCGCCAGTGTTGTCGTAGCTCATCCCGGTAAAGCCGAAGTCGTCCATCGGGAGCTGGTTCCACTGCTTGCAAGCGACCTCGCAGGCCTTGCAACCGATGCAGAGGGTCGTATCGGTGAGAAAGCCGAAAGCCCCGGGCCGGGCGCGCGTCCGCCCGACCGGCACCGCGCTGCTCATGGTTCAGTCCCTTCGCGTCGTCGTCCCTTGCGGACCGTGCAGGTAAACGACTTGGCCTCGTGGATGAGCGAGTTGGGATCCTCGACCAGCGCAGCCAGCTCGTTGGCGATCCCTCCCGTTGCCAGTCCGCCGAAGCCGAAGTGCCAGGGCATCCCGATGACATGCACCGTCCGGCCGGCGATCCGGAGCGGCTGCACGCGCTCGGTGACCAGCGCACGCGCTTCAGCTGCGCCACGGGCGGTCTCGACCACCACCCAGTCGCCATTGGCGATACCCAGCTCGCGGGCCAGCTCCGGGCTGATCTCGACGAAGCCAGCTGGCTGCAGTTCCGCCAGCCACGGTACCCAGCGACTCATCCCGCCCGCTGTATGGTGCTCGGTCAAGCGGTAGGTGGTGATGACGTAGGGGTAGCGTGGATCACCGATCTCGTGATACGGGTTGTCGGGGCGGAGGATGAGCGGTGCGACCGGGTTGCGCGGCTGAGACGGGTAGAGCATGTTGGTGACCGGTGTCTCCCAGGGCTCGTAGTGCGTCGGGAGTGGCCCGTCGAGGAGACCGACCGGGACGAAGAGCCAGCCCAGGCCGTCGAGCATCATGATGAAGGGTGCTGTTCCCGGGTGCGCGTCGAGCCCGCGAGCCCCTGGTGGTGGCTGGTAGTCGGGCGGCTTCGTCGCAGGAAAGTCGGGGACATCGTAACCGACCCAGCGCCCCTGCTCCGGATCCCACCAGATCCACTTCTTGCGCTCGCTCCACGGGCGACCCTGCGGGTCGGCCGAAGCGCGGTTGTAGAGGATGCGCCGGTTGGCTGGCCAGGCGAAGCCCCAGTCCAGACTGGCCCGGTCGTCGCCGCGCCGCCGTTTGGCACGGTGCTCGCCGTCGGGTGTCACGATGCCGGAATAGATCCAGCAGCCGCAGGCTGTCGAGCCGTCGTCGGCGAGCTCGTGGAAGCCAGCCACCGGTCGACCATCGGCCACACGGTACCCGCTGATCTCCTTGGCGACTGCCATCAGGTCCGGCTCCTCGTGCGGCCCGACCGTCGGATAGTCCCAGGTCAAAGCCTGGATCTGCCGGCCAGCCGGTGAGTCGTCACCGGCGTAGAGCTCCTTCAGCCGCCGCCCGAGGTGGTAGACGAAGTGTGCTTCGGAGCGGGCGTCACCCGGTGGATCGATCGCCTTGTCGTGCCACTGGACGAGCCGGTGGGTATTGGTGAAGGTGCCGTCCTTTTCGGCTGCGATCGCGGCTGGCAGGAAGAAGACTTCGGTCTTGATGTCCTGCGGGCGAATCTCGCCGCTGCGCACTTCCGGCGCGTCGTACCAGAACGAGGCCGTCTCGATCTCGTGGACGTCGCGCACGACGAGCCAGTCCAGGTTCGCTAGCGCCTGGCGTGCCAGCCGGGCGTTCTGTCCACCGACGGCCGGGTTCATGCCCATGACGAAGAGGCCTTTGACGATGCCGTCCTTCATCATGGTGAGGATCGACTGGAAGGAGTAATCACCGCCGATCTTGGGCAGGAAGACGTACCCATACTCGTTCTCCGGTGTCGCTGCCTCGCCGTACCAGGCCTTGAGGAGCGACACTATGAACTTCGGCATGTCGTACCAGAGCCCGGTCGCTGGGCGTTCGCTCGCGAGGTACTCGGCCAGCGTGGCGTGCTCGGGAATAGCCCGCGGCATCTTGAGGTAGCCCGGGAGGAGGTCGAAGAGGGTCGGGATATCGGTCGAGCCCTGGATGGTGGCGTGGCCGCGCAGGGCGAGGATGCCACCACCGGGCCGGCCGATGTTGCCGAGCAGGAGCTGGAGGAGCGCGCAGCAGGAGATGATCTGGGTACCGATCGTGTGCTGGGTCCAGGCGACCGCGTAGCAGAAAGCGGTCGTGCGGTCGCGTCCCGAATTGGCCAGGATCGTCTCGGCGACATCGAGGAAGAGGTCGCGTGGGACGCCGCATGCCTGCTCGACGAGTTCGGGTGTGTAGCGCGCGAAGTGGCGCTTGACGAGCTGGAAAGCGCAGTGGGGGTGCTCGAGCGTCGGGTCGCGCTCCGGCTCGATGCGCGGTCGGCACGGCCAGCGTTCACCCTCGAGCGGGCGCCTTTCGCCGGCGTACTGCCAGCTCGCCGGGTCATAGCGGCGCTGCTTCGGATCGTAGCCGCTGAAGAGTCCTGCCAGCTCTTCAGTGTCGCGGAACTCCCCCGAGACGATCACGCTGGCATTCGTGTAGTGGACGACGTACTCGCGGAAGAAGGGGTCGGTGTTCCAGCGTTCCGCATTGAGGACATAGTTCACCAGTGCGCCGAGGAAGACGAGGTCGCTCCCCGGGCGGATCGGGACGTAGAGGTCAGCGAGCGCCGAGGTACGCGAGAAGCGCGGATCGACGTGGATGATCCTAGCGCCACGCTCGCGCGCTTTCACGACGAAGCGGAAGCCGACCGGGTGGTTCTCGGCCATGTTCGAGCCCATGATGACGATGCAGTCGCTGTCGGCCAGGCTCGCCAGCGTCGTCGTCGCACCACCTCGACCGAGTCGGGCGCCCAGACCGGGCACCGTGCTGGAGTGTCATATCCGTGCCTGGTTCTCGACGGCGACGATGCCGAGTCCACCGGTGAACAGCTTCTTGATGAGATAGTTCTCCTCGTTGTCCAGCGTCGCGCCACCCAGATGGGCGATACCGAGCGTGCGGTTGACCACCAGGCCGCGCTCGTCACGATGGACGAACGTCGCGTCGCGCGTTTGCTTGACCAGTTGCGCGATCCGCTCCATCGCCCACTCGAGCGGCCGCTCCTCCCAGTGGTCGCTGTAGGGAGCGCGGTACTTGACGCGGAGTTCGCGCAGCGGACTGTGGATGAGCTGCCAGGTCGCTGCGCCCTTGGGGCAGAGGGTACCGCCGTTGATCGGGCTCTCGTAGTTCCCCTCGATGTCGACGATGCGCCCGTCCTTGGTGTAGACGAGCTGCGAGCAACCGACCGCGCAGTACGGGCAGACGCTGATGCTCACGTCGGCGCCGCGGACGCGCGCATGCGCCTCGCGCGTCGTGCGACTCACTGGGTTCGGAACTAAACCGATATGGTTCCGGAGACGCTGGACGATACCCATGACGCCGGCCACCCTTTCGTGATCGACAACGAGTGTACTCGCTCGTGGCGGGCGCTCCCACGCCCGGCTCTCGCGTCGACCTGAATCGGCACGGTAGGCAGCGTCGTACCCGCGATTGTGTTAGGCTGGGGTCGAAGGCATCGGCTGCGCGTCCCTGCGATGGGTGTGAGTTGTGGCGAATCGTGGACGAGACTAGCTGGAACAGGCGAAACGCGATCTGGCGCATGCCGAGCATGCGCGCCAGGCTGGGGACTACGAATGGGCCGCGTTCGCGGCCCAGCAGGCAGCGGAAAAGGCGGTGAAGGGGCTGCTCCTCAGTCTCGGTGGCGAGGGCTGGGGAGACAGCGTCTTCCGCTTGCTCGAAGGTCTGCGCGCCCGGATCGACATCGATCCGGCGCTCCTCGATGCGGCCCGGCGCCTGGACCGGCACGACGTCCTCGCCCGGTATCCGAACGGCTACCCGGCCGGGCTCCCGGGGGAGTACTACACTGAACGTGATGCATCGGAGGCGATCGACGATGCACGGGCCATCGTCGGGTTTTGCGAGCGTGCGTTTCCTGGATCGTGAAGCGGTACTGGCTGCCATCCAGGCAGCGGCTGCACGAGCGGCGACCTGCCCCGGCGTCCTCGCTATCTATCTCTTCGGTTCGTTCGCCTCCGGCGTGCCCACGCCACGGAGCGATGCCGATCTCCTGGTCGTCATCGCCGATGATGCCGACCGTGAAGGAGTGCGGGACTGCTGTCTCGAAGCCTTTCGGCCGGTGCCGGTGCCGGTCGATCTCTTCGTCTGGACGGACAGCGAGGTGACCGCGAGCCTGTCCAGCGGACGCGGTCTTCCGGCGAGGGTCCTGCGCCCGGCGATCCGGCTGCGCTGAGTGCTGCGCGATTCGCTCGTTCGCTGTAGCAGTCAGCGCGCCGGCCATTCTGACGCCCGTACCACTGTCCCCGTCACCGAAACAGCGCTCACTTCGGGAGCCCGCAGCAGAACCGGTACCGGTCCGGGGCGGTAGCCGTGTCGATCCGCCGCTCAGTGTCCGATCATCCACGGGCGCCCGTGTGACCGATGCCAGCGTGGCTTCGGCTCGGGATCGGGAGAGGGGAGACCGCTCTCCTCGCGCGTCACGACACGCGGTTCGTGGCGGGAGCGCTCCTCGCGCGAGACCCTCAGCGATCCACTTCGGTGTGCGCGGGACGTTGGGTGGGGTGAAGACGCGCTGGGCGGGCTGACCGCACCATGGGCATGCCAGCGGAGAAGCAGCTTCAGCGAGGGGGCGCCGTACTTCGAGCAGACCGTCCTGCGAGCAGGAATACAGATACAACGGCATCGCTCCCGTCCTCCCGAGGCCTCAAGCGACAACTGGCCGGAGATGTCCCATGAGAATCAGATAGCCAGGTAGCCAGGCTGTGGGGGCACCCTGCTTGACCCTGTCTGTTCCCAGCGTAACGTCATGTCCGATCGGCGATACTGGCCGTGTGCACCAGTGACGGGCTGCAACGTGTGCTCCCTGCCTTAGGCGTAACAGCCGCATGCGATCGTGCGGGAGAATCCGGTGTGGAATATCCGGTAAGTCTCGCGAATCTGTGCGTGCGGGTCAGATGAGCATGTTCCGCTGTCTCAGAAACTGTTAGCGCAGCGTGAGCCGCACGACCACCGGTCGGTGGTCGGAGGCCGTGACGCTCGGCACTCGGCCGCCGCTGACCTCGAATTCCCCGGTGACGAAGAGGTAATCGATCCGGCGCTGGTCGGCTGAAGTCGGTCCGGTGGCTCCGATCGCTGCGGCAGCATCGATCAAGCCAGCCTCGAGGAGGCGCTGGTACTCCGGGCTGCCCGGCTCGGCGTTGAAGTCGCCACCCAGCACGACTGGTCGCCACGGCTGGAGGAAGACCAGGAGCTCCTCGATCTGTACGAGCCGGACACCGGTCGCGCTGCGCGGATCGTCCAGGTGCGTGTTGGCCAACCACACTGACCCGTGCGGCGTCGCCAGTCGCACCGCGACCGCGCCCCGGCGAAGGTTTTCGGTCGTCCGGAAGCGCGTCGTCCGCACTTCCAGCGGTCGCCCGCGCGTCAGGATGGCGTTGCCCCACAACCCGTCCGCACTCGCCGGACCCCAACTGGCCTGCATGCCGAGTCGGCGAGCGAGCCAGGAGAGCTGGTCGGTGCTCGAAGTGACCAACCAACCACGGCTGACTTCCTGCAACAACACGACGTCCGGCTGTGCTGTCTCGATCACCTGAGCGGTCGCCTCGAGATCCCAGCGATCCCTGCTATCGTAGCCGGACTGGATGTTGTAGGTCATGACGACGAGTTCGTTGCCGATCATCGTCAGCGAGGTCGCTCGCCCGCGTGTTTCGACGGCCTGCCAGAGGATCGCTCCGGCGAGTGGGAGCAGGACCCCGATGGCCAGATGGGGGAGTAGCGCCACGGTGCCGGGCGCGAGCGCGCGCGGCCAATCGAGTGCGACGACGAGCGCCAGGATGCCCCAGAGGCCGAGCAAGACGACGCGATCACCGGTCGCCGTGAAATACCGGAACAGCAAGGCCACCTGCACGACCTGGCCGAGCGCCAGCGCGAGTGCTACTCGTCCAGTACTCGCCGGATTCCGCAAGACACGTCCGCCGATCGCTGCCGTCGACGTGAAGATCGTCCAGCTGGCTACTGCCGCCAGCAGGCCGAATGTCCCGCGCCACCCCTCTCCCCAGGCCAGCCATAGACCCAGTGCACCGATGAGTGTCGTCGCAGCCCAGCCCGACCAATGCCGGGTCGCTACCGAGAAGGCGAGGATCCCGATCGCGAGGCCGATCGTCAGAACGAGGGTCGCGGGAGCGAGCGAGCGGCTCGTGTGCACGACGGCGAAGCCAGGATTCGTCACGACGAGGTGGGCGAGCCCGAATGCCGGACCGAGCGCGAGGAATCCGAGCGCACCGCGCGGCTCGAGCGGCCCGCGATCGGCGAGGACGAAGACCAGAGTGGCGAGCAGCCCAGCCAGCACCACGGCTGTGCCGAGGTGACTGCCGAAGCCTGGAAGCCAGGGCAGGTCGATGGTGTCTCGCGCCGTTCTGATCGCCAGGTCGAGCCCGCACCCGAGCACGATCCCGAGACCGGCTCGCGCTCGCCAGCGGAGCAACGGTATGAGGAGCCAGCCGAAGGCGACGAAGCCGAGCGCTCCCAGTACGACGCGGGCCAGCGGCCACTCGATGAACTGCAGCGGGGCGCGCGCGGCGACCAGCACGCCGGCAGCGATCGGCAGCAGCCGTCCGCCGGACAGCATACTGACGACGGGAGCGAGAAGTGGGCTCGCGAAGGCCGCCAGCATCAGCACGAGGAGGACAGTTCGTCGGCTCTGGTCGATGACGAAGACACTGTCGGAGACGAAGACACGCACCGACTCGAGACCGAGCACCGTCGCGCAGGCGACCGCGAGCGCTGCCCACAGGATCGTGTCCGGCGTCACACCGGCGGCACGTGTTCGTGTCCCTTTAGTCGCGGTGCGACCGGTCGATCCGGTCACGCGGCGCTCCAGGGGATTCGACGGCAGGTCCGCTCACGCACAGCCTACGAGAACGCAAACGGGAGCGCAAGGGGTGCGGTTTCTGTCTGCTTGTCGGGGGTGCAAGGTACAGCGTTGCTGGCACCTGCGATCGAACCTGCGCTCGCCGGTCACCGCCGCACGGTGCACGCCTGCTCCGGCATGGAGACGAGCGGGACTGCTCGCAGCGGGACGGCCCATCGAAACGCGTGCCCGTGCCGGGGTCGAGCGCGGCGTTTCCCCTCTTCCTGTTGTCTCGTGTGCCGGTCTCGCTGCACCGATGCAGCAGGGAGGAGCCTGGTGCCGATTTCCGGCGCCTGGCTCCTCCCCGGTCGTGCGGTGCGCTCAGCGGCGGGCTGATGCGACGACGGTGATGGTCAGCGAGCGTGTGTTATCCGTCGGATTGGCATCCCCGCTGAGCGGTGCGGAGGCGGTCACGGTATAGGTTCCCGGCGCTGTCCGCGAGTTCGTGCGCCAGGTGAAGGACAATGTCCGCGTCTGCCCAGGTGCCAGCGTGACGCGCTTGCTGACGGTTCCCATTGCTGGGTTGCCCGGACTCGTGCTCAGGCTGACGACCACAGTGACACTGCTCGTCCCGCGGTTTGCCAGCACCACCGAGATGCTCGCGGACTGGCCACGGGTGAGACTCGTCGGGCCGGTGAGGTCGGTAATGGCGATATCGCGTGTTGGACTGGTCTGTTGCGTCACGGAAACCGTTGTGCTCCGCTGGTTGTCGTTCGGATCGCTGTCGTCGGCGATCGTCGCACGTGCCTCGAGCGTGTACGTACCGGATGCAGTGGGCTGCCAGGTGAAACGCACCGAACCGCTCGCGCCGGGATCGAGCGATAGCGTCTGCGGCTGTCCGATCGCCTGTCCGTTCGCTGTGAGCGTGATCGTGGTCGTCTCGCTCGCTGTTCCCTCATTCCGCAGGGAGACGGTAACTGTGGTGGTGCTCCCGAGTGTTAGCGACGATGGGGCAGAAAGTTGCGTCACGGCGATATCGTGCGTGAGGGGTGCGGTGCCACCGTTGTCGGAGCCTCCACCGGATCCGCCGTTGCTCCAGTCCGCTCGGACGAGCCGTTGACCGAAGCTGTCCCAGAACCCCGCCTCGCCGATCGATGCGAGGAAGCTCTGGACTTGACTCGGTGAGGCTCCCGGATTCTGAGCGAGATACAAGGCAGCGGCTCCGGTGACGTGCGGTGCGGCCATGCTGGTGCCGCTCCACCGTTGATAGCCACCGCCAGGAACAGTGGACAGGATGGCATAGCCCGGTGCGTAGAAGTCGACCGCCGGACCATAATTCGAGAAGGAAGCCCGCGTGTCGTCAGCGCCGTAACTGGTGCCTGGCCCAAGGCTGCCTGGTTTGCCATCGGTGTCGACGATCGCACCGACTGCGATGGCTTCCGGATAGGCAGCCGGAACGGTGTTGCTCGCGTCACGACCGTCGTTCCCGGCGGCAACGACCAGCGTGACGCCAGCTTGCACGACGCGGCAGACGGCTTGGTGGAGCGGGTCGCTCGAGCCTCCGCAGTTCGGCGTGTCGCTGCCGCTGGCTCCGCCACTGTAGTTAGCGACCTTGATCGTGCCAGCGTTCGCAGCGACCCAGTTGAGGCCGCAAATCAGCCAGGAAACATAACCAGTTCCGTTGTCGCCGAACACCTTGACGGCCCAGAGTCGTGCGCCGGGTGCGACGCCGACGACACCGATACCGTTGTCGCGCGCGCCGATGATCCCCGCCACGTGCGTTCCGTGTCCGTGCCGGTCGACCCAGCTTCCGCTCCCCGTGCAGTCGTACCCGCCGACGACATTGAGATCAGGGTGGCTCGGATCGATTCCGGTATCGAGCACTGCCACGTCGATCGGTAGCGGATCGTCCACACCATCGATCTTGGCAGTCGGGTTCGCGAGTGTTCCGATGCGTTGCACGCCAGTGGGCACGGCTTGCGCTGCCAGGTGCGTTTCGACGTCGGGCACGATGCTCGCGACCGATCCGGTCGCTCGGAGGTGCTCGACCTGCCGCGGTGTCAAGTAGCCGGCGAAACCGTCCAGCACGGTGTCGTAGACGACATCGGGTCGTGCACCGACTGCTTGGGCCAGCTCGAGCGCACGACTGCGCCGTACCGGCGCGAAGTCGCTGGTGGCCGTCTGTGGGGCGACGAGCACGATATACCGTGCCGGTGGCCCGTCCGCACTCGCTGCTGCGATGGCAGCAGCGCCGAGTTGCAGCGCGATAACGAAGCTGACGAATAGCCGGATGATCGCCCGTCGCATGGAGCCCTCCTCGATCGTTTCGCGGCGGCGTGCGCCTTCCGATCGAGGAGGTCGGCAGTCGTAGGACGGCGGCGGAGAACGATCGGGTACTGCGGATCACTAGGTGTTCGTGCCCGGGGGCTCCTAGCACCGGCGGGTCGGGACAGCCGGGCTCACACGATCGTCTCCCGGAAGCTGGTCGCCGGTCACCCGGTCAGAAGTGCGGAGAGGCTAGCTGGGGCGCTGGATGACTGGTGATCGGGGGTCTCGAGGGCGAGACGAGAAGACCGGCTCTTCGACGATGTAAACCGGTATTTCCGGCAGGGCCAGGCGATACGCTCGTGCCTGACCGGAAGCGGTCATCGTGTGCCAGTGGTCGTCGCGGTGCGCATCGCGTCAGGAAAAGGGAAGATCGCCGTCCTCATCACCGGCGAAGTCGAGCGCTTCCGTGGCCGATCCGATGTCCGATGTTGGCCCGCCGAGACGGAGCTGGCTGATCTGCAGTTCGGCGTGATCGAGGATCGCGTTGCAATGCCGAATCAGCTCGACCCCGCGCTGATACTCGCGGATCGCTTCGGCGAGCGGGAGTTCGCCACTCTCGAGGCGCTGCACGATCGTCTCGACCTCTCGGACGAGTTGTTCGAACAGATCGATCGGATGGAGCGGCGTACCGGATCCATCGACGCGTTCAGCCATGCGTCCCCCCTCCCGTTCCCTCTCGTTGGAGCGCCTCGACGACTGTGTCGGCTCGTCCGTCGTTGAAGTGCAAGCGCAGCCGCTGGCCGATCGCCAGCTCGTCGATCGAGCGCACGAGCTGGCCGCTCGCCGCGTCCTCGGCGAGGAGATAGCCGCGCGCCAGCGGGCCGTACGGGCTCAACAGCTCCAGCTCGCGTACCAGCGCCTGGAGGCGCTGTCGTTCAGCGACCAGTCGCTGGGCCAGCGCGCGATCGAGCCGCTGTGCCGACTGGTCGAGCCGCTGGCGGAAATTGTCCACACGATGCCGAGGTGCTGCCCGGTTCAACCGCTGTGCGAGGTGCCCGACCTGCTCGCGCGCACGCTCGAATCGCTGCTGCATCAGGTCGTGCAGGCGATTGTCGAGTCCAGCCAGCCAGCTGAGGAGCGCCAGGCGATCGTGGGGCGTCACGAGTTCGGCGGCTGCCGAGGGGGTTGGTGCACGGTGGTCAGCGACGAAGTCACAGATCGTCCAATCGGTCTGGTGGCCGACGGCCGAAACCACGGGGATACGGCACGCGAAGACAGCCCGGGCCAGCCGTTCGTCGTTGAAGCACCAGAGGTCTTCGAGCGAGCCACCGCCGCGCGCGATGATCACCACCTCGGCTCGCCCGTCCAGTTGCACGGCCTCGAGCGCCGCGATGAGCGACTCGACCGCGCCGTCACCCTGCACGCGCGCCGGTGCGAGAATGAGGTGCACGTAGGGATAGCGGCGACGCAGCACGATCTGGATGTCGTGCCAGACTGCACCGTGCGGCGAGGTGACGACGGCGATACAGCGCGGAAGCGGTGGTAAAGCACGCTTGCGGCTCGGATCGAACAGCCCCTCGCGTTCCAGCTTCTGCTTGAGCTGCTCGAGCTGCAGGCGCAGTGCGCCGTCCCCGAGTGGCTCGAGGAATTCGACGTACAGCTGGTAGACACCGTCGCGCTCGTACACGCTGATAGAGCCGGTGGCGATCACCTCGTCGCCGTCGTTCGGCAAGTAGGGGAGCCACTGCGCGGTGCCCCGGAACAGCACGCAGCGGAGTGTCGCTTCTCCCTCGCGCAGGTTGAAATACCAGTGGCCGCTCGCGTAGGTGCGGGCATTGGTGACCTCGCCGCGCACGCGGACGAACTGGAACTCGGGGTGGCTCTCGAGCAACTCCTTGATCTGCTGCGTGAGCGCTGCGACGCCGATGACCTCGCCCCCGAGCATCACCTGTCTCCTCGCGTCAATCCGGCCGCAGGCGCATCAGTGGCTGACCATACTCGACCGGTTGCCCGTTCTCGACCAGGATCTCGACGATCGTCCCGGCTCGCTCGGCGACGATCTCGTTCATCACCTTCATCGCCTCGATGATCGCCACTGCCTGGCCTGGTTCGACGTGGTCACCCACCCGCACGAACGGGTCGGCGCCGGGCCGCGGCGCAGCATAGAAGGTGCCCACCATCGGCGCGACGATGGTATCCAGCTTCTCGGTGGGTACTGCCGTTTCGGCCGTTCCCGGTACTGCGTTGACCGATGCCGGTGCGACAGCGGCGTGTGCCTGGAGCGTCGGGGGAGCGAGAGCCGGTGAGGCGCTCTCGAGCGTGATGCGCAGATCCCCCTGGGCGACTTCGAGGCGCTGCAGGCCGGCTGCCCGCATCACTTCGACCAGTTCGCGGACGGTGCGGGTCAGCGCAGCGTAGTCCGGATGCTGCGCGGACGCGGTTCCGGTCGGTTCGGCCATCGTTAGCTCACCCGTTCGATGTACTCGCCGGTGCGCGTATCGACGCGGACGACATCACCGACCTCGACGAAGAAGGGCACTGTGACGACGATGCCCGTCTCGAGCGTCGCTGGCTTGCCACCGCCGGACTGTGTGTCGCCACGTACCCCCGGTGGCGTATCGACGACGCGGAGATCGACCGTCACCGGCAGCTCGACCTCGACCGGCTGGCCGTTGTACGTGAGAAGATCGAGTTGGAGCCCTTCCTTCAGGTAGTTAACTGCGTCGCCGAGCGCCTCTCGATCGACTGCGAACTGCTCGAACGTCTCGGTGTCCATGAAGTGATACTGCCCGCTGTCCTCGTAGAGGAACTGTACCCGGTGTCGCTCGAGCGGGGCGAGCTCGAAACGTGTCCCCGCTTGCACGGTCGTGGTCGTCGTCGCTCCGGTGCGCAAGTTCTTGAGTGTCAACCGGACGAAGGCGCTCCCGCGGCCCATCTTGACGTGCTGGAAGTCGAGCACCCGGACGAGTTCGCCGTCGATGAGCAGCGTCATGCCTTTCCTGAGGTCACCTGTCTCGATCATCCGGCGTTCCCCCTGAACGTGAGGTCTTCTTGCCTCGCTCTTGCCGATCAGTATACGGATTCCCGCTGCCTGCGCACGACCGACCCGTCAGCTCAGGTGCAGGCGTTTCGGTGTGCGTGTCAGCACCTCGACGCCGTTCTCGCGGATGACGACGAGATCCTCGATGCGCACCCCGCCCCAGCCGGGCAGATAGATCCCTGGCTCGATCGTCACGACCTGTCCGGGCGCGAGGGGCTGCTCGGATGCGGGAGAGAGTGCTGGCGCCTCGTGGACGCGCACGCCGACCCCGTGCCCGAGCGAGTGGGTGAAGGCGTCACCATAGCCAGCTCGCTCGATCACCTCGCGGGCCAGCCGGTCGGCCTCGCGTCCCGTCATGCCGGGCCGGATACCGGCCTCGGCGGCTTCCAGGGCAGCCAGGACGATGCCGAAAATCCGCTCCAGCTGCTCGTCCGCCTGGCCGAGCCAGACGGTGCGGGTCAGATCGGCGCAATAACCGGCCACGACTGCTCCCATGTCGATCACGATCGGTTCACCGGCTGCGATCGCCCGCTGCGTCGGCCGGTAGTGGGGCAGCGCGCCGTGTGGCCCCGAGGCGACCGCGATCGGGAAGGCGGTACCGTCCGCACCGGCCTCGACGAGTGCCTGTTCCAGGCGCAGCGCGACTTCCCGTTCGCTCATCCCCGGCCGCAATTCGCGCACCACCGCCTGGAACGCTGCATCGGTGACCGCTTGCGCCCGAGCGATGAGCGTGAGCTCTTCCTCGTCTTTGACCACACGCAGGTCGTCGACGAGTGACCCGACTGGAACCAGCTCGACGCTGTCGCCAAGCGTTTCCTCGAGGACACGTATGTCGCGATAGAGAACGGCGCGGTCCTCGAAGCCGACCCGGCGTGCACCCAGCTCGCGGAGCACCGCGGCGTCGCCCCGCGCGAAATCGCGCTCGCGGTCGAAGATGCGGAAACCGCGTGCCTCCTGCTGGGCGAGCGTACTGTTGAGGCGACTGGTGACCAGCACCGCGTCCTCGTGGCTGATCACGAGATGCCCGGCTGATTCGTTCGGCGGGATGTCTTCCCCAGTGAAGCCGCTGAGCCAGAAGCGGTTCGAGGGATGGGTGATGACGACCGCATCGAGTTCCTGCTCGCGCAGCCGCTCGCGGAGCCGCGCGAGCCGTGCCGATGTGTTCACCCTGACGCTCCTTCCGCTCGCCGGATCAAATACATGAGCGCGAGTTCGTAGCTCATCGGGCCGAACCCGCAGATTTGGCCGACCGCGACCGGCGCGATGACCGAACGGTGCCGGAAGGGTTCGCGGGCGTGGATATTGGAGAGATGGACTTCGACGACCGGTGCGGGTATCGCGGCGACCGCGTCACGCAAGGCAATACTGTAGTGGGTGAGGGCACCCGGATTCAAGACGACACCGATGACGTCCCAGCCGTAGCGTTGGAGCAGGTCGACCAGTTCACCCTCGTGGTTCGACTGCGCGCAGATGACCTCGATCCCGTGAGCAGCGCCGAGCTGTCGGAGCCGTTCGTCGATCTCCGCAAGTGTCATCGATCCGTAGATCTCCGGCTCGCGTCGGCCGAGCAGGTTGAGGTTCGGCCCGTGCAGGACGAGGACGCGCCTAGCTGCTGTCACCGGATCCACCCTTTCGCGCGCACGAGGTCGGTTCCGAGGAGCCCCAGCAGCACCCGATACGGCTCTGGGTTGTCCGGATGGTACTCGAACCGCGCCCGTTCGAAGTACTGGATCGTCAGCCCGGTCGCTGGATCGGTGAACGGTTCGGAGAGCGGGTAACCGAAGAGCGCGAGCGATTCGCGAAAGGATATCCCCGGATCACCGAACTCCAGACCGTGCGACTGCCAGTAGGCGAGGAACGCGCCGCATACCGCATGACCGGTTTCGGGGAAATAGAGACAGTCCTGACCGGCAACCTCCGGCGGGACGGGCTGGAACGGCGGTGTGCCGAGCAGCCCGCGGCGCTGGGCGTCCTCGGCGCCGAGGCGTCCGAGTTGCACCTCGTAGGGAGTCCCGGCGAGTTCTGGGTGGTACTCGAACCGCTGGCGCTCGAAGTACTGCACGGTGAACGGTTTGCCGAGGTCAGGATTGATCTCGGTGAATTCCTCGGTCAGCGGGTAACCGAACACCGGTAACCCGCCACTCCGTTCCCAGAACGCCTTGAACCCGTAGGAAAGCGAGTGCCCCGTTTCCGGGAAGTAGCGGCGTTCGGGGGTCGAGGGAAAGGCGGGAATGCGTGTCGCTGGCGTGTTCAGCCGGCTGAGTTCGGACCAGATAGCGGGATCTTCGTGACCGAGTCGCCAGAGTGCGACCCCGGCCAGACCACGGTCGAGCGCCAGGTTCAGCCGTGCAGTCACGCTTCGGACGTCGGCGTGCCAGACCTCGTGCTGGTGGTCCGCATCGTCCAGGTAGCGGAGCCAGGCTTCCTGCTCCACCGCGTCGTACCCACTCGTCGCGCCTGGTCGGCGTTGCAGTTCCTGTACCTGGTCGTAGCGGACCGAACGAGCTGGCGGACCGGCTGTCGTGTCCCAGTCGTACCCGTAGAGTGGTATACCGAGGAGCAGTCTCCCGGCCGGGATGCGTGTCGTCGCGTAGTCCACGACGCGGCGGACCCAGCCGATCGGCGCCACCGGACCGGGCGAGCCACCGGCGTAGTGAAAGTCGTAGGCCATGATCACCATGTAGTCGTTCACCGCGGCGAGCGCGGCGTAGTCGTAGGCCCCGCCCCAGGTCGTCGGTGTGTCGGAAGTGCGGGCGACCACGGCTTGCGTGACCAGCTTGCCGCGGGCGTGCAACTGGGCTGCGAGTTCCTGCATGAAGGTGGTGAGGTGTGCCGCATCGCTCGCATTGACCGCCTCGAAATCGATGTGGATGCCGCTGTAACCGCGCCGTTCGACTAGCTCGACGATCCGTTCGATCGCGGCCGCGCGTCGTTGCGGGTCGGCAAGGAGCGGTGTCAACTCGTCCCAGCGCGGGATGTTCTTGATCATCGGGAGGACGGTGTACCTGCTCTGGCGGAGAAGGGTGTCCGCTGCCGGATCGCTCAGCTCCTCGATCGTCCCGTCGGCGCGCAGTTGGAAGAAATACGGCGACACGATATCCAGGTTGCCGAGCTGCGCCTGCAGCGTCGTCCAAGACGTACGGTCATAGGTCACGTAGTAGCCCCAGCGCACGAACGTCCCAGCTGCCTGAACCGGGCGGTGGAGCGCGAGCGGGTCGGCGACGATGGAGGCGAGAACGAGCAACAGGACGAGCCGCGAGCCAACGAGCGCGTCTCGGAACCGTGCCAACCTACCCCCTTTCGCTCAACCCCGCGGTGCTACCTGGGCAGCGACCGCAGCGACGGTGACGGTCACCGGTACCGGTTCCGGATAGCCCGCGAACGTCGCGGTGCCTCGGAACCGGACAACCGGTGTCAGGTACCGTGTCATGCCCTGCCCAGCATCGACCCAGGCCAGTTCGGCCTTGGTGATCTTGGCCGTGCCCTGCAGCGGGAGATTTGCCTGCCTGAGGACGGACTCGTCGATCTCTACCGTACCGCGCCGGTTCACGACGTCCTGCCAGAGCGCATCGGCCGGTCGCAGGCTGTAGGTCGACGATTCCATCGAAGCCGGCCAGGCGACGAATGCCTGGCGGATCGACCCATCGGCCGCGACGGCGAGCGTCGCGCCGGGAACAGCCGAGAGGACCGGCGATGGCTCCGCCGGGCCGAAGGTGACGATCACCAGGCCCTGCTCGGGAATGCGCTCGCGTACGGTGCCGGCATCGAGCGGTGTGGAGACGAGCTGGTGACGCTGGAGCCAGGACCGCGCAGCCTCGATCGCGATGGCGTCGGACAGGAGCGAGGATGCCTCTGGCGTTGGCTCGGGTGTCTCTTTCGGCGTGGTCACCGGAGTAGGTGCCACCGCTGGTTCGGCTGCCTGATACTGTACGGTGAAGCCGGTTACCACGAGTTGTCCGGCTGGGCCCCGTACGACGAAACTCCCCGTCGCTGTGGACTGAAGCGTACCGTCGATACCAAGCTCGCGCGCGAGTTCAGCCACTCGTTCCTCGTTCCAGTCCGGTGGGACGAGCCGGTAGACCGGAGCCTCGCTGGGAAGTGTCGCCAGATCGAACGCCGGTTCGAAGATCAGGTCGAGCTGACCGGGCGGGAAGGCAGCTTGCGGTAGGTTCGGTGCTGGCAATTCGCCGAAGGCACCGACGACGACCGGTGCCGGTGGTGTCGGAGTCGGTGTGGGTGTCGCGGTCGGGCCGGGTGTGCCAGCTTCCGCTGGGACCGTGGCCGTGGCTTCGGCCGGGCTGGTTGTCGGCGTGACGACCGGGAGCGTGCCTGCCTCGCTCGTGGCGACCGGACTCGTGGCCGGCGGTGACTCGGTGCGGAGCAAGCCCCGCACCGCCCAGGCCGCGAGCGCGAGCATGAGAACGAGCGCGACGGCACCGAAGACGAGCGGCCCACGCGCGCGACGCGGTGGCTGCCGTCTGGTGCGCTGACGTTGGGACGCGGCTGCCACGTCCCCTCCCTTCCCGTCGGAGATGAGCGTACCACTCGACCGGACACGTGCGGGAGGAGCTGCCGGCTGCGGTGTGGGTGCCGGGTTCTGCCGTCAGGTTCTCGGCAAAAACAACGCGGGGGCCGAGACGTGACCCACCGTCGACCCCCGCGTGTCGGCGTTCTCATCCGAGCAAGCGATCGAGTTCTTCGAGCACGCGCCCAGTGAAGGCTTCCGTACCGAGCGGCGTCTCGCCCGGCCGCGCCAGGTCGGCCGTGCGGGCGCCGCTGGCGAGTGCGACATCCACTGCCTGCTCGACGGCTGCTGCAGCTGGCTCGTCGTCGAGTGACCAGCGCAGGAGCATGGCCGCGCTCAGGATGGCACCGATCGGGTTGGCGATCCCCTTGCCGGCGATGTCGGGTGCCGACCCGTGTACCGGTTCGTAGAGGCCGAATCGGCGTACCGGGGACCCTGGTCGTTCCGGCGGGCGTCCGTGCAGGCTGGCCGAGGGAAGCATCCCCAGCGAGCCAGCGAGGACAGCCGCCTCGTCGCTGAGGATGTCGCCGAACAGGTTCTCCATGACCAGGACGTCGAAGTCGCGCGGTCGGGCAACGAGGCGCATCGCGCACGAATCGACGAGCTGGTGTTCGAGTGTCACGTCAGGGTACCTTGCTCCGATCTCGGTCGCCACCTCGCGCCAGAGCGCCGACGTGTTGAGGACATTGGCCTTGTCGACGCTCGTCACCTTGTGCCGCCGCTGGCGGGCCAGCTGGAAAGCGAGATCGACGATCCGAGCGATCTCCTCTTCCCGGTACGGCAACGTATCGACTGCCCAGCGGCCACTCGGCTCGCGGCGGAGTTCCGACGGTTGCCCGAAATAGAGGCCACCGGTCAGCTCGCGCACCACGATGAGGTCGACGCCGCGCACGACCTCCGGCTTGAGCGGTGTCGCATCGGCCAGTGCGTCGAAGACCCGTACCGGCCGCAGGTTCGCGAAGAGGCCGAGTTCCTTGCGCAAGCGCAGGAGACCCGCTTCCGGACGGGTCGCCTTCGGCAAGTGATCCCACTTGGGGCCGCCGACTGCTCCGAGGAACACTGCGTCCGACTGCAGCGCGCGGGCGATCGTTTCGTCGCGGAGCGGTGTCCCGTAGGCGTCGATGGCGGCACCACCGACCAGGTCTTCCGCGAAAACGAACCGGTACCCGCGTTGGTTCCCGACCACTTCGAGCACTCGCCGTGCGGCGGCCAGGACTTCCGGCCCGATCCCGTCGCCGGGGAGTAGGAGCACGTGTACCTCGGTCACTGCCCGGCCTCCGCTGCCTTGTGTGCGGCCAGACGCTCGCGCACGGCGTTCAAGAGTCCACCGGCCCGGATGATATGCTGGATGAATTCGTCGTACTGGGTCGCCTTGTAGGTCTTACCGGTCCGGAGATTGCGGACGATCCCGTTCTCGGTATCGATCTCGAGTTCGTCACCGGTCTCGGTCTCGCGTACCGCTTCCGGTGCCTCGACGACCGGCAATCCGATGTTGATTGCGTTCCGGAAGAAGATCCGCGCGAACGATTCGGCAACGACTGCCTGAACCCCGGCCGCCTTGATCGCGATCGGGGCGTGCTCGCGTGACGAGCCACAGCCGAAGTTACGACCGGCAACGATGATGTCGCCGGGTCGTACCTTGCTCGCGAACTCCGGGTCGATATCTTCCATCACGTGCTGGGCCAGCTCCTGGGGATCGATCGTCACCAGGTAGCGGGCCGGGATGATGACGTCGGTGTCGATATTGTCGCCGAACTTCCACACTCGCCCGCGCATCGGCACGGGTACTGCCCTCCTCCATTTTCACAGCGTGCAGGTCCGTGGACTGCCCGACTGGGTAGCGAGACGGTCAGCTCGCTACCCAGCGGGTCGTTCAGTTGAGCTCGAACGGCGAAGCCACGCGTCCCAGGACAGCGCTGGCAGCAGCGACGGCCGGGCTGGCCAAGATCACTTCCGACTCGCGGTGCCCCATGCGCCCGCGGAAGTTGCGGTTGGTCGTCGAGACGCAGCGTTCACCCTTGGCCAGGACGCCCATGTAGCCACCGAGGCAGGGACCGCAGGTCGAGACCGAGAAGACGGCGCCGGCCTCGAGGAAGATGTCGACCAGGCCTTCCTTGGTCGCCTGCTTGGCGACCTCCTGGCTGCCGGGTATCACGATACAGCGCACGCGGGGGTGTACCTGCCGTCCTTTGAGAATTTCTGCGGCGATGCGCAAGTCACTCAGCCGCCCGTTGGTGCAGGAGCCGATGACGACCTGGTCGATCGGCAGGTCGCGCACCTCGTCAGCCGGGCGCACGTTCGATGGCAGGTGTGGCAGCGCGACCAGCGGGCGCAGGTTGGAGACGTCGAACTCGATGACCTGCGCGTAGTGCGCATCGGGGTCGCTATCGACCGGCTCGTAGGGTTCGGAAGTCACCTGGGCCAGCCACGCGCGGGTCTTGTCGTCGCAAGCGAAGATCCCCGTCTTGGCACCGGCCTCGATCGCCATATTGGCCATCGTGATACGGTCGTCCATCGGCAACTCGTCGATAACCGGCCCGGTGAACTCCATGCAGGCGTAGAGTGCGCCGTCGACGCCGATCTGTCCGATCGTATAGAGGATCAAGTCCTTCCCAGTCACGAACGGCGGCAACTTTCCTTTATAGACGAACTTGATCGTCGGTGGTACCCGCATCCAGGTGGTACCGGTCGCCATCGCTGCCGCGATATCGGTCGAGCCCATACCGGTCGCGAAGGTGTTGAAGGCACCGTAGGTGCAGGTATGCGAGTCGGCACCGATGATGACCATACCGGGGCGCGTCAGGCCGTGCTCGGGAAGCACCACATGCTCGATACCAGCCCGGCCGATCTCGAAATAGATCGCACCCTGTTCGAGTGCGAACTCGCGCATGATCTTCGACTGCTCGGCCGCTTTGATGTCCTTGGCCGGCACGAAGTGATCGGGGACGAAGACGACCTTCTTGGGGTCGAAGACGCGGTCGACACCGAGCTTCTTGAACTCGGCGATCGACAGCGGTGCGGTGATGTCGTTGGTCATCACCAGGTCGACGGCAACCTCGACGATCTCACCTGGCTCGACACGGCTCCGCCCAGCCGCCCGTGCCAGGATCTTTTCAGCCATCGTCATGCCCATGGCGACTCACTCACCTCCACTTACCGGTACTGTCGCAGTCAATGCAGCGCGGTTCAGCGCCATGAGATAGGCGCGGATACTGGCCTCGATGACGTCCGTCGCGACGCCGCGGCCATTATAGACCTGCATCCCGCAGCGCAGGTGCACGGTCACCTGGCCCTGCGCGTCCTCGCCCGGACTGACGGCATCGACGTGGAAGGCCTCCAGTTCGCAGCGGCGGCCGACCAACCGGTCGATCGCCTTGAACAGCGCGTCGATCTGGCCGTTGCCGGTCGCTGACGCCTCGCGGTCGATCCCGTCGACTTCCAGCTTGACCCAGGCCTCGGCACGCCCGTCGGAACCGGAATGGGCACGCCAGCCCTTGAGGACGTAGCGTTGCGGAACCTGGGCCAGCTGATCTTCGACGATGGCGATGATGTCGGCATCGGTCACCGTCTTCTTGCGGTCGCAAAGCTCGATGAAGCGCTGATAGAGCTGCTCGATCCGCTCCGGTGCCAGGTCGCCGTAGCCGAGTTCTTTCAGACGTGCCCGGAAGCCAGCCCGGCCGGAGTGCTTGCCGAGCACCAGGCGGCTCGCTTCCCAGCCGACCGACTGCGGCGTCATGATCTCGTACGTCATCCGGTGTTTGAGCATACCGTCCTGGTGGATTCCTGCCTCGTGGGCGAACGCATTGGCACCGACGATCGCCTTGTTGGGCTGGACCTGGATTCCAGTGATACGCTGAACCAGCTTGGAGGTCGGTACGATCTGCTCGGTCACGATACGCGGCTGAATCGCGCCGAACACGTCGCGCCGGACGTGCAGGGCCATGACCACCTCTTCGAGCGCCGTGTTGCCGGCTCGCTCGCCGATTCCGTTGATCGTTACCTCAGCTTGCCGGGCACCGACGCGGATGGCTGCCAGCGTATTGGCGGTCGCCAGTCCGAGGTCGTTGTGGCAGTGCACGCTCACCGTAACCTTCTCGATGCCGGGTGTGTGCTCCATGACATAGCGGACGAGTTCGGCGAACTCGTGCGGGACAGCATACCCGACCGTGTCCGGGATATTGATCGTCGTCGCCCCTTCTTCGATCGCAGCTGCGAAGACCCGGCACAGGAAGTCCCAGTCGGAACGGGTCGCGTCCTCCGCCGAGAACTCGACGTCGCCGACGTAGCGCTTGGCGGCGCGTACCGCGAAGCGAGCGGCCTCGAGGACCTGCTCTGGAGTCTTGCGCAGCTTGTACTCCATGTGGATCGGCGAGGTGGCGATGAAGGTGTGGATGCGCGGCTGCTCGGCCTCGCGCACCCCTTCCCAGGCAGCATCGATGTCCTGCTGGTTGGCGCGGGCCAGAGCGCAGATAGTGACCCCCTTCACCTCGCGACTGATCCGCTGGACTGCACGGAGGTCTCCCGGTGACGCCGCCGGGAACCCTGCCTCGATGATGTCGACACCCAGCTTGACCAGCTGGCGGGCTACTTCGACCTTCTCGTCTTCGGTCATCGTCGCGCCCGGCGACTGCTCGCCGTCGCGCAGTGTCGTATCGAAAATGATGACTCGCTCGCTCATCGTCTCCCCTCCGGTGGTCATTACTGACAATCAGACGGCCTCCCAGGCGGGAGGCCGCGAGCCAGCTCGTTTCTGGCGACCGTCACGCCCGTCCCGCGTCGCTCGTGGCCCCTCCCCGGGGCCGGCTAAGGGAGAGTCGGAGCAAGCTCGAGACTCGATAGAACATCGCTGTCCCTCTGACGCCAAACGGCCCGTCCGCGAAGGGACGGGCCGTTCCCGTGGTACCACCCTACTTGGCCGTCACCACGCTGCGTGGCGACGCCCGCTCTCTGCGCTGTAACGGGCGCATCCCGGCACGCGCTACTCGGACGCGTTCACGCATGCAGCTCCGGGACGAGTTCGCGCGCTACTCCGGGCCGGGCTCCCACCACTCCCCGGCTCGCTGGCCGGACTCGGCGCGCTACTGCTTCCCTTCCGCGCCTTTGCGGGAAAGACTAACAGACGCTCCTGGCGTTTGTCAAGTGTCGCGTTGCTCATCCTCGCTCGTCCACCCCGCGCTCACGAGGGGCGGATTGCGACGGGCAGACTGGTCGAACCTTCCTCTTCTTCGCCGTTCTCCTGTTCCGGCGCTGCCTGACGGTTGCGCTGTTCGCCACCTTCTCCACCTCCCCCACCTTCCCCACCTTCACCGAAGGTCGCGATCAGTCCCTGGATGAGTTGCTGCTTCTCCTGCGCTGAAAGATTCGCTTCCGGATGGACCGGCAGGTAGAACCACGGCGGCATCGTGCCTTTCTGGATCTGCTCGACCGATTCGTCGCACTTCGCTTCGCCACCCACCCCCCACTCGGAAACGTTGCACTTCTGCCGTCCGTCGGTGACGTCGCGGTAGGCCAGGAAGGCAGCCGGAGCGACGTAGGTGTACCAGCGCCAGTTCGTCTGGTTGGAGTGGCAGTCGCCGCAGGCCCGCATGAAGAGTTCGCGTGTCTGCGGACTGTCCCAGTTGGGTTCGGCGATGACGGGCGGGTTCGTCCGTGGCAGTGCCAGGGCGATGCCCTGCAAGGCGATGAAGAGCGCGACGAGCACGCCGCCAGCGACCAGCGCGACCCGTCGCCAGCGCGATCGTGCCGTGTGTACGACTGTTGTCGGTGCGGCCATGCGTGCTGTCCTCCTTTCCCTTCCGAGCACCCCAGCCCGATGACTCGAGCTTTTCGAGACAGAGTATCGATGCCTCGTGTAAACGCAGTGTAACCGGAGCGGGCGAGAGCGCTGGTGCTCGCGATGCTCGGGACGGCTTGCGCCCGAGCCAGCGAGCCCGGATACTGCCTCCGGGAAGATGGCGAGGAGGGAACGATGGGAATCGTTTTCGGGGCGGTGGCTCCGCACGGGTTTCCGATCATCCCGGAACTCTCCGACGATGCCGAGGGTGGTCTCGCGACGCGGGCAGCGATGGGGGTGCTCGCCCAGCGGTGTGCGTCTGCGCGACCGGACGTCCTGGTCGTGGCGACGCCGCACGGCGTCCGTGTCGATGGGATGGTCTGTCTGGCCTATACGGCACGCGGTGCCGGGACGTTGCGCTGGCACGGGCGGCAGATCGAGATGAACGTGCCGCTCGATCGGGCAGCGACGGAAGCGATCGCGGAAGCCGCGCGCGAACTGGGCGTGCCGATCGCGCTGGCGGGGTTCGCCGGCAACCGGTGGGACCAATCGGTGATTCCGCTCGATTGGGGCACCATGACGCCACTCTGGTTCCTCGGTCACGGGCGGAACCTGGCCGGCCACGGTGACGTGCTGGCGCCGCCGCCGGAGGAGGATACCGGCCCGCCGGTCGTCGTCGTGACGCCCTCGCGGCGCGTGCCGCGTGACCTGCTCGTGACGTTCGGTGAAGCGGTCGCGGTGGCTGCCGAGCGCGACGGGCGGCGGTTCGCCTTCATCGCGAGCTGCGACTGGGCGCATACGCACCGAGCCGATGGGCCGTACGGGTTCCACCCGGATGCAGCGGAAGTCGATCGCATCGTGGTCGAGGCGTTGGCAGCCAACGATCCGGGCCGGCTGATCGACCTCCCGGAGGAGAAAGCGACCAACGCCGCGATCGATGGTCTGTGGCAGACGCTGATGTTGGCAGGTGTCATGCGTCGCGTGCCGATGCGAGGCGAGGTGCTCTGTTACGAGGCGCCGAGCTACTACAGTATGATCGTTGCGGCGTTCGAGCCGATCACCATGACACCAGCTTGAGTCGCGCTGTCGAGTCACTCGGTGTTAGCCAGGACCGGAGCGGCCTCGCACGCTGCGGTTCCGTCTTCGCGTGCCGAGATGCACGCTGCTCCCGGCGGCTGCGTACTGCTCGACCGAAGTCGGCTCGGGTGGGAGCGGCTCCCCGACCGCGACAGGCCGGTTGGCTACGATACAACGCTTCCTTGCTTTCTCTCTGACCGTGCGATAGGGTCGCAGTGTCGTCCAGAAGGTCGCGCGTGGAAAGCGGGGTACAGTGATGTCGGTGTTCGAACGAATCGACCCAGAACTCGCGGCAACGCTCGCCGCATTCCCGGAGGAGCTCCTCCTCGATCTGCGCGATATCGCGCTGGCACGGCGCCGCATCGTGGTGTTGCGCGAGGCGCTGGCGAGCCTGATGCCGCCGCTCCCGTCCGACGTTGCCATCACTGACGAGTTCGCTCCGAACACATACGATGGCACGGCGGTGCGTGTTCGCCTCTACCGGCCAGCCGCGGCGCAGGGCACACTCCCGGCGCTGGTCTGGATCCATGGTGGGGGCTACGTAATGGGGACGCCGGAGATGAACGACCCGCAGTGCGCCGAGTTCGCGCGCTCGTTACCAGCGCTCGTCGCTTCGGTCGACTACCGCCTGGCACCCGAGCATCCGTATCCCGCGCCACTCGAGGACTGCTACGCAGCGCTCCGCTGGGTGCACGAGCGAGCTGAGCAACTCGGTGTCGACCGCGAGCGGATCGCGATCGGTGGGGCGAGCGCCGGTGGGGGACTCGCTGCAGCGCTGGCCTTGCTCGCTCGCGACCGTGGCGAGGTCCCGGTGCGGTTCCAACTGCTCATCTACCCGATGCTGGACGACCGCAACGAGACACCGTCGAGCTACGAGATCACCGACCGTCGCCTCATCTGGACGCGCGAGTGGAACGTCGTCGGTTGGCGCGCCTACCTCGGTCGGGAACCGGGCGGCCCCGATGTTCCGGCCTATGCAGCACCGGCACGGGCCGAGAACCTGGCCGGATTACCACCAGCCTATGTCATGGTCGGTACGGCTGACCTCTTCCGGGACGAAGACATCGCCTACGCGCAGCGGCTCATGCAGGCTGGTGTGCTGACCGAACTGCACGTCTTCGCCGGGGCCTTCCACGGCTTCGATGCGTTCGTGCCCTCCGCCTGGGTCAGCCAGCGGGCGAACGCCGAGGTACTCGCAGTCTTGCAGCGGGCGCTCGCTGGCTAGGCTGGCCACGGTCCGTTCACCGGAGCGAGAGGCGTCGCGCCCGGCTGCAGCGGCGAATGCGGCGCTGAACGAGGCATCGCATTCCCCGTAACAACGTGCCCAGGGGAGAAGCGTGCTTCACGGGATTGGCGTCTCAGGCATCTGCCCGAATCCAACGAGACTGGCTCGGTCAGGCAGCGCCTGGTCCCAGTGGAAACGAGACTGGTTCGCGAGGCACACCGATCGTGCTCGAGTTGTGCGTGATCGATCGCTCCATCCGCGTGAGCAGGGAACGCGCGCCTTACTAGGGTGCGTTCCCGTGGCCGATCGGCTGTCGTCTCATCCATACGTTCTCTGTTCGATCCGTCGTTCTGTGCTGCTCGGAGCTGCGCGGATTCGTTCGAGCGCTCGATCGCTCCGTTGAGCTGCGGCTCGCGACCGTCGTTCGACCGCGCCAGTGGTCGAGCGTCTCTTCTCGTGGTTCTCGGGGTGGGGGCGAGGGTAATGGTGGGAAGCTGCTGGTCCTTTATTTCGTGCTGGCGAAGGTGCGTCCGAGCGTGGAAAAGTTCCTCGTTGGAGGGGAAAGACAGGCGAGAGACCGCTCTCCTACTCGCTCCGGACGATCACCTGGCGCTTCATGCTGCCGGTCGGAGCGAGTTCACCTTTGGGGACGAGGTGGACGACGGCTCGGAAGATCAGCTGCGCGCGGATCGCTTCTTCGATGTCCTTTTTGAGCTTTTGGAGGTCGCCGGGCTCAGGGCCGAGTTCGACGACGATTGGTACCGGAGGCTCGATCGGTAGGCCGCGGGCCGGAAGACGGATCTGGAATTCACCGGTCACGCGTGGGCGGAACGAGGCGATGACGTCTGCGACCGCACTCGGGAAGACGTTGACGCCGCGGACGATGAACATGTCGTCCACGCGCCCGACGCACCGGATCCGAATCCCGGTGCGGCCGCATTCGCACGTGCCCGTTCCTTCGATCCGGACGAGGTCACCGATCCGGAAGCGGATGAGCGGGACGCACTCGCGCGCGATGGCGGTATAGACGAGTTCCGCCAACATCCCCTCCTTCGGCTCGACCGGCTGGCCGGTGGCCGGGTCGACGAACTCGGCGATGACGAATCCCTGGCCGATGAAGTGCATGCCAGCCTGTGCTTCGCACTCCGTCCAGAGGATGGGGGCGAAGTCGGCAGTGCCCATCGCGTCGTAGACCTTGCACTGCCAGGTTTCTTCGATCTGTTGCCGGATCTGCGGTACCCCAGCACCCGGCTCGCCACCGAGGGCCATCGCCTTGAGTCCGAACGAGGCGGGGTCGATACCCAATCGCTCGCGTGCGACGTTCGTCAGGTAATTGACGAAGGTCGGACTCGAGACCATGTAGTCGACCCCTGCCCGGCGGATAACGTTGAACGTCCGGGACGCTTCCATCGTGCCGGACGGGTAGACAGTCGCGCCCATCTGGCGCAGTGCCTCGTAGAAGCTGAGACCAGCGATGTACCAGCCGAGCGTCACCGCGAGCCAGACGCGCGTTCCCGGCCGTACCCCAGTCGCCCAGAAGAAGCGGGCGAGGATCTCGTTCCAGGTTCGCGAATCAGCTTCCGTCAACCCGACGAGTGTCGGCTTACCGGTCGTCCCCGATGAGGCGTGAATCCGGACGACCTCGTGGAAGGGAACGCAGGCGTGACCACCGAGCGGGGGATAGTCCTCTTGCGTTTTCCGGACTTCGTCTTTGACCGTGAACGGGAGCAAATGGAGCGTATCGCGACCGATCGTCAGCGGATCGATTCCGGCTTCGCGGAACTTCTGCTGGTAGAAAGGGGATCGCTCCCAGACCCAGCGGAGCTGCCAGCGAAGTCGCTCGTCCTCCAGTTTCCACAACCTGGCTGGATCGATCGTCTCCATTTCCTCGTTCCAGTACCGTCGCTCGCCCATGGCGACGAACTCCTCACCGGTCGGCTGCTCCTTCCCGCATGCACGCTTCCCGGAGGAGCTCGAGGAGCTCCCCGACACCGCTCACGACGAGATCACCGAGAAGCGGTGTCTCGATCGGTTCGCTGCCGCGTCCAGTCCGCACTTGAACGGTCGGGGCTCCCGCGTCACGTCCCATCCGTAGTTCGAGGTCAGGATCGTCGCCGACGACAGCAGTCGCAGCGATCTCCGTTCCCAGCAAGCGCGCGACGGCACGGAGCGCTTCGACCGAGGGCTTGCCGACCACGCGCGGGTGCTTGCCGGTCGTCTCGGCGATCGCGATCGCGATCGACCACGACCACCCGGGCTTGAGCCCCCGCTTGGAGACGAAGGCGCGTGCCGCTGACGTGACCAGGAGATCAGCGCCGTTCCACACCGCGCGGCAGGCGATGTCGAGTTGATCATACGTCAACGATCGGCTCCAGCCAACGAGGACGACTCCGGCTGTCTCCCCTTCCTTCCCGTCGACGACCCGAATGCCCCGGGCCTGGAGCGGCGCGACCGTGCCCTCCTCGCCGAGCACGTAGACGGAACGCCCGGGGTAGTCGGTCGCGATGATCTCGGCGGCGGTCACCCCGGTCGTGATGACTTGCCAGTCCTCGATCGGGAGGCCAGCTGCGCGCAAGCGTGTGGCGTAGATCTCCGGCCGGTGCGTGCTGCCACTGGTGAACAGTGCGAAGGGGTAACCCTGTTCCCGGAGCCACTGCAGGAGCTCGACTGCACCCGGTAGCGGGACGGCTCCGCTCCAGTCCGGGCTTTCCGAAAGGATGAGCGTGCCGTCGACGTCGAACACGAACCCACGGACGGTACGGAGATCGACGTGCGAGACGGTCATGTGCCTTGCGTCCTTCCTGTTCCGGCCTGGTGCGTCGCCTGCCGACTGAGCGTCAGGCGAATTCCGTCTTTCTCGAAGTGGAAGAAGCTGATCGTCGGCCGTCGTGCGACCTCGGCGATCAACTGGGTGAGCGGATGGGACAGTCCGTTCCCGTTCACCCCGACATTCCCTGTCTTGCGAGCGAGTGCGGCATCGACCTGGTCACCGGGAAGAGCCCAGCGCAGGAGCAGCTCTTCGTCGGGAATCGTGCCGCCGAACTCGCGACGCAGCTCCTCCAGCGTCGGTTCGGCGATGGGGACGTCCAGTTCGCGTGCCCGGGGCAGCGAGAGAACGCGCTCCTTGACCCAGGGGTCGATCGGTGCTGGTGGCGGGCCGTAGCGTCCGAGGACATACTTGATGACCTCGTCCGGTACCTTCTCGTAGCGTTCGCGCGATTCGAGGTTCATGAGGGCTTGCGTGGCGACGAGCTGCGAGTAGGGCGTGACCATGATCGGGTAGCCCAGCTCGGCCCGGACGCGCACGATCTCCTCGAGGACGTCCTCGAAGCGGTGCTCAGCCCCAGCCTCCTTGAGGTGGCGGCGGAGCGTCGTGATCATCCCGCCTGGTACCTGGTGGCGGTAGTAGGACACGTCGTACTCGAGCGGCTGCCCGATCGGATAACCCTTGCGTCGGGCGAGGCGGAACAGGTGCTCCGAGACATGCTGAAGCGGCTCCAGATCGATCTCGACCTCGCAACCCAGCTCGCGGAGGTTCGCGACCGTGCGGTAGATGGACGGAAGCGAGGTACCTTCGGCGAGCGGTGGGATGGCCGTGTGCACTGTCTCGACACCGAGCTCAGCTGCCTTGAGATAACAGAGCGGTGCCATGCCCATGTTGCAGTGCGAGTGGATCTCGAGCGGCATGTCCTCGCCGAGCGCGCGCTGTAACGCTGGCACGATCGTCTGGACTCGCTCCGGCGTGAGGAGGCCGGACGGGTCCTTGATATAGACCGTATCGATGAGGTGCGGCTCGCGGGCCAGCTCCTCGGCGCAGCGCACGTAGAACTCGTCGGTGTGCACGGGGCTGATGCTGTACACGAGTCCCGCGACGACCGTTTCCGCTCCTTCCTCGCGGGCGATCCGGGCTGCCTCGAGCAGCGCGCTCATGTTGTTCATTGGCTCAACGATTTGGATGCGGCGGATACCATGCCGGATCACGACGCGCATGGCGAGGCGAATGATGGTCCGCGGTGCTGGCTCCCAGGTGATGAAACGCATGCCGGTCGTCATGAAGATGAGTGGCGTGTTCGGCATGAGCTGACGGGCCAGCCGGATCTTCTCGTAAGGATCCTCGCGGTGATAACGCACGCTGATCGCCATGTGCGTGCTGGTCGTGAAGTCGATGCATTTGAATCCGGAACGGTCGAGCCAGGGAGCGACCTCGACGACCGTGCGCGTATCGATGCCGATCGCACTCCAGAGGCTCTGGTTTCCGTCGCGGAGGGTGACGTCGATGAGCCTGATGCGCTTGGCCATGGTTGTCGCTCCTCACGATGTCGCTGCGGATGGGTGTTGCTCTGCCACTGGCTCGCTCGGTCGGACCAGGAACAGCGGCTGGCCGCGATCGACCGCCTGGCCGTTCTCGACGCAGACCTGGACGATCGTTCCGCGTACCCCGGCCTGGACGGAATGCATGAGTTTCATGACCTCGATAATGGCGACGACCGTGTCCTCGCGCACCTCGCTCCCCACATCGACGAACGGTTCAGCCCCGGGGCGCGGGGCACGGTAAAAGATGCCCTTGAGTGGGGCAACGATCGGGACCAGTGTTTCGTCGCGGGGCACGACCGGCTCCGCGCGGGGCGGTTCCGCTGCAGCCGGACGTTCCGCCGGTATCGTCGCGGCTACTTCGCTCGCCTGGCGCGTGGACGATTCCGCCGCTGTTGCCGGCTGGGGAGCCGGTACGACGGTGCTGCTCGTCCCGTCGTGGCCACGGCGGACGATCAGCTTGAGCTGCGGCGTCTCGAGATACAACTCGTCGAATGAAGACTGCTCGATCAGCTTGAGAATCTCTTGCACGTCTTCCGGCGTCAGTTCCATGGGGCGATCTCCATTCTGGTCCGATCTTTTTCAGGATACTGCACCGGTGAGCGGTGCCCAGCTCGCCGGTTCGTGTTGCTCGCTCCTGCACGGTGGGATCAATCGAGAATCGTAACGGTACCCTCGTTCCCGTCGACTCGCAGGCGTTGTCCGGTACAGATCCGCTTGGTCGCTACACCGGTACCGAGCACTGCCGGGACACCGTATTCTCGAGCGACGATCGCAGCGTGCGACATGACGCCGCCGATATCGGTGACGATGCCACGCACCTTCGCGAAGACAGGTGCCCAGCTCGGCTCGGTGACCGAACAGACGAGGATCTCGCCGTCCTCGACCGTCTTGAGTTCGGCGACGTCGAAGATCACACGCGCTGGTCCCTCGACGACACCCGGTGAGGCGGCGAAGCCGCGCAGCACATTTCCTTCGTCCTTGGTTACCCAAGCCCGCAGGCGCTCGGGGGTGATGCCCCAGAGCATCACGATGGCAGGATCGGCGATGACCTCCGGAACCACACCGAGCGCCGGTGGCGGGTTGAAAACGCGGAGCTTCCGCAGGATCTCCTTCCGACGCGCGACCACGTCCGGCCAGTGCTTCGGGCCGTACGCCTCGGTACCGATCGACCAAGCGAGCAAGAGGTCGGTGAGTGCCTGGCTCACTTCCGTCCAGTGGAGGTAGAACAGGTCGTCGACTTCGCGGAAGAAACCGTGTTCGACGAAGAGCGCGCCGAGTTCGCGCAGTTTGTTCCACCAGATGCTCATAAACCAGTGGTCGACCCAAAACTTGTGGTCCTCGATCGAGTAGTAGACCCGCCGCACGAGGCTGAGGAGCTGGTCAAAGGCAGCGCGGTCCTCATCGCTCGGTAGGAGCGCGCGATACTCAGCAGTGATCCGCTCGCGTTCCTCGCGAACCGGCGCCGTGTCCCGCTGGAGCGACTCACCGCGGGCTGCGCGCTTGACGTACTCGATGAGGATCGGGAAGATCGGGCTCGGGTCGTCGCGCCATGCCCGGAACTGGTGCTGGAGCCCGTCGCCAGCGTTGATCCAGAACCATGGCTCGCCGCGTTCGTCCCACTCGCGCAACCAGGTTCGACCGTTCTCGCACTGCTGGAGATCAGCGAAGACGTCCTGCCAGCTGCGTCCCTCGACGAAGGCATCGGCCACTCCCAGTTCGACGGCTCGCTTGGCGAGGGCTCGGAGCTCCTGATCGGGACGCATCATGCTGACGTCGATACCGGAGACCATGAGCGTGATCTGCTGGTCGGGAATCTCCGGGAAGAAGCGCTTGCAGAACTGGTAGAAGGTCAGGTAAGCGGCGAAGCCGATCATCACGATCTCGCAGTGGATCTGGGCGATGCGGAAGAGGCTCTCGATGACGCGGTTGTAGCTCTCGAATATCGTCTGGGCTGTGCCGATGCCACGATGCGCGAAGACGAGTTCCTCGGGTTCGACGTCGGGAAGCCTGGGGAAGGGGATCTGCTTGAGTGCCTCGATCTCGGCGATGACGCGTTGCTTCCAGTCTTCGTAGATCGCCGACCAGTTCTCGTAGTAGTGACCGGCTCGCCGCTGGAAGAGTTCGGCGCGCTCCTGCACCTTCTGCGGGTCGAGCACTGGAATCCCGCTGATGTAGACGTAGCCGTTGAGTACGCGGAAATCGACGCCGAGCGCCGGGGGAATGCAGAAGAAGCGGGCGTTCATCTCACCGATGGCGACGTAGAAGGCCTCAGCGGTGATGACATCGAAAGGCGAGATCGGTTCCGGGAAGTGCATGCCGTTGTAGAACCAGAGGCGTGACTCCTCGAGTTCTCGCCGTTTCTCCGAGAAGCGCATGTAGGCCGGGTACATCTCTTCCCAGCCATCGCAGCCGGCCGGAGTTTCTACTTCGAACGGGCTCGGAAACCGCAGCGTCCCGCTCATCGCTACCCCCGCTTCGCTCCTCGACGACCGCTCGCGCTTCACCGACGTCCTGCGCTCGCGTTCGCGCGTTATCAGCTGCCCAGTGCTCGCTCTCTCGACACGAGCCGACACCCAGGTTCGCGTGACCAATGTGCGTGCCGGATCGGCTCTCTCACGGAACTGTGCAGCGTGTGTTCGGTCTCGCGAGCGTGATCACTGTCGGCTAAGCTTCAGTGTTGAAGATACGATGCCTCGCTGAGGGTGTCAAGAGCGAGGCGGTCGCTCTTGTGTGCGCGGGGAGGGCAGGTCGAGTGTACGGGTTAGCCAGGAGTGCCCAGCCACACCAGTGCAGTCGTCGGTACGCCGATCGATGTGCCGTTTCGGCCAAGGTGGCGCGGAGTGAGCCAGGCGGGACGATCCGGCCTCCGGCGGGTGTCCGGCGCGCTGCTCAATCTGCGGTAGCACGCATCTCCTCGATCGTCTGCTCGTAGCGGGCGGTGACGACAGTGTGCAGCCCGCCGCGGATATTGAAATCGGCGACTACGGTCATGCGGCGCGGCTGGAGCGTCCGTACCAGGTCGTCGAGGATCGTGTTGGTGACCTCCTCGTGGTAATGCCCCTCGTTCCGGAAAGACCAGAGGTAGAGCTTGAGCGACTTGAGCTCGACGATCCACTGGTCGGGGACGTAGCGGATGGTGATCGTCGCGAAGTCCGGCTGGCCGGTCCGCGGGCAGACACAGGTGAACTCGTTCGTCGTGATCTCGATCTCGTAGTCGCGCTCGGGTTTCGGGTTCGGGATCCGTTCCAGTTCCTTGCTCGGTTGCGTCGGCATCGGCGAGCCTCCTCGCTCCTCGTTCCTCGGGAACAAGTCTTGCGGACGAGCAACCGGTTCCTCCGGCCCGGCGCTGTCGATACTCACGTTGTCCGATCAGGAAGCCGGACTGTCAGCCGAACGGTGCGCGGCCGGCACTCCCCCGTCAACGAGGGAGAACCACCAGACATTCCCGCCCACGTCGGCAGCGTAACCAGAAAGTACAGGCGAAGCTGGGTCACCAGCCAGTGCGACGATTGTCTGTTCCGGCTGGTCAGGGGCGAGCGCGCGGAGTTTGCCGCTTGCTTCGCAGTACCAGAGACGGGCCCCTGCGGCGAGGAACCAGCCCGAATTGCCAGCGCGGCCGAGCGCGGAGGCCGGACTGTCGAGACGACCGATGCGAGCGATCCGTGGCCGTTCGAGCGGCCGGTGCACCAGCCACACGTCCGTCTCGATGACGACGAGGAGCGCTTCCCCGTCCACTGACCAGAGCAGGCGCGCCATGGTCGTCTCGGGCAGTGTCTCGGGCCAGCGGTGATGGTGCCAGCGTCCTCGTGACGTCGAGAGCACCGACAACGTATGGTGCAGCGAATCGGCATGAAGGGCCAGGAGCGCGAGTGCGCGACCATCGGGGGCGAGCGCTGCCCCTTGGACATGCGCGAAGGTGTCCGTCTCGTCGGTGTGCCACGTGTTTCCGCTGTCCATCGAGGAGACGAGCGAGACCAGTGGTTCCAGCGTCTCCTCGAGCGTGTACTGGACCAGGAAGACCGTCCGGCCGTCGTCGCTGACTACGAGCCAGGCCGATTCCGAGAGATCGGTGATTTCGTGCACGGTCTCCCACGCTCGCCCATCATGAGAACGAAGCAGCGCATCGAGCGCGAGCGCGAAGACCGGGCCGCTCGTTCCGCCGGCGAACTGAGCGATGCCACGCTCGAGCATCACGGTCTGCCACGTCTCGCCCCGATCGACCGACTGGAAGATCGTTCCGGAATAATCGGCGATAACGAGTTCCCCGGTGCGACGCGTGACCAGACCGACCGGAAGGCGACCGTAGAGTCCGCTGTTCCACGACAGCCAGGCGGCCGTGCTGGTCTCCCAGCGGAGACATCCCTGTGCGAGGGTACCGGCGACGAGGCGTTCGCTATCGAGGATCGCCAGGGACAGGATGTGGCTGGGTACGTCCGGCAGGCGCTGCCAGGTGTCTCCTCCATCGGGCGACCGGATGACGTGGCGATCGATCGCGGCGGCGACAGAGTGGCCGGTCGGGTCGGTGGCGAGTGCGCTGCAGCTTCCCTCGACCGGTAGCGTGGCGGCTTCCCAGGTGCGGCCGCGGTCACGGGAGCGGAAGAGTCCCTCCTCTCCACCGGCGAGAAGCGTCAGTCGTCCGTGCTCATCGACAGCGATCGCGCCGCATTCGAGCATGGCTGGAGCCGACTCGATCTCGTGCCAGCTCCAGCGGCGCGAGCGACTGAGATAGATGCCATCGGCGGTGACGAGCATCGCAGTGCGGTCGCGCTCGAACTGCGGAGAGAGCGTGAGGTCGACAATTTCGACCAGCTGGGGCAAGCCTGCATTGGCGGGCTCCCAGTCCGTTCCGGCATTGGAGGAAACGAGGATGCCGTCCAGCTGATCAGCGACAATGACGAGTCGTCGCGTTCCATCGGCAACCGCCCGGATCGCGACGATCGTTCCACCCTCCAGGCACCGCTGCCAGTTGCCGTTCGGCTGCTGGCGGAAGAGACCCAACGGTGTCGCGATATACCGGTCACCCCAGGGCGCGATCACGACAGGGTTGGCGAGTTCCAATCGTCCCCAGGTGTCAGGTAGTGCGAGCGTTTCCCAGGTGTCAGCGTCGTGCCGGGCGAGAAAGGCACCACTCGCTGTGCCCGCGAGGACGGTTTGCCCATCGGTCGCGAGCGCGAGAACCGCGCCGCCGGGTTGGCGAGTGAGGTGGCGCCAGACGAGGTGCGTGTCTCTTCCCATGGTCTCCCCTGTTTCGCTATGCTCACGGTTCGGCACTCGAGGCAGGCCAGGTACGATGGACCAGCACGTCCGTGGAGAGGAAGGCACGCGCGAGACTCCAGCTCGCCTCCACGGCGGCCTCGAGAACACCGAGGGGATCCAGCAGGCCATGCGACCAGGGATCGACCCAGCGGTCGTCTCGCACATCGTAGACGAGGCGCGGTGCCTGTGCCAGCGTCTCGTGGACGACCGGGCCTGGCTCGATGCCGGCATTGGCGACGAGGGTTCGCAGCGGTTCCAGCAGCGCAGTGTGGGCAGCACGGAGAACTGCACGCTCGGTCGGTGAGGCGCTGGTGACCTCGTTCGCGAGTGCGCGGGCTGCCACGGCGAGGCTCGCCGCACCGCCGGGGACGAGCCCGGTCTCGAGAGCGACCTGAATGGTGCGAGCGAGCCGCTCGAGCATGAGCAACCGGTACTCCTGCTCGCTGGGTGTCTGCCCGCCGACGCGGATCTGAAGGAACGCACCGTGCAGCCGGGCCAGCCGTTCCTGCGCGCGGCGGCGCGCAGCTTCGTCCTCGGCTCGCTCCCGTTCCGCCTCAGCGATGGCGAGACGCTGACGAATCGCCGCCCGCGTCCCTCTCCCACCGAGCACCGCGAAGTTCCAGCGCGTGACCAGTACCTGCCGAGCGCTCCCGAGGTCCGTGAGGCGTGCCTGTTCCGGACGTTCTCCGGCCTGCTGTCTGAAAGGGCGCCCCCCGCAGAGCGCTGCGAGATCCTCGAGGATGCGCGTCTGTTGCAGGCCAACGGAAGGAGCCGCAACGACGGCGACCTGTTCCAGGGTACCCCGGGCGAGGTTCGCTGCGAGGAGGGCCCGTGCCGAGTCGCCGAGCTCGCTCGCCACGATGAGGAGACGCCGGACACGGTGGCGTACGCAGTCGTCGAGGAGCGGCGCGAGCTGGTCCGCCTCCTCGAGCTTCCAGTCGGTGAGGAGGATGCGCGGCTCGAGGAGCTGCCAGCTGGTCGTGCCGGTCGGAAGGAGTTCCGACGCGAGCAACCGGCTCTGCCAGTGAATGCCCTGGACGAGCTGGACGCGGACGTCGGTTCCATCGTCCGGATCGGCGAGCACGATACCCTCTGGGCCGATCGCTTCGAGACCTTCGAGGAAGTCGGTCATCACCTCAGGAGGGAGATCCAGCGGTGCCAGCAGGCCCGCGAGGTCATGGATATCCTCGAGGGGTCGTGCGAGGGAGCGGAGGGTCGTCGTGACGATGGCTTGGGCACGGTCGAGCGCTCGTGTCAGCTGGTGAGGCGACTGATCACTGGCGAGCAGGCGGCCGAGTTCGTGCAGCAAGCGGGCAGCGAGGACTGCCGTCGTCGCCGTGCCGTCACCGGTCCGCTCGTAGACGCGCCAGGCGGCGTGACGGAGCAGCATCGCACCCGCGTTTTCGAAGGGGTCCGGCAGGCGGAAGGTACGGCGTGCGACGAGGGCGGCTGTCGAGAGGACTTCGGGCGATCCCGGTTTGAGCACCTTCTCGATAACGACGGTCCGACCGAGCGGGCCGAGCGTCGGTGCCAGGAGGCGAGCGAGCGTCGCGCAGCCGGCCAGAAGCGGCGCACGCGCAGCATCGCCGAAACGGATACGCGTCGTCTTCATGGTCGTGCACCTCGTCGCCCGACAGATTCGAACGGGGGACGCTGACGAGCGTCCCCCGTGTTCCGTACGCGGTGCCCCGCGAGGTGACCCGGTTCAGGCTCGGTTCTCCGGCTTGCTCCAGATCTCCTGTGCGGCCTTGACGAAGTTCGCCAGTGCCTCCTTAGGTGAAAGCCGGCGGACGCAGAGGTCCTGCATCATATCGCCGATGACGAACTTCGTAGCCAGTTCGCCGAAGGCACCGAGCGGTGGCGCAGCGTAGGCCATGATGCGTCCCGTCGAGATGATCTTCTGATACTCGCTGTAGAGTTCGTTCTTCTGCCAGAGGTCGTGCTTGATCATATCCTTCCAGCAGGGAAGGAATCGTCCCTTCAATTGCTCGTTGATGTAGCTCGCGTACCAGGTCGGCTCCATGAGTGCAACGAGGCAGATGCGCGCGTTGTCGCCGCCTTTGCCGTTTTTGAAGAGCCCCTCGGTCCAGACGTCCACTTGACCGAAGGAGCCAGCCGGACCAGCTGGGTAGCTGTAGAAGCGGGTCTTCTGAGCGAGCTCAGGCTTGTTCTTGAGGAGCCAGTTGTAGATGCTGGTCGGGTTCGAGGTCAGGACAAGCTGCTCGCTCTGGTAGCCCTGGTTGTTTCCACCGTCATCCCAATTGACCGAGCCGGGCGGGATGATCTGGTCCTCGATGTACATGGTTTGGATCAGCGCGAGACAGTCGAGCCATGCCTTGTCGTCAGCAGTGACGCCGAGCGAACCGTCCTCGTTCTGGAGCTTGCCGCCGAAGGTCCAGACCATCCCGAGTGTGTGGTTGTTGGTGTCGTTGATGCGGCTGAGTGTCATCCCGTAGTAATACAACGGTGGCTTGGTGAGCGCCTTTCCCTGCTGGCGGAACTCGTCCCAGTTGGCAGGAAACTTGAACCCTGCCTGGTCGAGGAGGTCCTGGCGTGTATGGAACGGCCAGGCGTTGACGGCGAGCGGTGTCGCCCACCAGCGACCCTTGAAGGTGCATGTCAACTCCACCGGCTGCCACACACCGCCGTTTTGCTGGAGGAAGGGGGCGACTAGGTCAGTCACGTCGGTCGTCTGGCCTTGCGCGCGCCAGAACTGAGTCTGATAGTCATAGAGCCGGTAGATATCGGGCGGCGTACCGGCCTGCACGGCAGCGTTGAAGCGGTTGTAGCCCTGCGGATTGTTCGGAATTTCCTCGAATGAAACGGTGAACCCGTTCTTCTGGGCGATCTCGTCGAGGCGTTGCTTGATGAGGGCGGTCGTCTCCGGCAGATAGTCGACGGTCTGCCAGACGACCACCTCGCGACCGGGAATCGGCGTGAGCGCCGGTGCCTGGGCAGCCACGGCAGTGGGTGTGGCAGCGGCCCGCGTCGGTGTCGCGGCGCCAGCTGGAGTCGGGGAAGCAGCGGGTGCAGGAGTCGGGCTCGGCTGCGGTGCTGGGGTCGGTGTCGCTTGCCCGCCGCCGCCGGCACAGGCGGCGATCGTCGTCCCGAACCCGGCAGCCAGGACGGCGAGGAACCGGCGTCGCGAGAATTGCTGGCGCATGGCTCTCCTCCTCCTTCGTCAATCTTTGACAGCTCCAGCAGTCCAGCCGGCGATGACCCACCGTTGCCCGAAGAGGTAGACCACGAGGGGCGGCAGCGACATGATGGTCGCGGCAGCCATCATCTGCCCCCAGTAGTACTGGTCACCGATCACGTAAGCCGAGAGGCCCACAGGGGCCGTCATCACCTCTTGCTTCTGCAGCAGGACGAGTGCGTAGAGGAACTCGTTCCAGGAGAGTGTGAAGGCGAAGACCGCAGCGACGACGAGCGCCGGTCCGGACAACGGCACCATGATGCGCCACAAGACTTGCCAACGGCTGGCACCGTCGATGAGCGCCGCTTCCTCGAGTTCGATCGGGACAGTGCGGAAATAGCCCATCAGCATCCAGGTGGCGAAGGGTACTGTGAAGGTGAGATAAGCGAGTGTGAGGCCAACGAGGTTATCGCGCAAGCCGAGTCGGCTCATCATGACGAAGATAGGGATGAACAGGATGGTGCCAGGTGCGAGATAGGCGTAGACCAAGAGCCGTGCCAGGATCGTCCGGCCAGCGAAGCGGAGGCGGGTGAGTGCATAACCGGCCATCGCACCGAGCAAGGTCGAGATCGCCGTCGTGGCGGCTGCGACGACAGCGCTGTTGCGCAGCTGGCGCAAGAAGGGATAAGACGGTCCGAGGATCTTGTCGTAATGCTCGCCAGTCAGGACACGTGGGAGCAGCGTGACGGTCGGACTGAAGAGGTCGACATCCGCCCGGAGCGAGGTCGCCAATTGCCAGTAGACCGGGAAGAGCGTCCACAGGGCGAGCGCCAGGAGCACGAGATAGCCAAGCACGTAGTACCCACGATTGCGGTAAGCGAGCCAGGTGAGGATGCGGCGCTCGCTGGGGCGTGCTCGTTCGATCGAGCGAACTGCTTCGGCCATCGCTTCAGCCCTCCTGCCGGAGCATGCGGCGCGTGAGGAAATAAATGAGAATGGCGAAGACCGGGAAGAAGACGAGCGGAATCGCCGATGCGATCCCGAGGTCGTAGGCCGTCATCCCCTCATGGTAGGCCAGGAGTGGGAAGGTCTCGGTCACATTGGCTGGCCCGCCGTTCGTCAAGATGTAGACGTATTGGATCGCGTTCGATGTCCAGATAGCTGAAAGCATGACCGTCACCGTGATGACCGGTGTGAGTAGGGGGAGCGTGATGCGGAAGTACTGTTGCAGCGGCGTCGCACCATCGATCGCCGCTGCCTCGTACAGCTCGCGCGGAATCGCCTGGAGACCAGCGAGGAACGTCATCGTCCAGAACGGTGCACCTTGCCAGATGGCCGCGACGAGCACTGACCAGAGGGCGATGCGAGGATCGGCCAGGAAGAGGATCGGGCGCTCGACGAGTCCAAGATTGGTGAAGAACGTGTTGAGGACGCCGTTCACGTCGTTGTAGATCCACTTCCAAGTAAAGGCTGAGACGACGGCGGGAATCGCCCACGGGACGAACAACAAGGTGCGCCAGAAGTGCCGAGCGCGGATCTGGGCATTGAGGATCAGGGCGCTCACCATGCCGATGACGAACTTCCCGGCTAGCGCGCCCCCGGTATACAGCGCCGTTACCTTCACGCTGTTCCAGAACAACCCGTAGATGCGGCTCTGGCTGTCGAAGAGCAGGCGCGCATAGTTGCCGAAGCCGATGAACTGCCCCTGCCCACCGACCTTGATGTCCTGGAGCGAGAGCCAGAACGCATAGCCGAGCGGATAAGCGACGAGTCCGACGACCACCAGGACGGCCGGAAGCGTCAGCGCATAGCCGAGCCAGAAGTCCCGGCCGAGCCGAGATGTGCGGACACCCGGTGACGCGACGGTGCGTTCTGCCTGACGCAACACGACCATGGTGTTCAGCCTTTCGAACACTCCGCGTCGCGACGCGGATATCGGGTAAGCGAGACATCCTTACGGTACCAGAGGCCGGGCGAGCGTGCAAGTGGGTGGGAGCCCAAGCAAGGGCACGACCGGGGTGGGAAGGAGGTTTCCGGGCGACAGCGCGATCGCGCGTGCTGGGCCTCTCCGTGCCTTCCGATGCCTGCATACCAGTGAACGAAGCGAGGAGCCGGAGGCAGAAGTACCCCCGGCTCCCGCTCGCTTTCTCGCGTGGGCAGTCGCTACTGATTCGTCTGGGCTCGCAGGCGTGGATCGAAGTAGTCGGCGAGCATGTCGCCGATGATGTTGAAGCAGAGGATCAGGAGCGTGACGATGAGGCCAGGGAAGATCACCATCCACGGTGCACGGGTGAAATAGAGCGAAGCTGCACCGGTGAGCATGTTTCCGAGCGAGGGATTGGGCGGCTGGACACCGAGTCCGAGGAAGCTCAGGCCAGTCTCGACGAAGATCGCGGCGCCGAGGTTGAGCGACGCGAGAACAGCAACTGGACCGAGACAGTTGGGAAGGACGTGCCGCAGCATGATGCGCCAGTGGCTCGCACCCATGGCGCGTGCCGCTTCGCAGAAGAGCGACTCAGAGACTCGTAACGCGGCGGCTCGCATCACGCGGACGCCGACCGGGATCAGCGAGAGGGCGACGGCACCGATCAGTTGCAGCCGACCAGGGCCGAGGACGGCAACGACGACACTGGCGACGACCAGGGAGGGAATCGCCGTGATGAGCTCGACGCCACGTTGGAGAAGGAAGTCGAGGAGCCCACGGCGATAGCCGCCGATGAGACCGAGGAGCGTACCGATCAGGGTTCCGAGCAAACCACCGGGCACAGCAATAAAGAGCGTGGTGCGCAAGCCGTAGAGTGCTCGCGTGAAGATGTCGCGCCCCAGTTCGTCGGTGCCGAAGGGGTACTCGGCCGACGGCGGCTTGAGACGTGCCACGGCATTGGTGGCGGTCGGCGAGCGTGGATTGACTGACGGCCCGATGACTCCCGTTACCACGATGATCGCAAGCACGATGGTGACGATGACACCGATCCAGGGGATGCGGCGGCGGGTCGGCGTCGTTCGCTCGCGCGCGAGCGGCGTCGCGACTGCTTCAGCCATGTTCTAACCCCTCTCGCGCAACCGGGGATCGAGGAAAGAACACGCGATATCAGTGAGGAGGTTGATGATCACGAATGCTGTCCCGAGTATGAGGACAGCGATCTGAATGACCGGGAAGTCGCGGCGGGCGACTGCGTCGACGAAGAAGAGGCCGAGCCCCGGCAAATTGAATGTCGTCTCCACGATGACCACGCCGCCGAGCAGGTAGCCCACACGAAGACCAGAGAAGGCCAGAGTAGGCGCGAAGGCGTTGCGGAGGACGTGCCGGAATACGACGGTCGACTCGGCGAGTCCCTTCGCCCGCGCCACCTGCACGAACGGCTCCTGCAGTACTTCCAGGACAGCGTTCCGGATGAAGCGAACCAGTCCAGCAGCCAGGACGAAACCGAGAACGACGATCGGCAGGACGATCTGTTGGAGATGAACCCACAGGTTTTGGGTGGGCGGCACGAGGCCAAGCGGTGGGCGCCAACCGAAGACGAGAAGCACAAAGATCAGCACGAGCAGGCCGAGCCAGTAGGCTGGAACGGCCGACGTGATGAAGAAGAAAACCCGCGTCAATGCCTCAGTGAAGCGGCCACGGCGCAGCGCGCTGAAGAGGCCGAGCGGCAGTGCGAACACCCAGGCGGTGAGTTCGGAGAGAAAGGCGATCTCGATGGTGAGGGGCAACCGGACGCGAAGCTCGTCCGCGATCGGTCGCCCCGTCACGTACGACTTACCGAGCCCGCCAGTGACGAGCCCAGCCAGGAAGTCGGCGAACTGGACAATCAGCGGCTTGTCGAGGCCGAGTTCCTGCCGGACCTGTGCCACGCGTTGCGGGTTGATCGTGATGTTCTCGCCCGTCCCGCCGACGATGAGCGCGGCAGGATCCCCGGCGAGCCGGATGAATGCAAAGACGACGAATGTGGCCAGAAGGACGACGAGGAAACCACCGATCGCGCGTCGAATGAGATATTGGACGAACATGGTCGTGCGCCTTTCCGGTTCGCTCGAGTCCTCTGCCGCGCTCTTTCCTCAGCCACCGTTCCTACTGCCGGAGCCAAGTCGTCGCGTGCTTCTCGGTCAAGTTGTAGTTGGGCTGCGGTGTGAACCCCGCGAGTATGCCAGGTCGGAAGACATGCCAGATGACCGGTCGGTAGACGTAGATCATACCGAATACCGGATCATCGAGCGTCCGGAAGTCGAGTTCGCGCGTGAGTTGCTTGCGCTTCTCGATATCGAGCTCGCGGTCGATCTGCTGGTAGAGCTGGATCAACTCGTCGGACCAGAGACCGGTCAGGCTCACTTGGTCGTCATTGGTGATCCAGGCAGCGAAGGTCGACTTCGGCTCGTCGACCCAAGGGGCGTTGAAGCCGAGCGCCATCTGGAATTCGCGCGCGACGATCCGCTGGACGTATTCACCCAGCTGGAGGATTTGGGTATTCACCTTGATGCCGACCTGCGCCAGCTGGTCAGCGATGAGACTCGGTGTGGTGACGTCGAGGTTGAAGGCGAGTAATTCGAACTCGAGCCCATTGGGGAAGCCTGCCTCGGCTAAGAGCTGCTTCGCTTGCTGCCGATCGGCATCCTTGTCCTTGCCGAAGCCGCGCGCCTGGCGCACGCGTTCCTCGGGCAGGGCCCACGCGCCGTAGGGGTGCATCCAGCCGGACAGCACGCTCCGCCCTTCGGTCATGGCGGCGATCATCGCATCGCGGTCAAGCGCGAGCGTGATGGCACGGCGGACGCGCTCGTCCTTGAACGGCTCGAAGCTCCGGGCATTGAGAATGAGGCGCCAGACGAGGGTCGTCGGCACGCCGACCACTTGAATGTCACTGTGTCCCTGGAAGAGGTCGAGCGGCGGCGTGGTGAGCGAGCGGTAGAGGTGCAGCTGTCCAGCCAGGAAGGCCTGCGCGACTGCGTTCCAGTCGGTCATCGGATGGCCGACGATACCGTCGAGGTACGGAAGATCCTTTTCGAAGTAATTGGGGTTCTTCTCGACCTCGAAGGCGACCCCTGGCGTATAGCTCTTGAACTTGAAGGGGCCGGTACCGATGAGGCTCTTGGTGTCGCGGAGGTCGGCCCCCGATTCGATGAGGTGGGCGGGGTAGATACCGGTCCAGGGGATGGCGACGTTGTAGAGGAGCGCTGGGTCCGGTTGCTTGAGGACGAAGCGGACGGTGTAGTCGTCGGGCGTTTCGATGTGGTCGACGGTGTTGAAGAAGACGCCGCGGGGGCTGTTGACGCCTTCGGGTGGGCTGATGATGCGCTGGAAGTTGACGAGGACGTCCTTGCTGGTGAAGGGGGAGCCGTCGTGGAACTGGACGCCCTGGCGGAGGGAGAAGGTGTAGCTCATCCCGTCCTGCGCCATGTCCCAGCGTACAGCGAGACAGGGGAGAATCTTCGTCTGATCGTTGGGATCGAACTGGAGCAAGGTGTCGAAGCAGGGACCGATACACCAGAGGTCGGTACTGGTCGTGGCCTGATGCAGGTCCAGGTTTGCCGGATCGCCGGGGAGATTGAAGTGCAGGATCCCGCCGCGGCGGACGGCTTCGGTCGTTGGGGTGGGGGTCACCTCCATGACGGCCGTCGGCATGGCCATCGGTGTGTTGGTCGGTGTGGGCGCGGTGGTTGCTGCTGGTGCTGTGGTCGGGGTCGCTTCACCACCGCCACCGCTGCGACAGGCGACCAGCAATGCAGAAATGAGTGTCCCGGCTGTTACGCCGAACAGGCGACGCCGCGTGAAGGTACGCATCGTCCTCCTCCTTGTGCCCGTGTCTGCCGCTTACCAAACCCGCTAGCGGATGCTGGTTCAGAGATTAAACGAGCGAGTATCGGTTGTCAAGGTGCCTCGGTGAGAAAGAGCCACCGGTGCCCGTTTCGGCATGGTTTGCGGCAAAAGCGATTCTGAATGGGTCATTCCTGGGCTACCTGATGATTGTCGGGTGGGTGGTCGGCCGGTGAGGCAAGATGAGAGAGGCGATACATGGCAGGTCGCGGCTAGGGCTCCCAGCGCTTGGCCGGTCGAACGGGAAGAGAACGCTCCGAGCCGACGGCGTTGCGAAGAGGCCCTACTCCCGTCACCGGTCGCTTGTGCGCTCCCGGCGGCTTTCCTATACTGCCGAACGGAGCGTGCCGAGGCGGCAAGCCCGAGACCAGCAGTGAGGCGCGCATGGGAGGTCAGTCATGGATTTCGAGTTGACTCCGGAACAGATCCAGGTGCGCGACATGGTGCGCGAGTGGGCGCAGCGTGAAGTCGCGCCGTATATCCGCGAGTGGGACGCGAAGGGTGAGTACCATCCCGAGATCTACCGGCGGATGGGCGAGCTGGGCTTGCTCGGCCTACCGATTCCCGAACGCTACGGTGGTGGCGGCTTCGACTACGTGACGCTGGCCCTGGTCTGCGAGGAGCTGGAGGCGGTCGATACCTTCCTCCGGGTCGCGATCAGCGTCCACGTCGGGCTGAACAGTCTCACGCTCCTGCAGTGGGGAACGGAAGAGCAGAAGCAGCGCTGGTTGGTCCCTCAGGCGCGCGGCGAGAAGCTCGCGACCTTCGCCTTGACCGAACCGGGTGCTGGCTCCGATGCCGGGCACATCCAGACCCGCGCCGTCAAGGACGGCGACAGCTATATCCTCAACGGCGAGAAGATGTGGATCTCGCTGGCCAATACCGCTGATCACTTCCTCGTTTTCGCGACGCTCGATCCGTCGCTGGGTCACCGTGGCTTGTGCGCCTTCATGGTCGAGCGCGGTATGCCGGGGCTCACGACCGGCTCCATTCACGGCAAGCTCGGTGTGCGGGCCGGCGACACCGGTTGGATTTCGCTGCAAAACGTTCGGGTCCCGGCGGAGAACATGATCGGTGAGCCGGGCGAGGGGTTCAAGATCGCCATGAGCGCGATCGACCAGGGGCGCTTCACGGTGGCTGCTGGGGCGTGTGGGCTCATCCGCGCGTGCCTCGAGGCGAGCGTGAAGTACTGCCACGAGCGGCAGGCCTTCGGGCAGGAAATCGGGCGGTTCCAGCTCGTGCAGCAGATGATCGCCAAGATGGTGCGTGGCTACGAGACCTCGCGCTTGCTCGTCTTCCGCGCAGCCGAACTCAAGAACCGCGGTATCCGCAACACGCGCGAAACGTCGCTCGCCAAGTGGCACGCCTGTGACTGCGCATTCGAGGCGGCCAACGACGCCGTGCAGATTCACGGGGCATATGGCTATTCGAACGAGTATCCGGTCGAGCGGTACCTGCGCAACGCACGCGGTGCCGTGATCTACGAGGGGACGCGCGAGATCCACACGCTCCTGCAGGCGGAGTATGCGCTCGGCTATCGCGTCGACAAGCCGCTCCGCTGCCCCCAGCCGCCAGCCCAGGGCTACGAGGCAGTCGCCGCGCGGGGGTGAAATGGAACCGCTCGTGCTTCCGTATCGCGGGAAACAGCCTCGACTGGCTGAGGATGTCTTTCTGGCACCGACTGCGGTCGTCATCGGTGACGTGACGGTCGGGCCCGCTTCCAGTCTGTGGTTCGGCGTGGTGGTGCGCGGCGACATCGGGCCGATCCGTATCGGTGCGCGCGTCAATCTCCAGGAGGGAGTCGTCGTCCACCTGGACGAGGGGTTCCCCGTCGTCATCGGGGACGACGTCACGGTCGGACACGGTGCGATCGTGCATGGTGCCCAGATCGGTGCGGGGGCACAGATCGGCATGGGCGCAGTGCTGCTGACCGGCTCACGGATCGGTAGCGGGGCGATCGTCGCCGCTGGAGCCGTGGTTCCCGAGGGAATGGAGGTGCCGCCGGGCACGGTCGCGATGGGTGTCCCGGCGCGTATCCGGCGCGAGGTGACGGCGGAGGAGCGGGCAGCGTTGCTGGAGCGGGCTCGGCGGTACGCGGAGCGAGGGGCCGAGTTCCGTGCGCTGCTCGCGCAGCGCGGACAGGGGAACGGGACATGAGCGTGCGGGTGGAGCGGGAAGAACCGATCGCACTCCTGGTGCTCGATCGTCCCGAGCGCTTGAATGCGCTCGACACCGCTGGTCTCCGTGCGCTGCTGGAGGCGATCCGTGGACTTGCGGCCGACGAGTCGATCCGCGTCGTGATCCTGACCGGTGCGGGCGACCGGGCCTTCGCGGCCGGAGCGGATATCGGCGAAATGGTGGCGAAATCGCCCGGGGAAGCCCTGGCCTTCGCCGAACTCGGCCAGGCGGTCTGCCGGGCGATCGAGGAAGCGCCGCAGCCCTACATCGCGGCGGTGAACGGGTATGCCCTGGGCGGCGGCTGCGAGCTCGCGCTGGCCTGCGACATCCGGCTCGCGAGCGAGCGAGCGGTGTTCGCTCAGCCCGAGGTGACGCTCGGAATCCCGCCAGGCTGGGGCGGCTCCCAGCGGTTGCCGCGTGTCGTTCCGCCAGGCGTCGCCCGCGAATTGCTCTACACCGGCCGGCATCTCGGTGCGGAGGAAGCGCTGCGCATCGGCCTGGTCAACGCGGTCTACCCAGCGGGAGAGCTGCTCGAGCGGGCTCGCGAACTGGCCCAGCAGATCGCTGCCAACGGGCCGATCGCGGTTCGCTTGACCAAGCAGGCCGTGCGCATCGGGCTCGAGCACGGGCTGGCGGCTGGGCTCGCCTACGAGCGGCAGGTCTTCGCGCATGCCTTCACCACTGACGATCAGCGCGAGGGGATGCGCGCATTCCTCGAGAAGCGAAAGCCGCTGTTCCGCGGACGCTAACTCGCCTGTCGGAGCCTAGAGTTTCGGACGGAGGGGTACGTGAAAATCGCAGTGCTGATCAAGCAGGTGCCCGATCCGAACGCGCTCCGCTTCGACCCACGCCTCGGTGATCTCGTTCCCGGTATCCAGCCGGTCGCGAACGAGTACGACCTCTATGCGCTCGAAGCTGCTCTGCGCTTGCGCGAGCAGACCGGCGGTGAGGTGGTCGTCGCGAGTGCCGGCCCGGCGCGCGATGCGCTCAACCGGGGGCTCGCGATGGGAGCCGACCGGGCTGTTGCGATCGAGGGTGAGGGACTGCCCGGCGACAGCTGGGTGACGGCGACTGTCCTCACCGCCTGGCTCCGTCGCGAGCAGCCAGACGTGATCTGGTGCGGGCAGGAGACGAGCGATTCCGGAACAGGGAACGTCGGGCCGACGGTCGCTGCCAGGCTCGATATCCCGCTGGTGAGCAATGTGGTCGGCTGGGAATTCCGCGACGGTGTCTTCGAGATCGAGCGCGAGATCGAGGACGGGCACCAGTTCCAGGAAGTCGCACCACCGGTCGTCCTCTGCGCTCTCTCGGCCTTGCCGCAGCCACGCTTGCCGACGCTGCGTGGGATCATGGACGCGCGCAAGAAGCCGGTCGAGCGGCTCGCACCGGCCGATCTCGGTCTCGATCCGGGCTCGCTGACTCCGCTCGTCCGCTGGGAAGGGCTGCGCCAGCCGGCCGCCAAGTCTGCCGGAATCGTCCTGCAGGACGTCCCGCCCGACGAAGCGGTGGAGCAACTGCTCGCTTTCCTGGAAGCGTGTGGCTTGTTGGGTTGAGAAGAAGGGGTACAGGGGGCGATGGCAGGGAACGGTGTCCTGGTCGTTATCGAGACGTCGGGTGGGCAGCCGCGTCCAGCTGCACTGGAACTCTGCGGGGCAGCCCAGGCCGTGCAGGAGGCGCTCGGTTCAGCGACCGCGCTGGTCGTCGGGCAGGGGATCGGTGCGGCGACCGAGCAGGCCGCGCGACTGGGAGTGGCTCGTGTGCTCGCTGTCGATGCGCCGGAATTCGCTGAGCCGGTTGCCGAACGGGTGGCGCGTGCAGTCCTGGTGGCGTGGGAGCAACTGGATCCAGCGCTTGTCCTCTTGCCGGGGACGACCCTCGGTCGCGATGTGGCAGCGCTGGTGGCAGCACGCCGTGGCGTACCGCACCTCGTCGATGTCGTCGCGCTCGGGGTGACGGCGGACGAACTCATGGTGACGCGGCCGGTATATCAGAGCAAGCTGCTCACGACAGTTCGGGCTAGCCGGACGCGTGCCGCGGTCGTCACCGTTCGGGCTGGTTCGTTCCGGCCGCCGGAACCCGGCGAGCCAGTGCCGATCGAACGCTTACCGGTCGAACTCCAGGAACCCGACCGACGGGTGCGGGTCACGCGGATGGTCGACAAGCCACGTGGGCAGGTCGATCTGGAGAGTGCTCCGGTCGTGGTCGTCGGAGGACGTGGCGTCGGCGGCCCCGAGGGGTTCGAGCAGCTTGCTGAGCTGGCAGAACTCCTGGGTGGTGCGCTCGGGTGCACCCGAGCGGTCAGCGATCTCGGCTGGCGGCCACACTACGAGCAGATCGGCCAGACAGGCAAGCAGGTACGGCCGAAGCTCTATCTCGGTGTCGGCGTCTCGGGAGCGGTGCAGCACACCGTCGGGATGCAAGGGAGCGAGACGGTGGTCGTGATCAATCGAGACTCGAACGCACCGCTGGTCAAGCAAGCTGACTTCGCTGTCATCGCGGACTGGAACGAGATCGTGCCGCGCCTCATCGCCCGGTTGCGCGAGCGACGGGGGCGCTCAGCATGAGCCAGGAGCGCGTCGAGGTTATCGTCGTCGGGGCAGGGCCGGCTGGGGTCGCGACTGCGCTGACGCTCGCCCGGGCGGGTGTCGAGGTGATCGTGCTGGAACGGGGTGCCTACCCAGGCGCCAAGAACGTGATGGGGGGCATCCTCTATCGCCAGCCGACCGAGGAACTCGTACCGGAGTTCTGGCGCGTGGCGCCGCTCGAGCGCGCGATCATCGAGCAGCGCTACCTGCTGCTGACCGGTGAGGACGCGATCGGTCTCAGCTACCGGACTCCCACCTTCGGACAGCCGCCGTACAACGCGTTCAGTGTCCTGCGTGCCGAATGGGACCGCTGGTTCGCCGAGCAGGCTGAAGCGGCCGGAGCGCTCATCGCGACCGGTGTCACAGTCGAAGATCTCCTCTGGGAAGACGGACGGATCGTCGGCGTTCGGGCGGGCGAGCAGGGTGAGCTGTATGCGAACGTGGTCGTGCTCGCCGAGGGGGCGAATGCGCTCCTCGTCCAGAAGGCGGGCTTGGCGCGCGACTGGCAGCCGGACGAACAGGCCCTGGTCGCCAAAGAGCTCCTGCGCCTTCCTGTTCAGGAGATCGAGCGGCGCTTCAACGTGTCCGCCGGGGAAGGGGTCGCGATCGAGGCGTTCGGTGCCTCGACCGGCGGATTGCTCGGCTACGGGTTCATCTACACCAACCGGGAAACGCTCTCGATCGGCACCGGAGCGCTCTTGAGCGATCTCATCGCGCACGAAGTGAACGTGAGCGATCTTCTGGAGCGCTTCAAGCGACATCCAGCGATCGCTCCACTGCTCGAGGGAGCGGAACTGGTCGAATACAGTGCACACCTGATTCCGGAAGGTGGCTGGCGGGCGATGCCAGCGCTCTTCGCGGACGGCGTGCTGGTGGTCGGAGACGCGGCTGGCTTCGTGAATCCGCTCAGCCGCGAGGGGTCGAACTTCGCGATGATCTCGGGGAAGCTGGCAGCGGAGACGATCCTCGAGGCACGTGCAGCCGGTGACTATTCGGTGCACGCACTGAGCCGCTACTGGGAGAAGCTCGAGGAAAGCTTCATCCACCCGGATCTCGAGGCGATCCGGAACGTGACGCCGTTCGTCCACGCTCGCCCCTATCTCTTGCGCGACTATCCACAGGCACTGGCTCGTGCGTTCCGGCAGTATCTGACGGTCGACGGGACCCCGAAGGCGATCAAGTACCGTAGGATCGGGTGGAAACTGTTCGCTGACCTCGACCCCATGCGTCTCTTGCGAGACGTCGTCTGTGCTGCCTGGCACGTCCTGCGCTGAACCCTGGCTGCTCTGCCGCTCGTGGTAGGCTTGGCCTGGAAGACGTGCATCGCGCGGGGTTGGTGCGGACCGTGACGCTCTATCTCGTCCTCGACATTCTCCTTCTTGTCCTGCTCGCGCTGTTCGTTCCGATCGGCTTCTGGCGCGGTGCCTCGCGTGAGGTGCTGGTCACGCTCGGGATCCTGCTCGGGTTCGCGCTCGGCGAGTTCTGGGCGCAACCGTGGGGGCTGTCGCTGTCTGAATGGACCGGACTCGGTGAGGGGGCTGCCAGCTTTCTCACCGCAGTGCTCATCCTGGTTGCCTGTACGTTCTTGATCGGTTATGGTGCCAGTGCAGTCATGCTCGTTCCTCAGCCTGGTCTCGCCGGGCGCCTGCTCGGTGCACTCATCGCGTTCGCGAACGGCACGCTCCTCCTCGGTTTCGCTTTGCGAGCGATCCGACTGTATCTCCTCGGCGGTGCGCCGTCGGGCCTTTTCGAACGGTCGATCATCGCTCGTCTGCTGAGCGAGAGTATGCCGTGGGTCCTCTTGGGTGGGGCGGTGCTGGCGCTTCCGATCATCGTGGTCACAGCGTTGCTCGGTTCCCATGCCGTCGAGGCGGAGATCGCGAGCCCCTCGGGAGAAGGCGAATTCGCCTACCAGCACACGCCCACGCGTCCGCTCCCACCACGTGCACCGTTCGCCCAGCGCCAGCCAGCCGTCACGTACAAGGCGGAGCCGATCCGACGGCACGAGGAACCGACCCGGCCGTTGCGACCGACCGAGATGGGAGCCGATGCGGGCGAGCATCGAGCTGCGGGGCTGGCCGATCGAGAGACAGCCGTGCTGGCCCGTCCGGAGTCGCCCGGGCAGTCGCGTCCGACTGGTAACCGCTGCCCGTACTGCCATGCCGATATCAGCGAGGCTGAGGTCTTTTGCCCACGCTGCGGCCGCGTGTTGTAGCGCTGTGTGCTGTATTTCCCCAGTGCAGAACTGCAAGAGCCTGAGAGAAGCTCCAGACGCCGGCAGTTCCGTGCTGGCCCGAAGCCTTAGGAAAGACAGCTTCAGTGGCGAGGATCAGAATCCACCGTCGCGCCCGATCGCCTGAAGTTCTTCGAGGATCAGCCGGAGTTCGGCTGCCCGGGCATGCATCCGGACGATCGGCTCGCCCTGGGGGTCGAGGAACAGGACATCCACATGGTCGTTGGCCTCGACGAGTTCCGAGCCGCTGTAGTCGAGTTCGACCGTGAGCACGGGAGTGAGCCGGTCGCTCGGCTCGGCGGGCTCGCCGTGCGGTGCGTGCGTCAGCGCGTGACGATAGTGCCCGAGCAAGTCGGTCAGCGCACCACGCTCGTTCGGTTCCTCGCCCAGGTAGAGCGAGAGGTCGATCCGGCCGTCGCTGATATGCAGGTAGTAGCCGTCGTCGGCGTGTTCGAGCGCGATGTCCTGCGGGAACCAAATATCGTAGATGACCAGCGGCCGGGGCTCCTCAGCAGGTGGCGAGGGTTCCTCTTCCATCTCTTCGGCTGGTGCCAGCCACTCCGGCAGTTCCCGACCGTGGATGAGCCAAAAGTGTGCCAGGCCGTAGCGGTAGAGCAGCTCGGCGAGCCGGGTACGCACCGGCGCCGTGAATGCGCCGGGAAATTCGTCCTCGACGACTCGCTCGAGTGCCTGGATCATCCGCTCGAATTCCGGACGATCTCGCAGTTCCCGGTCGATGTAGCGCCGGGCTTCCTGCAGAGCTCGCCGGAGTTCGGTGTCGATCGTATCGGACGACTGTTCACGGAGGAAGCGCTGGATCGCTTCGAACAGCTCGTCGTCGGGCTGGAACTGGTCGCGAATCGGCTGTTCTGCCACGGCGCACTCCGCGTCCTACCACGCATGGCGTGGGTCAGTATCGAATGCCATTATGCACCTCCCCTGACGGCGTGTCTACCAGGGATCGGCGCGATTGCCTGTCGATGCTCTCCGGCTCTATCCAGCACGAGGCGCCTGGTGCCCGGTGCAGAACGCGTATACTTGCCCCTTCGGTGATCGGAACGGGGCGGGAGGGCACCGACGTGGCCGACGAACAGTCCCGGGCACCGTATCTCGAACGGTGGCTGACGTATCTAGAAGAGGGTGTCGTCCCCTTTTCGACACCCGGGCACAAGCAGGGACGTGGAGCGCCACCGGAGTTTACGGACGCGTTCGGCGCGCGTGCGCTGGCCCTGGATATTCCCCACGACGGTGGTACCTACGAAACGCATCTGGCGGTCGATCCGCTCGATGAGGCCGAGCAGTTGGCTGCTGCCCTCTGGGGCGCTCGTGACGCCGTCTTTCTCGTCAATGGCAGCACGACCGGAAACCTCGCCGCGCTGTTGACGCTGAGCCAGCCTGGTCGGCCAGTGATCGTGACGCGAGCGATGCATAAGTCGCTCCTCGCTGGGCTCGTGCTGAGCGGCGCGCGACCGGTCTACGTCGTACCCGAACTGCATGGCGAGAGCGGACTCCTCCTCGATATCGCGCCGGAAGCCGTCGAGCAAGCTCTTCAGGCGTATCCGGACGCGACTGCAGTCATGATCGTCAGTCCGACGTATACCGGCGTGACAAGCGACATCGCTCGACTCGCCGTGATCTGTCACCAACACGGTGTCCCGCTCTTCGTCGACGAGGCCTGGGGACCACACCTCCCGTTCCATCCGGCGCTGCCGCCAGCGGCCATTCCCTCAGGTGCTGACCTCGCCGTGACCAGCCTGCACAAGTTAGCCGGTGCACTCACGCAGACGGCGATCCTGCTCGTCGGTGGTGACCTCGTCGATACGGCACGACTCCGAGCGGCGGTCGCCATGGTGCAGACGACGAGCCCGGCCGCTTTCCTCTATGCATCGCTCGACGCGACGCGACGGCGGCTGGCCTTGGAGGGCGAGGGTCTCCTCGCCCGAACGCTCGAACTCGCCGAGCGAGCGCGTGGCGCGCTCGCGAGTATCCCCGGATTGCAGGTAATCGGTCCCGAGATCGTCAGCGGTCGACCTGGCGCCGGGTTCGATCGCACCCGGCTCGTCGTCGACGTGCAAGGGATCGGGCTGACCGGTCTGGAAGCGAAACGCCGCCTGCGCCGTGACCACGGGATCGCTGCCGAGATGGCAGATCTCGTCAGTGTCGTCTGCCTGTTGACGGTGGGTGATACGCCGGAGACGATCGATGCGCTGGTCCGGGCATTCGCTGCACTGGCTGCGGAGCAGAGAGCGCATCGGTGCTCGTACGACGTGCGCGAACTGGGCGCGCTCTTGCGGGCGACCGGGCCGGTCGTCGCCGGTGCACCACAGGTGCTGACACCACGCGAGGCGTACTTCGCACCGGTCGAGCGCGTGCCGCTCACCGCCGCTGCAGGCCGTATCGCCGCCGAGCCGATCACGCCCTATCCACCGGGTATTCCGGTCGTCGCACCAGGAGAAGCGATCCGGCCCGAGGTGGTGGAGTTCCTTCAGGCTGGGATCGCTGCCGGTATGCGCTTCAACGGTGCGAGCGATCCGACCCTGCAGACGATCCGCGTCGTGCACGAGTGAACCCCGGTTACTCGCGCGAAGCGTACCGTGATGCTGATTCCCGGATCGCTGGCACGCAACGGTCCGTCTCGACGTCGCACGGACTCTCCGGCCAATCCGGCGGGAGACCGAAAAGGTGTGACGGGGTTTCGAGTACCCAGAGACCGGCCGCGTGCGGCCTGGCTCCGGCCTGCTCGAGGAGCGTGAGGAAGCGATCCGGTACGTGGTGTTCTCGTTCAGGGGAACTGCACAGGACGAGCGGTGTCCGGCCGATCGTCCACGGAGTCAAGCCAGGTGCGACCAGCAGAGCGGAGACCGGGTCCGGCAGGCGCGGTATGAGTTCGACAAGCAGGTCAACGAGCGATCGGAATTCGACCGATTGGGCGGTAGAGAGCGCGAGGACGAGCGGGTGCTCGAGCGAGCGGAAGCGCCGGGCCTTCGCCTGCACCTTGGTCACGATTCCCCGGGGCACGCGCGTCTCGTCCGTCGGAGAGCTGGGGAGAACCGGTCGCGTGTCGGCCTCGCTATCCGCCAACGCTTCGAATGCGAGCGTCCAGCCCCCGCGTTGCCAGACGAAGCGCGCCGGTGCAGGCACCTGGGCGTCGAGCCCGATGAGCCAGGCGGCGAGTGTCTCGCGGAGCTCGCGGAGGGGAGGTGTACCGATCCCGTATTCGACGTGAACCAACCGGATCGTCAGGGCCGGGCGACGGAGCTCGTGCAGGACGTCGAGGATCGGGTACAGGCGTCGTTCAGCCCGCCACGCTTCGGTGGGTGGGGCATGGATGAGTGCTTCCACATAGAATACCTCGTTGGCACGGGCCACGAGGAAGTCCGGCCGGGGCCCACGCCGGCCGGTAGCTGGATGCAGCATCAGCTGGTAGCCGTGTCGACGGAACAACTCGTGCAGATACAGTTCCCAAAAGGCAGCAAGCGCGAGCCGTGGATCGCGCTCCCAGAAACGGCTGCGGATATCAGTGCGTGCCGGTTCGGGAATCCGAACGAACCAGCTTTCGAGGAGCGACCGAATCCGGTTATCCGCTGGGGTAGCAGCGCGGGCGAGCCGTTGGGCGACCGTCTCCCGGTGCGGTGCGACGGGACGGGTCGAATGCGCTTCCGGTGGGGTTGCGAAAAGACGCATCGGCGTGCTCAGTTCTGCCGGGCTGGGGCTCCAGCACGACGCACAGCGCGGACGATCGCCTCGATGGTGGCCTCGGGTGTCGCGATCGGAATCACGCAGCCAGGTGTCACCATCAGGTGGCGCCCACCGAGCTGCCTGACGGCATCGACTGCTTCGTCTGCCGCCGCTTCCGGCTCGCGCTCAGCGAGCCGGGTCTCGTCGATGCCGCCGGCGACGCAGCGCCCGCTCCGCTGCTCGCCCTCGCGGAGCGAGGGCCCCGCCCGGCGGTCGTGCCAGTTGAGCACGTTGACTGGATAGTCGAGGACGAGATCGAAGTGCGGTTGCGGACCGTGGAGGTGCAGCAGCACGATCGACGCTCCGGACGCTTCCGCGAGGGCGTCGAGATCCCAGGGGCACCCCCACTGTGCGTAGGTCTCCGCATCCATCACGTCAGCGGTCGCACACTGGGTCGCGAAGAAGATCCCGTGCGCGCCGGCAACCAGCGAGGCGCGAATCAACTCGCGTGTCGTCTTGGTGATCGCCGCTAACGCCTCCCTGACGCGATCGGGGTGTGTCGCGATGTCCTGGACGACGCGGCCAGCCGAGAGTTTGAAAGCCACCGTCAAGGGACTGAAGATCGTCTGTAGGACAGGCACGGTTCCCTCGAGTTCCTGGACGACCAGCCGTACGCTGCCGATGACGACGCGGAACGCTCCCCGATCCACGCGGAGCGGCCGGATCGTCGCCCAGTCCTCCGCCCGCTGCACGGGACAGCGCGTCACGGTGCGTGTACCGTTCGGGGAACCGCGGTACTCGCTCGCTCCGCCCCAGGCGATGACCGGGTAGTCGCCGGGCGGCATCGCTTTGACGAAGTCGAAGGCGAAACGGCGCTGCCAGGCTACCGTCGCGGCAGCCAAGGATTCGGCCTGCTGGTCGACCTCGGGGAAGTGCCGCCACAGACTCACCGGCGGTGCGTCGAGCGGTGCGCCGGCCAGCGCTGCCTCGACCCGTTCCCAATGCTCACTCGGCGTCCGCACGCGCGTCGTCTCCGTCCAGTTGCTCGACGAGCGCAGGGGGTGTCGCCCCACTGAGCGCTTGCATCTGTCGCAAGGAACCGAGCGCGCTCGCGGTCTCGCGGGCGAGCGCATCGCGACTATTCTGCAGCATCGTGAGTCCTTTGGCGAATCGGCCATTGAGCTCGCTCTCCATTGTCCGGAGCGCCTGTTCGAGCTGGTGCGACAGCGCGGAGATGCGCGCGCTGTCCTCCTCGCGGAGGAAGCGCACCGCGAAGTGCAGGAGCGTGAGGAAGTAGGGGATCGCCATGCTGTAGGAGATGACCACCACGCCACGCTCGAGCGCCCGAGCATGGAGCCGTTGCGTCCAGCGGTAGACCGCGTCCGGGACAGCGATGATGGCGAGCCCCAATGTCAGCTCGGGATCGAGGTAGACGGTGACTTCGTCAATCCGCCGTTCGAGGAGCACTTCCAGTTCGCGACGCAACTGGTCACTGGCTGTCTCCTCGAGTTCCTCCAGCTGGCGGACACCGACCCATTTCGAATCGACCGGGACATGTTTTCCGTTGGGCAGGCGAAAAGCGAACTCGACGGTGCGGTTCCGGATCGTCAGGTTGAACGCTTTGAACTCGGCCGGAAGGTGCTCGAGGATGGCTTCGAGGACGTGCTCGCCAGCCGCACCGCGCGAGGCCGACCCGGTCAGGACAGCATCGATACGGGCGACGAAGCGGGCCAGCTCCTCCTGCTGGCGGCGCGCTTCCTCGTCGTTGCGACGGAGTTCGAGGAGTGCCTGCTGGGCGGTCACCAGTGCCTGCTGCAGCTGATCGATTCGCCCGCTCGTCGTATCGTGTTGTTTTTCCAAATTCTGGAGACTGCCGCGGAGTTCACCGAGCAGTTCGCCGAGTCGCTGCAGTGCATCCTGGAGTTGCACCTGCCGTTGCTCGCTTGTCTGCGTACGGCTTTGCAGCTCGGCCGTGCGCGTGGCGAGTTGCTGGAGTGCCTGGACGAGGGTCGTCGTGTGCTGCAGGTGTTGGCGCGCTGACTCGTCGAGTTTTCCCTGGAGTTCCCGCACGGTCTCGCTCAATCGCTGCAGACCGCTCTGCAGCTGCAGCTGATACTGCTCGGTCGCCTGTGTGCGGGTCTGCAGCTGGGAGGTGGCGGTGGAGAGATCGGCCAGCGACCGTGCCAGCTCACTGACCTGTTGCGACTGGCTGCGCGCGGTTTCCTGGAGCACAGCGAGTGCACTCTGCAGCGGAGCGAGGTCGGGAAGCGGCCCACCGGTCCGTCGGCTTGCCCAGAGAACGAGCGCGAGCGCAGTCGCAAGCCCGACCAGGCCGACCGCACCGACCAGCACGACGAGCGTCGCCGTGTCCCCCACTGCATCCCCTCCCTCACGGTTCGCTGGTGCCTGGTGGCTCGATGGTGAACGACTCGTCGAATCCCCAGTAGCGCAGGACGAGGACGGAGCCGTCTGCGTACTCGGTACGGAGTTGGCGAGGCAGTTGATCTGCCTGACCGATCCAGAGTGTCAGCTGGTTCGGTTTCTGGCCCGCTGGTGTCACGATGATTGCCCACTTTTCGCAGATGACACCGTCGATCGTCTCGGACGGAAGTTCCTCGATCGTCACGCTGGCTGCGCCGGTTCGGGCTGCAGCGAGTTCGGCTGGATCGTACAAGCTGGCGAAATCGGGCGACTGTTGGATCTGTCCCAGTTGCCAGCGGTCACCGGAACGGATCCAGCCGGCATCACCGACGATGATCCACTCCTGGGCAGGTTGCCCGCTCGCCGGATCGTACTGGATGGCGTGCAACCGATCGGGGAGGACGACAGCGAGTTCGAGCCGCTGGCGGAGCGTACCGGAGGTGTCGTAGGCCGTGATCTCGGCACGGAACCGCTGGACGGTTGCCCAGGCATCAGCCCAGGCAGTCACCCGGGCCTGGTCAGCCGGAGAGAGGGCCGGTGTTCCCTCGGGAACGGGTGTCGGCGTCGGGGGCAAGGGTGTCGGTGTCGGTTGCTGGGGCAGCGAACAGGCGCTGAGAACGAGCACGACCAGCAGGAGTACGATGCGACGAACCATCCACCTGTCCCTTCGGTGCTGAGCACTGTCGTAGCGAGTGTCGGCTATAGCAGGAGTCACTGTCAAGTTCGGGCTCGCGCACAGGTGGGAACTGAGGGGCCGCGTGCTCGCTCGTCGTACGGGCTACGGCGAACACCACTGGCCTGCCCCGAGCCGGGGCAGGCCAGTGTGAGCCGTCCGTTGGAGCTCGTCCGATCAGTAAATCTCGAGGTACCGATCGAGTTCCCACTGCGTGACGTACTGGCGGAAGGCGTCCCAGTCGCGCTTCTGCGCCTCGAGCAGCCGTTCGAACACGTGCTCGCCGAGTGCCTCGCGGATCACCTCATCCTTCGCGAGTTCGTCCATGGCCTCGCCGAGCGTGGAGGGCAGCGTCTGGATATTGCGTCGCTTGAGGTCCTCGTCGGTGAAGTGGTAGACGTTCTCCTCCACCGGTTCGGGCAGCGGCAGCTTGCGCTCGATACCATCCAGGCCGGCTGCCAGCATGACCGTGTAGGCGAGGTAGGGGTTGGCCGAGGGATCAGGGCAACGAAGCTCGATTCGCGTGGCCTGTACCCGCCCGTGCCGCACTGCTGGGACGCGGATGAGCGCTGAGCGGTTCTGGCGAGCCCAGCTGATGTAGACCGGCGCTTCGTAGCCAGGAACCAGTCGCTTGTAGCTGTTGACCAGCGGTGCCAGCACCGCGCACATCCCGCGGGCGTGATAAAGCTGCCCGGCGATGAAGTGCTTGGCGAGGTCGGAAAGCCCGTAGGGGTCATCCGTATCGACGAACAGGTTCTGGCCGGTCTCGATCGAGGCCAGGCTCTGGTGCGTGTGCATGCCGCTCCCGTTGATCCCGGCGATCGGCTTGGGCATGAAGGTGGCGTAGAGGTCGTGCCGCTGAGCGATCGCCTTGAGCGTGTACTTGAAGGTAATCGCGTTGTCGGCCGTCGTCAGTGCGTCGGAGTATTCGAAGTCGATCTCGTGCTGCCCCACGGCGACCTCGTGGTGCCCTGCCTCGACCTTGATGCCGAAGGCCTCGAGCGCCCGGATCATGTCCTTGCGGACCTCGGCGGCGAGGTCAGTCGTCAGGTCGAAGTAGCTACCCTGGTCGTGGGGGAGCGGCGCGATCTTGCCGCTCTCCTTGCGGAAGAGGAAGAACTCCAGCTCGGGACCGGTGTTGTAGACGAAGCCCAGCTTGGCGGCGCGCTCGAGCTGCCGCAACAGCACCACACGCGGATCGCCGGGGAACAGTTCGCCGTTCGGATTGTAGACCCAGCAGATCACGCGAGCCGTCTGGGGATCCCACGGGATCGGTGCGAAGGTCGAGAGGTCGGGCATGAGGTACATGTCGCTCTCGGCGATCCGGGCGAACCCCTCGATCGAGGAGCCATCGAACCACTGGCCCTGTTCGATCACGTGCGGAAACACGTCGATGGGGATCTGGACGTTCTTGACGATCCCCATGATATCGGTGAACTGCAGGCTGACGAACTCGATCTTGAGTTCCTCGGCGCGCTTGAGCACCTCATCAGCGGTCGGAACTGGCGCGCGCCGACCGACGACACGCGTATCGACGACCAAGGCAAACCCTCCTTCACGGAATCGACGATCGTTGCCGATCCACTTGCGGCGCCCATGCCACCCGATCGGCCTGGGGGCAGCGCCGTGGCCATCCGGGCCGACCATGAGTGTACTCCCTTACGTCATGGTCCCATTACCGTTCCATCCTTCCCCACCCACTGCGCGTCTGGCTCGCTCATCAGACGTCGAAGTACAAGTAGAACTCGTCCGGATGCGGTCGGATGTCGACCTCGCGGAGTTCCTTCTCCCGCTTGTAGGTGATCCAGGTCTCGAGCAGGTCGCGCGTGAAGACGTCACCCTCGAGCAGCCAGTCGTGATCGCGTTCGAGCGCATCGAGCGCCGCACCGAGCGAGCCGGGAACGTTCTTGACGGAGTTCGCCTTCTCGTCAGCGAGGGGATAGATGTTCACATCCAGTGGACCGAACTGGCTGGCATCGAGCTGGCGCTGGATCCCGTCGAGACCGGCCATCAGCATGGCGGCGAAGGCGAGGTAGGGGTTGCAGCTCGGATCGGGTGGCCGGAACTCGATGCGCTTAGCGGCTGCGTTCTCTGGTCCGGTCGTGTACATCGGGATACGGACGCAGGCGCTGCGGTTGCGCTTGGAAAAGGCGACCATCACCGGCGCCTCGTAGTGCGGAACCAGCCGCTTGTAGGAGTTCGTCGTCGGGCTCGTGAGGGCGAGCAGTGCATCGACGTGCGTCAGCAGGCCGGGCACGTACTTGAGGGCCAGGTCCGAGAGTTCGGCGTAGTGACAATCGGCGTAGAACAGGTTCCGGCCGTCGCGCCAGAGACTCTGGTGGGTGTGCATGCCGTTCCCGTTATCGCCGAAGAGTGGCTTGGGCATGAACGTGGCGGTGACCCCGTGCTTGCGTGCCACGTTCTTGACGACGTACTTGTAGATCATGACCTTGTCGGCCATCGCCGTCAGGGTGTCGCGGCGCATGTCGATCTCGCCCTGACCGGCAGTCGCAACCTCGTGGTGGTGCATCTCGACCGGGACGCCGATCTGCTCGAGGATCAGCGCAGCCTCGCTGCGGATGTCCTGGAACGTATCGTGCGGCGGAGCGGGAAAGTAGCCTTCCTTAGGCCGGATCGTGTAGCCGAGGTTCGGTCGCCCGTCGTTCCGGCCGCTGTTCCAGTAACCCTCGCGCGAGTCGATCGCGTAGTCCATCCGATACGGGAGGACATCATAGCTCACGTGATCGAACAAGAAGAACTCGATCTCCGGGCCCCAGTAGCTGGTAGCGGCGATCCCGGTTGCCCGAAGGAATTCTTCGGCCTTCTGGGCCACATAGCGCGGATCGCGCGAGTAGGGGCGGCGTGTTTCCGGGTCGAGGACATTGCAAATGATGGCGAGCGTGGGGATCGTCGCGAAGGGATCGACGAATGCGGTCTCGGGATCCGGCATGAGGAGCATGTCGCTTTCCTCGATCGCCTGGAAACCCCGGATACTCGAGCCGTCAAAACCGATCCCGCGCTCGAAGTCGATGAGGCTCAACTGGCTCGCTGGCAGCGAGGCGTGTTGCCACGTACCTGGGATATCAGTGAAGCGGAGGTCGACGATCCGAATGTCGTGCTTGCGGATCAGATCGAGAACTTGCTCTGGAGTCTTGCAGGAGCCGTACATGGCAACCCTCCCGCGCGTCCGTAAAGCTGCCAGAGCGGACTGCATCACTGCCGCAGCCCTGCACACAGGATAGGTCACCACGTCGCGAGACACCTCGGCGCAGTGCTCAGCAGAAGGGATCGTATTTGTGCATCGTGCACAATCGGTTGGGGACCGGTGACATCGGGGACGAAGACGCACGGCCCTGACTGGCAGCCTCGCGGCCGACGCACCCTCACAACTCTCATTGGCCCGCGGTGCCGGTTCATCACCGGGCCCCGCGACCGCCAATGGCGGCTCGGTGAGAGCCAGGGCCGGTCGGCTTTCGCCGACCGTCGCGCCGATCGCGCACTCACCCGTCAGGGCCGTGCATCGTCAGTATACTCCGGCGTGACTGCTGTGTCAAGGGGGCGAGTGCGACTCGGATCTAGTCGCGAAACGTAGCCGCTAACCTCGATCCAGTCGGTCATCCGACGGTCTCGCTGCTCGAGCTGTGTACCGCTAAGGGGCTGTGTGTCACCAGCTGCCGCTCTCCTGCCGCTCGAGAGACGGATTCGGCGTATTGGGGAAGCGCATGATGGTGCGAGCCAGTCCGCTCTTGCGCATTTCTGGCCGTTGCCGGATACTCGGGGCGACTCGGGTTCTCTGCCGTGTGGTCGGCCTGTCACTCGCGGTGTACCCTCATGGCCGAGTGGACGAGAGGCCCGGACAGGAGGTGGGGCGGATGTACCTGACCGACGCGCTGCAACGCATCCGCCAGCGGCTGGTCGCCAACCAGGCACGACCCGAGACGCTCGCGCTGGTCGACAGCGTCCTGGCGACCGCAGAGCGTGCCGGCGGTGACCAGGCCCAGGTGCGCTCGTTGCTCGAGCTGGTTCGCCGTCTCATGCGTACGCCGCAGGCCAACAGTAACATCGCGATCTACGACGACCTGGCAGTCCTCGAGGAGCAGCTCGTCCAGCAGGCAGCGCAGGCTGCAGCGGCACGAGCGCAGCAAGAAGATCGCCCGCTCCCGAAGCCCAAGAAGTACTACCGCCAGCTCAAGGAGCGGGAACGCGAGAAAGAGAGCGACTGAGCGAGCGCGGTCGAGTGATGGAAGGGAGCGGAGTGTGGGCGGACGGGTCTATCGGGTCGTCCAGTACGGGCTGGGACCGATCGGTCAGGAGCTGGCACGCCTGGCGCTCGAGCGGGCGTCCTACGAGCTGGTCGGAGCGGTCGACATCGATCCTGCCAAGGTCGGTCGCGATGTCGCCGACCTCCTGGGTTTCGATCGGCCGACGGGTATCGTGGTGCGAGCGGACGCTGAAGCGGTGCTTGCCGAGACGCGCCCCGATTGCGTCTTGCACACGACAGGTTCCTATCTCGACCGCGTCCTTCCACAGCTCGAACAGATCGTCCGAGCTGGCTGCAATGTCGTCTCGACATGCGAGGAGCTCTCCTACCCGGCAGCCGGGCACCCGGAACTGGCCGCCCGGCTCGATGCGCTGGCTCGCGAGTACGGTGTCACCGTGCTCGGCACGGGAGTCAATCCTGGGTTCGTTATGGATACGCTCCCGGTCTTTTTCAGCGGCGTTGCCCAGTCGGTCAGTGCTGTCCGTGTCGAGCGTGTCCAGAATGCCTCGACGCGCCGGAAGCCCTTGCAGGAAAAAATCGGTTCGGGCAAGACGGTCGAGGAGTTCCAGCAGCTGGTCGCGACTGGTACGGTACGGCACGTCGGCTTGCGCGAATCGGCCTATCTTATCGCGCATGGGCTCGGCTGGACGATCGAGCGCTACGAGGAGCGGATCGAGCCGGTGGTCGCCGAGCGCCGCATCGTGACACCGTACTTCACCGTCGAACCCGGGCGCGTCTGCGGAGTCGACCAGCTCGGTCGCGCCTTCGTCGCCGGCGAAGAGCGGATCACGCTGCACCTGCGCATGTACCTCGATGCCGATCCGGCCTACGATCGCGTGCTGCTGGAGGGGCCGACGCCGCTCGAGCTCGTCATCCCGGGCGGGCTGCAGGGCGATCGTGCGACGACTGCCATCGCGCTCAATGCCGTGCCGCGTGTCGTGGCGCACGCGCCTGGTCTCGTAACGATGGTCGATTTGCCGATCGTCACTGTTCGCTCGTGATATCGCTGGGCTGGTGCAGTCGAGGAGGTTTTTTCCGATGGTTTTGGCGAATCAGATGGATCGTGTCGCCTTGTTTTTCGATATGTCCAACCTCTATTTCGTCGCTCGTGACCTCGGTGTCCGCATCGACTACGCACGCTTGCTCGATTTCCTGGTCGCTGGTCGTCGGTTGGTCTGTGCTTATGCGTACGTCACGCTGGCGGGAGAGGAATCGAGCGCAGTGCCGTTCCTGACCTGGTTGCGGCGTAACGGCTTCCGCGTGGTCACGCGCACGCTGCGGCGCGGTAGCGACGGTGTCCTGCGCGGTGACCTCGACCTTGAGCTCGCGGTCGACGTGCTGCTTCAAGCACCGCACGTCGACGTCATCGTCCTAGTCACTGGTGACGGCGACTACTGCTACCTCGTCGAGGCTGTGCAGCGGCTCGGCCGACGCGTCGAGATCGCCTCGGCACCGCGCAACACCGCCGTCGAGTTGATGGAGCTAGCCGACTATTACATCGATTTGGAAGCCAATCTCCGTCACTTCAGCCAGCCGCGACCGTCCTCGATCGGCCGTGGTGAGCCCGGTGGACGGGCCAGCGAGAACTGGCGCACCCGTCACGAGGAAGAGCCGGAGGAGCGCGGCTACGAGCTGGAGCGCGGGTCGGAGTGGGGCGAGCAGGAGTACCGCGATGACGATTTCGGTCGCTGAGGTTGCCACCCGGCGGGACTCGCTCCTGGCCGAGGTGCAGAGGCTCGTCGAACTCGAGTCGCCGAGTACGGAGAAGGCCGCTGTCGACCGCCTAGTGGCGTACGTGCGCGAGCGGGCACGCCAGCTGGGGGCGATGCTCGAGGAACACCCGCAGGCCGACTACGGCGACCTGACGGTCGCCAGCTGGCCGGCGTGCGGCGCGGCACCGCCCGAGCCACTCCTCGTCCTCACGCACCTCGATACGGTGTGGCCGGTCGGCACGCTCGCACGTCGTCCCTTCCGGGTCGAAGGAGACACTGCCTACGGCCCTGGAATCTACGACATGAAGGCGAGTGTCGCGATGTTCCTCGAGGCGGTACGGCTCTTGCACGAGCGGGGCCTCGCCCATCGGCCGCTTCGCTGGCTGATCAACACGGAAGAAGAAGTCGGGAGCCCGGTCTCGCGCCCGCTGATCGAAGCTGAGGCGCAGCGGAGCGCGCTCGTGCTCTGCCTGGAGCCGCCAGCGCCGGGCGGTGCCTTAAAGACCGCCCGTAAAGGGGTGGGGATCTTCACGGTACGGATCACCGGGCGGGCTGCGCACGCCGGGGCCGATCCAGAGCAGGGGGTGAGTGCCATCCAGGAGCTGGCCAACCAGATCGCCTACCTGCACAGTCTGAGCGACCAGTCGCTCGGCACCACCGTCAACGTCGGTGTGGTCGGGGGCGGGACACGCTCGAACGTGGTCGCGGCCGAAGCGTGGGCGAAGGTGGACGTACGGGTGGCGACGCGCGCGGAGGCGGAGCGGGTCATCGCGGCCGTGCTGGGGGCGCGTCCCTGGCTGCCCGGTGCGACGGTGACGGTCGAGGGCGGCCTGAACCGCCCGCCGATGGAGCGGACACCGGCGATCGCCGCGGCCTTCGAGCGGGCGCGGGCGATCGGCCGGGAACTTGGGGTAGAACTGAGCGAAGCCGCGACCGGTGGCGCGAGCGATGGCAACTTCACGGCGGCACTCGGTGTGCCGACACTGGACGGGCTGGGCTGCCCGGGCGATGGTGCGCATGCCGAGCACGAGCGGATCAGTCTGAGCGGCTTGATCGAACGGACCGCGCTCCTGTCGGCACTGCTCCACCGGCTGTGAATGAGGGCATGGGATGGAACGACGGAAAGGGAAAGGGGTTTGAGCAGATGCGTCTCGAGGTCGATCCACTACAGATTCTGCCGCGTGTGCTGGCTCGCTACTCCTCGGTCGTGGTCGAGCGGGCCGAGGGGCTCTACGTCTGGGACAAGAACGGCGAGCGCTGGATGGACTTCACCTCGGGGATCGCGGTGGTCAACACCGGCCACTGCCACCCGCGCGTGGTGGCGGCGATCCGCGAGCAGGCGGGGAAGATCATCCACGCGCAGGCCAACATCCTGATCCACGAGCCGATGCTGCGGCTCTCCCAGCTCATCACAGCGACGATGCCACCCAAGTTGAATCAGGTGTTCTTCACCAACTCCGGCGCCGAGGCAGTGGAGGGGGCAGTCAAGCTGGCCAAGGTGGCCACGGGTCGTCCGGCGGTCATCGCCTTCCGCGGTGCCTTCCACGGGCGGACGCATCTCGCGATGGCCCTGACTAGCTCGCGGGTGAAGGTGCGCGGTCACTACGAGCCATTGGTGCCCTCCATCTACTACGCACCCTATCCCTACCCGTTCCGCAATCCCTACAACGTGCCGCCGGATGACGTCGACCTCGTCTGCATCGCAGAGTTGGAGCGCCTGTTCCAGACGATGGTGATGCCGGACGACGTGGCAGCGATCATCGTCGAGCCGATGCTCGGCGAGGGTGGATACATCTTGCCGCCCAAGCGATTCCTGCAGAACCTGCGCGCCATCTGCGATCGCTACGGCATCCTGCTGATCGTGGACGAAATCCAGACGGGGGTCGGGCGCACCGGGACGATGTGGGCGTTCGAACAGTTCGGAATCGTGCCGGACATCGTGACGGTGGCCAAGGGGATCGCTTCCGGGCTGCCGCTGGCCGCGGTGGTGGCCAACAAGGAACTAATGGATCGCTGGGAGCCGGGAGCCCACGGTGGCACCTACGGCGGCAACGCGGTCGCCTGTGCGGCTGGCGTGGCGACCTTCGAAGTGATGCGTGACGAGAAGTTGCCGGAGAACGCTGCCCGCATCGGCGGCTACCTCATGGCGCAGCTACGCGAGCTCCAGCAGGAGTTTCCCGTTATCGGCGAGGTGCGTGGACTGGGTCTGATGATCGGTGTCGAACTCGTGAAGCCCGACCGCTCGCCGCATCCCGAGGCGGTCAAGAAGGTGGTGCAGCGCGCCCAGGAGCTCAAGACGCTCCTCATCACGGCGGGCGAGTACGACCACGTGATCCGTGTTATCCCGCCGCTCGTCATCACCCAGGAGCAGGCCGACGCCTTCCTGGACGTGTTCGCCGAGGCGCTCAAGGCAGCCGAGTGACGCTCGGTGCTGGGAGCGAGCCGCACGTCTCGTCTCCGAGCATCGCCGGACGGGGATCATGCGTGGCGCTTCGTCGCCTCTCCCGGCCCTCCTGCCTGGAGCTGTGCGGAGCGTGGCCGGCACGGTGGGTGGAGGCTCGCTGACGCTCTTGTTCGGCCAGCCCCGTCGCTTCTGCTCGCCTCGACCTCGGCGGTGACACCGCAATCGATTGCGGCCCGTCGCGTCTCACCCTGGACGAGCTCGTGCCTCGACCGGGAATCGTCGTTGACGACCGGAGCGGGTGGATCGCTTCGTCCGGTGCGGCCCTCTGATCACCAGTGACCGTCGGTGCGATCGCCCAGGCTGGGCGAGGCGAAGTGAACCGAGATATCCGGGGCCGCGGTGCGGAAGAGCAGCGTGTCACCCCCTCGAGAGGAGGCATCGGCTCCACGCCAGGGGAAGTGTCGTCGCTGCATCAGCGGAGCAGGGATAGCCGCGAGGGGCCGCTCCCGTTCTGTTGTCGTGCGACAAGCACGTCCTCCCGTTGCTGCGGGAGGGAGGTGTGCACCGGACTCACTCGGCTGCGATCGGCAGGAGGCCCTGAGGACGTTCTGGGGCATAGTCAGGACAGGCCAGACGGGCCTCCTGCTCGCTCAGGAATCGTTCGATGAGGTTGCAGCGGTGCGGTTCGTCCGTGCCCGGCGCGACGTTCTCGCGGAAGTAGATACAGCCGCGGCAGGCTTCGGCGACCTGGAGGAGTCCACCAGCACGGAGGCTCCAGACCACCGCTCCCAGCCCGCGCTCCAGCGCTGCCAGCTCCTGGTCGTCCAGTCGGGCGAGCGCTTCTTCGAGCGTGTGACCGAAGGTATCGAGCCGTTCGACGACTCGTTCCCCCTCCGCTGTCAAGCGGAGGAGCGTGACGCGGCGGTCGATCGGGCTCGCCTGGCGGGTGACGAGTCCGGCGCGCTCGAGCGCGTCGATAATACCGATCGCCGTGACGTGTGTGACACCGAGGGCTTGGGCGAGCCGTCCGACCGAGGTGAGGAACGGCTTGGTGTAGCGGATCCACAGTAACGCTTGGGCTTGCAGCGGTGTGAGGCCGATTCCCTTGACCTCGTCGGACGAGATCGCCTTGACCGCATGACTCAAGCGGAGCAGCGCCATCGCGATGCGGGCTGCTCGGGAGTGTTGCCGGAGTTCCGGATCGAAAACGGTCATCGCGCGGGACTCGTCCATCCTGATTCGTCGAGAACGACGTCACTCGTCAGCACGTGACGAGTATAGCACCGGTTACGTTGCGAGCCGACGTGCTCTAGAAGACACCCTCCTTCACGTAGGGATACGTCCAGAGAATGGCCTGCAGGAGCACTGCCTTCAGCCAAGCCTGGTGCATCCGCTCGACCTGAGCTGGGTCGCTCTCGCCTCGTTCGAGGAACGGGCGCACGGTCGCATAAATGGGGTAGACGAGCGCGATCATGTAGCGATAGTGGACGAACGGCGGGGCTCCCTCGACGTTGTCGGTCTGGTTCTTCCGATCGAAGTGGCGGCGTCCGATCTCGTACGCGTAGTCCAGCCAGCGCTGGTCGAACTCGGCCCGGCAGGTATCGAGGACCCATTGGCCGAATCGCTTGCGTACGCGTGCCAGATATTCCTGGTGTGGCCCCTCGGGTGTGGAGAAGTAGCGGAGCAGGAAGTCGTGGCCACCGACGAACCCGTACCAGACGTCCAGGAGTTCCTCGACGTGCGGTGCCAGGATCTCACCAGCTCGCCGGAGCGCAGCGGCATCCTCCTCGGTAAAGAGGAGTGCCTGCTTCAACGTCGCCAGGTCGGCTTCCGTGTACGGAGCACGGGGCAGAGCGGGATCACCGAAGCGATAACCCGGAATCGCTGCTGTCGTCATCACTGACCTCCTTCTGATCACCCGAATATGTCGGATAGCTACACAATAGCGATTCCAGCGCTGGTTGTCAAGATCCGTGTGCCGTCGACAGTGCGATCCGGTCGGATGCGAGAGACGGGGGACGGATAGCCAGCAGAGAACGGTCGAGGACCCGTGGGCGTGGTGCTGGTTCGTCTGGCCGCAGCCGCGATCGGTGCTGGCCTGCGTTGACCAGTGCTGGCCCGGCATGGGAGAACAGGGGGGCCAAGGTGCTGTCTCACTCGCGGTGGCAGACACTGCTCGGTCGTGTCCATGGTGCGTCTCCCCTGCGGACAGTACAGGGGATGTCTCGCTCCCCTTCCGCTTCGTTGGAGAGCGCTGGTGGAGTGCTCGTCGCAGGAGGGTCCTCTCCGCGCAGTCTGGTCGATGGAACGCGTGCAGCGCAGGAGCGCAGCGGTCGCGGAGTAGGATCGAGCAGAACGATATCGAAGCTTTACTGTTATGCTATGCTTCCATCAAGAGGAGGTGCGGCCATGCAACGCGCGACGATCGCACCCGACCGGCCCTCGACGCGTGAGCAACTCCTCACGCTGCTCAAGAAGAGCGAGGGGCTCACGGCTGATCAGCTCGCTCGCATGCTGGGTATCACCTCGATGGCGGTGCGCAAGCACCTCGCGGTGCTCGAACGAGATGGCCTGGTGACGACGTCGCTGCTTCGCCGAAAGGTCGGTCGACCGGCCCGCCTGTACCGGCTCAGCGAGCGGGCCGATGCGCTCTTTCCCCAGCACTACGACGCCGTGCTGACGGAGCTGCTTTCGGACCTCGCCAGCCTCGATGGTCCAGCCAAGGTGGACCTTCTTCTCCGGCGTCGAGTCGAGCGCACGGGCCAGACACTCGCTCGCGAACTCGCGGCTCTCCCGACGCTCCGTGAACGCGTCCGTCGCCTCGCCGAGACGCTCGATGCGCTCGGATACTACACGACGTGGGAGGAACTCGACGGCGAGACGTACCGGCTCTGCCAGTATCACTGTCCCATTCGGGAAGTCGCGGTGCACTTCCCCGTGACCTGCGACGCCGAGGTCGAGCTGTACCGCGGACTGCTGCGCGCCGACGTCGAGCGCCAGTGTCGGCTCGCTGCTGGCGCTCCCTGCTGCTGCTACGTCATCCGTCCCATCGCGGTGTCCCCAGCCGACGCTCACGCGGCGAGCTGAAGCAGCAGACCGAGCAACCAGAGACTCAGAACCAGCACGATACAGACCAAGATGCCGAAGAGTACGCCGAGCAGCGCGGCGGTGCGAAGATGGAGCTTTCGGCTCGGCTCACGTTCAGCGCCGGACATCGCCCCGTCCGTCCCAGCCGAGGCGTGCGCTGTTTGTCAGGATGAAGAGATCAGGTACCACTTGCGCAGTCGCTGCTAACGTGGGTGGCAAAACGCCGAGTGCCGCCAGACTCAGGCCGACCAGATTGTAGAGGCCGGTGCTGACCAGGTTCGTCAGCGCGGTCCGGACTGCGCGACGTGCCCAGCTGATCGTCAGCGGAACCAGCGCCCAGTCCTCGCGGAGGAGGACAACGTCGGCCGTTTCAGCTGCCAGGGCTGTGCCGGCGCGCCCCATCGCGATGCCGACGTCCGCCTCTGCCAGCGCGGGCGCGTCATTGATCCCGTCACCCACCATCGCTACGATATGCCCGGCTTCTCGGTACGAGCGGGCGAGAGCGAGCTTGTCCTCCGGCAGGAGGCGCGCTCGCCAGCCGATACCGAGCTGCGCAGCGAGGCGTGCGGCTGCTCGTTCGTGGTCGCCGGTCAAGAGCTGGATCTCGCGCACACCGAGCCGGCGGAGTTCGGCGATCGCCTCGGCGACACCGGGGCGCAGCGTGTCAGCGAACGCGATGACTCCGATCCGCTCGCTGTCGCGCTCGACGATTGCCACTGTCTTCCCTTGCTCGAGCAACTCGGCGAGCGGTGACCAGTCATGGTCCATAGCGGTCGGGGCGCGCACTCGCACCGTTACGCCGGCTACCTGGGCTACGACACCGATTCCGGCTTCGTCTGTGAACGACTCGGGTGTACCGGGGATGAGCCCATGCTGACGGGCTGCTATCCGGATCGCCTCGGCGAGTGGATGCACTGCGTACCGCTCGGCAGTGGCAGCCAGCCACAACAGTTCCTCGATGCTCGCCCGTCCCTCGACTGGTACGATGTCCGTAACGACCGGCTGGCCGAGCGTGAGCGTGCCGGTTTTGTCCAAGAGTACGACGTCGACATGTGCCAGTCGCTCGATTACAGCACCGCCTTTGATCAGTACGCCGCGGCGTGCTGCCCGCCCGATGGTCGCGACGAGTGCCATCGGTGTCGCTAACGCGAAGGCACACGAGCAGGCGACGACCAGAACAGCTGCCATTGCCAGCGGATCGCGCCGTATCGCCAGGGTCATCAGTGCTACGGTGACCACGACCGGAAGGTACTGGTCGGAGAAGCGATCGGCCAGGCGTTCCATGCGCCCGCGCTGCGCATGGGCGGTCTCCACGAGACGCACGACGCGCGCGAAGACCGACTCGCTGGCCGGTGCTGTCGCGCACACGCGCACATACCCGCTCCGGACGACTGTCGCGGCGTACACGGTGTCTTCCGGCCCGACAGTGCGCGGCGCCGGCTCACCGGTCAGCGGTGCTTCCTCGACCGACGCCATGCTAGCGAGCACCAGACCGTCGATCGGTATCGCCTCACCGGCCCGCACGACGACCACTTCCCCAGGGCGCACGTCCGAAACCGGTACGTCCAGTTCCTGCCCGTTTCGCTCGACACGTGCCCGTTGTGGGGCGAGTGCCGCCAGGTCGTGCAACGCTCCCCGCGCCTGGCTCGCTGTGACCTCCTCCAGCGCAGCCCCCAGTCGCATGAACAGGACGACGATCGCTGCAGCTGCCCACTCACCGACCGCCATTGCCGCGATCGCGCCGAGCGTCATCAGCGTATGGGCTGTCACGCGCCGCTGCAGTGTGGCCCGTACGACCTCGCGGAAGACCGGATACCCCCCGAGCAGGGTCATAGCGGCCCACAGTGGCCAAGGGATCCAACGGTTCAGGAGTTCCAGCGTGCCGGTCAACTCAGCGATGACGACGCCGATGACGATACTCGCCGCCACGGCAGCGAGGAATGCGACACGTCGCCAGGCTGTCTCCCCATCTGTACGGTCTTCGTCGACCGGATGCCCGGTTTCCGCCAGCGCTCGCGCGATCACCGTCTGATCGACGCGAGCTGGATCGATGACCACGATCACCTTCCCGGTTGCCGGCAATGCCTCTACCGCGAAAACCCCCGATAGTCGGCAGAGGGCCTGTTCGATCTCACGAGCGCACTCCGCACAGTCCAATCCCCGTGCACCGAGAACGAGCGTCGTACGGCCGTCCAACGGCTCAGCGGGCGTCGATCGGCTGGCCATCGATGGACACCTCCTGTTCCTGGTGCTGTTCCAGAGGCAAGAGCGTGTACTTCGGGCAGGTCAGGACACCGCGAGCCGATTCAGCGAGGAGCTGTTCGGCGAGTGCGAACAGCTGTGCACACCGCTCGTCGGCCAGGCGATAGACGGCATGCTGTCCACGCCGCTCGCGCACGACCAGACCGCAGTCGCGCAAGCAGCGCAGGTGATTGGACACGTTCGTCACTCCCTGGCCCGTCAGCCGCGCGATCTCACCCACGGTGCGCGGTCCGCCGCGCAACACCTCCAGGATCGCCAGCCGGCTCGGATCGGCGAACCCGCGAAAGAGTTTGGCCTTGAGTTCGAGGTAATGGCGGTCGAGCATACTCGCTCCAGCATTTCAGCAAAAGCTGAAGAATAGATACGCGAGCCCTACCGGTCCTGTCAAACCTGGAGCGCACCGGTCGTGCGTCGTCGTACCGTGCGGCTCGTGTGGTGCTCGTCGGACAGCGAGCGTTCTCCGGGTGCCGATGCGCCGTGTAGCTCGTCCAAAAGACGGTCGCGAGCCTGCCGGCAGCGTTGCATCACCCGGCACGGCGGTCGCCAGCCGGGTGCGTGACCCACCACGGCCGGGTTCGTGCTCCCAGGGGCAGGGGCGGCTCGGCATGCTCGATGCGGATGCGGGCATCGACGACGACGACACCATCCGGACGAGCGATGACCGGGTTGAGGTCGAGTTCCGCGACGTCCGGGAGTTCCTCCGCCAGGACGCTGACGCGCAGCAGGAGTTCCTCGACGGCAGGCACATCGACCGGTGGCGCGCCCCGGTAACCGGTAAGCAACGGAAAGCTCTTGAGCTCGCGCAGCATTTCTCGTGCGTCCTCGACGGCGAGCGGCGTCAAGCGCACGGCAATATCCCGCAAGGGTTCGACCAGCACGCCGCCCAGTCCGCAGACGACGACCGGGCCGAAATGACGATCGTGCGTCACACCGACCAGGAGTTCCACGCCGCCGACGACCTGCCGTTGCACCAGGAAGTGGACGCTGGCGAAGCCTTCCCGCGTCAACCGGTCCTGGATCTCGCGCGCCGCCGCTTCGACTGCCTCGGGGATTCCAACCCGAGGCGGACTGCTCCACGCTCGGTCTTATGCGTCAACCCGGGCGCGACTGCCTTGAGGACGACCAGCCCACCGATGTGGCGGGCTGCTTCGGCCGCTTCCTCCGGTGTGGTGACGAGCGCTTGTTCGACCATGCGTATGCCGAAGCAGGCCAGCACACGCTCCGTCTCTTCCGGATCGAGCCAGCCGCCGCCTCGTCCCAAGGCGTTGGCGACGATCGCGGCTGCTTCGTCGCGGCGGATATCAGGGAACTCCGGTGTTGGCGTGATCGGTCGTTCGCGCCAGGCTGCATACTGTGCCGCCCGGGCCAGTGCGATCGCCGCCGCTTCCGGGAACGCGTACGAGGGGACACGGACATCGGGTGCACGCAGTGCTTCCGGAATCCCGTGTGAGGAGAGAAAGACGGCGGCGACCGGCTTGCCGAGCGTGTTCACGTCGCGGGCTGCATCGACGATCGCGCGTGCGACCTCCTCGCTCGGCACGCGCATCGGTGGGAGAGAGATCACGATCACCGCATCGACGACCGGGTCGTGCGCCACCAGCGGAATCGCCTGCCGGTAGGCTTCCGCATCGGCGGGAGCAGTCAGGTCGACCGGATTGCCGACGCTGGCATGCGGCGGGAGCAACGTCCGAAGCTGCGCCTGAGTCTCGGACTGGAGTTCCGGTACCTCCAGTCCGTGAGCGACGCAACTGTCGACCGCCAGGATGCCGGGACCGCCCGCGTTGGTCACGATCGCCACGCGCTTCCCCTTGGGGAGCGGCTGATTGGCGAGCAGCGTCGCGACATCGAAGAGCCCCTCCAGCGTCTCGGTCCGGATCACGCCGGTCTGGCGGAAGAGTGCGTCCACTGCAATGTCGGACGCAGCCAGGAGCGCTCCGGTATGGGAAGACGCAGCGCGCTCCGGCGCTCGTCCGCCCGCTCTTCACTGCCACGATCGGTTTCGTCCGACCGACTCGCCGTGCGATGCGGGCGAACTTGCGCGGGTTCCCGAACGATTCCAGGTAGAGCAAGATCACGTCGGTTCGGGGATCGGTCTCCCAGTAGTTGAGAAGATCGTTTCCCGAGATGTCTGCCTTGTTACCCATCGAGACGAAGCTCGAGAGGCCCAGGCCGAGCGAACGGGCGTAGTCGATGATCGCCAGCCCCAGTGCACCGCTCTGAGAAGCGAATGCGACTCGCCCTTCCGGCGGTGGCAGCGGGCCGAACGTCGCGTTGAGACGGACGTTGGGATCCGTGTTGATCACACCGATGCAATTCGGACCGATGAGTCGCATGCCGTACGCTCGACAGATGCGCAGGAGTTCGTCCTGCCGTGCTCGTCCCCCCCCGGACCGATTTCTGCGAATCCGCTCGAGATGACGACGAGCGCGCGGACCCCTTTCCGCCCGCATTCCTCGGCGACTTTCGGTACTTCCGGCGCTGGCACGGCGATCACGGCGAGGTCGACCGGCTCCGGGATCGCTTCGACTGAAGGGTAAGCGAGGACCGATTGCACGACGCGCGCATTGCGGTTGACGGGGAACACTGGCCCGTTGAAGCCGTATTCGAGCAAGTTGTGGAAGAGTTCGCCGCCGACCGTTCCGCGCTGGCGGGAGGCCCCGATCACCGCGACGGTCTTCGGGTAGAGAACCGCCTCGACCGCGTGCGCGGCGGCGATTTGCTCGCGCCGCTCGAAGCGCTCGATCGCTTCCGGCGTGAGCGATGTCGGGAAGGTGACGACGATTTCGCTGATACCGGTTCGGATTTCGACAGGAACACCGAGGTCGCGGAACACCTGGATCATGCGGTAGTTCTCCGGCAGCACCCAGGCGACGAAGACACGGATGCCGTTCGCATCGGCGATCTCGGCGAGTTGCCCGACGTGGATCGTTCCCGAGCCGCGTCCCTGGTAGTCATCGGCGACCGCGAGCGCGACCTCCGCGCGCTCACCGTCGAGCTTGCGGTACGTCGCGACACCGACGATCCGGTGCGTCGGGCCAGCCTCGGCGATCAAGGCGAAGTCGTTGCGATAATCGACCGAAGCGTCCTCCTGGGCTGCCCTGGCGAGGTCGACCGCTTCGCCGAAGAAGCGGAGCTTGCGTGCTTCTGCCGACAGCCCTTCGTAGAACGTGCGGATCGCTGGCTCGTCCTCGGGCCGAACGGGGCGTACGTGCACGGTGCTTCCATCGCGCAAGACGACGTCGGCTTCACGGTGCGCTGGATAGATTCCTGCATCGCGTGGCCCCCTCCGCTCCCACTGCCGATCTGGATCGAGCATGCTCAGGATACTCCGTCCCGTTTCCGTATGGGCAGCGCGAGGCGGACGCGCGATCTGCTTTAATCGAGAGGCGAAACGAGAAGCGTCGTCGAGCGGTAGGAGCGATGGGCGATGCCTGAAACGATCGGTGTGTTCGTTGCCTGGCCGTATGCCAACGGAGACCTCCATTTGGGGCACGTCGCTGGGGTCTACATTCCGGCCGATACCTTCGCACGCTACCACCGGCTCCGTGGCGATCGCGTGCTCATGGTCAGCGGCAGCGATGCCCACGGCACACCGATCACTGTCGCAGCCGAGCGTGAAGGTGTGACGCCGGAGGATATCTTCAAGCGGTATCATCGTCGGTTCCTCGAGACGTACCAGCAACTCGGCATCGCGTTCGACCTGTTCACGCACACGCACACTGCCAATCATTTCCGGGTCGCCCAGGACATCTTCCGAACGCTCTACGAACGCGGGTACATCTTCACGCAGACCCAGATCCAGCTCTACTGTGAGTACGACCGGCGCTTCTTGCCTGACCGTTACGTCGAGGGTACCTGTCCCTATTGCGGCTATCCGAGCGCGCGCGGCGACCAGTGCGATAACTGTGGGCGGACCCTCGATGCGATCGAACTCATCGAGCCACGCTGTCGTCTGTGTGGTCAACGTCCGGTTCCGCGCGAGACGGAACATTTCTTCTTCGATCTACCGGCCTTCACCGATCGTCTCCTGGCGTACCTCGAGCGCCAGACGCACTGGCGACCGAACGTGCAGCACTTCGTCCGCAACTTCATCCAGGACGGTCTCAAGCCACGACCCGTCTCGCGTGACCTGGAATGGGGCGTTCCGCTTCCCATCCCAGGCTACGAACACAAGGTCATGTACGTCTGGTTCGAAGCGGTGATCGGTTATCTCTCGGCCAGCATCGAGTGGGCCCTCGCTGAAGGACAGCCGGACGCCTGGGAAGCCTGGTGGCGAGATCCGTCAGCACGAGGCTACTACTTCATCGGTAAGGACAATATTCCGTTCCATGCCATCATCTGGCCGGCTGAACTCATGGGCTATGATGAGTCGCTCAACCTGCCCTACGACATCCCGGCGAACGAATTCCTGAACCTCGAAGGACAGCAGTTCTCGACCAGTCGCAATTGGGCCATCTGGGTTCCCGACTTTCTCTCACGGTACGCGCCGGATCCCTTGCGCGACTACCTCACCAGTATCGCGCCGGAGACGCGCGACAGCGAGTTCACCTGGCAGGGGTTCGTGGAGCGCAACAACAACGAGCTTCTGGCGACGTGGGGGAATCTCGTGCACCGCATCTTGACCTTCGTTCAGAGTCGCTTCGAGGGACGCGTGCCGGAGCCGGGTGACCTCGACGGGCGCGACCGGATTCTTCTCGAGCAGATTGCGACCGGTTTTCAGCGCATCGGTGACCTCTATGCGCGCGTCGAGCTCAAAGCGGCTCAGCGCGAGGCGATGGCGCTCGCGCGGGAAGTCAACCGCTACCTGGACGAGAAGGCACCGTGGTTCCAGATCCGCGAGGATCGGCAGGCAGCGGCGACGACGATCTTCGTCGCCTTGCGTGCGATCGACTCGATCAAGCTGCTGCTGGCACCGATTCTCCCCTTCTCGAGCGAACGGCTCCACAGCCTGCTCGGCTACCAGGAGCCGCTCTTCGGCGAGATCGCTATCGAGACGGGGCCGCAGACCGGTGGTCACGAGGTGCTGCGCTACCGGCCCATTCCAGGCGAAGCACGCGACCGTTGGCAGCCGAGCGAGCTGGAGCCAGGCCGTCCGCTTCCCCCGCCACAGCCGCTCTACCTGAAGCTGGACGAGTCGGTCGTCGAGGAGGAGCGGCAACGGCTCCTGGCGCAGTCGCGCTGATGCCGTCGCACTGGCTCACGGCTGTCCGGCGGATCATCGCGCACCGTAGAGCTGCTGGTACGCGCGATAGCCGGCATAGACGCGCTGGACGTAGGCGTAGGTCTCGCGATAGGGGATCCGCTCGGCGAAGAGGTCTGGATCGCTGGCTGGTCGTTCGCGGAGCCATTCCTGTACCGCTCCCACACCGGCGTTATAGCTCGCCAGCGCCAGGTACAGTTGTCCGCCGAATTGCTCGAGACGACGAGCCAGTTCCGCTGCGCCGAGAGTGAGGCTGGTCTCGGGTTGGAACAGCTGATCGGGGTTCCAGGTGCTGAGGCCGAGCTGGGTGGCGAGTCCTGCACCAGTTTCGGGGAGTACCTGGGTCAGCCCGCGAGCACCGGCCGGTGAGACGGCAGTGGGCTCGAAGGCACTTTCCTGCCGGACGAGCGCAGCCACGAGCAGCGGATCGATCCGAAACTGCGCGGCGACCGTCGCGAGAACCTCCGGGTAGGGAACCGGTGCGACGAGCGGAGCGACGACTTCTGTCGGCACGTCGCTGTTCGCCTGAAGCTGCAGGCCGATGCGATAGGCGAACGCTGCCTCGCCACGCCGGAGGAGTTCCCAGCCGAACAGTGCCAGCGTGACCGGATCGTTCCGCAGCGTGTCACGTGCAGCGTCCACTTCCCAGCTCGCCGCCTCACGGTCGCCGAGATCGAGGAGCAGAAGCGCGCGCCGCACCGGATCATTGGCCATCAGACGTGCGGCCCTATCCGTGGCAGTGAGTCCGAGAGTCGCCAGCCAGTGCTCGTACGCGCCGGTGTCCGGAGTCAGCGTCATGTCGCCGGCAGAGATGAACGCGACCGGCTCGCGTCCGGCGAGGAGCTCACCTGCCCGGATACCGTAGAACCCTTCCGGGTCGAGTGTACGAGCGCGCTCCCAGGCCCGCTGCGCTGCTGCTCGATCTCCGGCGGCAGCGAGTGCTTTGCCGTACCAGAAGGTCGCGCGGGCATCGCCGCTGTCCGCGAGGACGCGCCAGATCCGAGCTGCGCCAGCCGCGTCACCTCGGCCGAACGCGAGCAGCCCCAAGCGGAACCGTGCCTCTCGGGCTGCGCCGCTAGCTGGATACTGCGTGAGGACGCGCTCGTAGACCGCTTCCGCAGCCGGTTCGTCGTGCCACTCGACGAGTGTCCCGGCAGTGACGAGCGCGTCCGGTGTCCGCTCGTCTCGTGGATACCGTTCGGCCATCGCCAGGAGTTCGTCGATGCCGGTCTGGAGGTCACCGCTGCGGATCCGGGCGATCGCCCGCTGGTACCAGGCATCGGCCCGCGAAGGATCGCTTTCGAGCACCGTACTGTAGGCAGCGATCGCTGCAGGGTAGCGCCCGCTGGCGAATGCGATCGCCGCTCGGCGGTCGAGCGGAACCGTATCACCGGCGCCGAGCGCATCGAGTTCGTCCAACGCCGCTGCTGCCGCGGCGCTCTCCGGTGCGGTCTCGATCGCAGCCAGGAGGTCAGTCCGTGTGGCGACCACGTCGCCGAGCGTGCGTGCGACCTGTGCTCGTTGCAGCAAGAGCGTCGCCCGGTACGTCGGAATCGTCGCCAGTTCGAGCAAGCGATCGAGCGTCGCTCGGAGGGCTGCGTCGTCGCCGTGCTGCTGGGCCTGTTCGCGTTGCCATTCCAACGCTGCCACAGCGAGGCGCCGGATGGGCGCAGTCGTCACGATATGGTCGACGAGACGCTGCGCCTCGTCGTGCCGCCCTGCTCGCACGAGCGCGTCGAGTGCCCGGTACTCGAGGTAGGGAGCGATCTCGGGAAGGAGCGTGCGGGCGACCTGAAGTTGCTCGATCGCCTGATCGACCTCCCCGAGTTGGAGGAGCGCCTGGGCCGTGATGGCTGCTGCCTCGCCTGCCTGCTGCTGGTCAGGAGCACGGCGTGCGACCTCGGCTGCGAGTTCGAGCGTCGCGTGCGGATCGCCGCTGGGGAGCATCGCCCGGGCTAAGAGCAAGCGGGCCTGCATACGCACGGTCGGCTCTCGTGCGCCGAGCGCCGGCGCGAGGATCCGTGCGGCTTCAGCTGGGACACCGGCAGCGAGGAGGCGCTGTGCCTGCTCCAGGGCAGCGATCGGATCGGCCGGCACTGGCCGTGGGGTCGGTGTGGCTGCTGTCCGATCGCTCGAACTCTCGCGACTCGGCGGAGTAGGCCCGTTGGCTGGCTGAACCGGAAGCGTCCGAGTTCCGAGTACCAGGGTCGTCAAGAGGGTGAGCACAACGAGCGTGCTGTGGAAGAGCATCCGTGGCTGAGTCGTCACATGCCCCCCGACGAAGGCCGTGTCTCCGCTCCTGAGGATAGCCGGTCTCACGAGGGGCGAGCAGGACCGTCCGAGGTCGAGCGGAGTCGGTTTACCGCGCGTTTGCAGACGGCTTTGCATGCTCGTCGTAGAGAAAGGAGGACACGAGATGCGCTGGTGGTTCCATACACCGGTTCGGCTCGACCATCCACTCCCACGCGAATGGTTTTGGCAGGGCCTCGCACAACTCGCCTTCAGCCTCGCTCTCCTCGTGGTGATGCTCGCGTTTTTGGCCTGGGTCGTGCACCGGATGCTTCGAGCCCTCCCAGCGGCTCCGACACAGGCGCGCGCCATCCTCGACGAGCGCTATGCACGGGGCGAACTGACGCGCGAACAGTATCTCGCCATGCGGCGTGACCTGGAGCGAAGCGATTGAGACTTTACGGATTCGCACGCTCTTGTCACGCTGTGGATAGTCCCAGGGGGTATACTGGTCTCGCAGGTGAAAGGAGCGTACTGGCGATGATGTGGTGTCCCGGTTGTGGTCCGTGGGGTGGCGGCATGATGTGGGGCTGGGGTGGTTGGCTCTGGGGTCTCGTCATGCTCGTGTTCTGGGTACTTATCCTGGTCGGTATCGCGCTCCTGATCGTCTGGGCAGTCCGACAGTTCAGTCACGGTGGCCCGAAGTCGACCAGCGGCGGAACGAGCCGTGCACTAGAGATCCTGCAGGAGCGGTATGCTCGCGGTGAGATCACGCGCGAGCAGTACGAGCAAATGCGCCGTGACATCCTGGGCGAAGGTGGCGGGGGATGAACCGGCTGTGGCTCATCGCCGCCGTGCTCGCGATCACGATCGGCGTGCTGGGACTGCTCGTTACCGCGGTCATCGCATCCAGTACGGGTCCGGTGACGGCTACTGCGGCCGATCGTGGACGCTGGATCTACTTCACGGCGACCGATCCGGATACCGGTGCGCCGATCCCGTACACCGGCGGCATGATGATGCCGATGGCCTGTGCCGATTGTCATGGCGCGGACGGCCGCGGTCTGCGAACACCGATGTTCGTGAGTCCGGACATCCGGTATCGCAATCTGACCGATCCGGCTGGCATGGTCGAACCGGACGGGAGCCGCGGCCACTCGTATTACGATGACGATGAGATCTGCCGGGCGATCAGGCAAGGTGTCGATCCAGAAGGCGAACCGCTCGCCTGGCCGATGCCGCGCTGGCAACTGACCGATCGACAGTGTGCTGACCTCCTGGCCTTCCTGAAGTCGTTGCCCTGATCCACGCCGGCGGCGCGCGCTTGCGGAGCTGTTACAATCCCTCCTAGCGACGCGGTGCGGAGCGTGCGATGGGCGTCGAGTTGAGCGTGATCGTCCCGGCCTTCAATGAGGAACGGCGATTGCCGGGAACCCTCGCTGCTGCCTACGCCTATCTCACGGCCCGAGACTGGCGATGGGAGTTGCTCGTCGCCGATGACGGGAGCGATGACCGGACACCGGAGATCGTGCGCGAGTGGAGCGAGCGCGACGCGCGGATCCGCCTGCTCCGTCTTCCGCATCGCGGCAAGGCAGCTGCCGTGCGCAGCGGTATCCTCGCCGCTTCTGGCGCATACGTCGTGTTCACCGACGCCGATCTTTCGACACCGATCGACTATCTCGAGCCGGCCCTCCGCTTGCTCCGCGAGGGCTGGGACATCGTGATCGGCTCCCGCGAGGGTGCGCTGGCACGTCGGATCGGTGAACCGTGGTATCGCCACGCGATGGGTCGCATCTACAACCGCCTCGTCCAGTGGCTGCTCTTACCCGGAATCGACGATACGCAGTGCGGCTTCAAGGGTTTCCGGCGCGACGTCGCGCTCGACCTGTTCGGTCGCATGCTCTTGTACCGCAATGGCCAGCGCCCCGTACGCGGCCCTCGCGTGACCGGATTCGACGTCGAAGTCCTCTACATCGCGCGTCGCCGTGGGTACCGCATCGCGATCCTTCCGGTCACCTGGCGGCATGTCGAGGGCTCCAAAGTCCGCCCACTCGTCGATGGGCTGCTCATGCTGCGCGATGTGGTGACCGTGCGGCTCAACGCCTGGCGTGGGGCCTACGACGGTGACCTGCTCCCTCTCGAGGAGCGGCTTCCCGGCGATTGACCTCCTTGCGCCCTCAGTCAACGAGGGGAAGCCGATGACGATGCTGTACACCGTAACCGGGAACGATGTCGTCCGTCTCCAGGAGACGGCCCGGGGATGGCGAGTCGAGGTTCTGCTGCGTGCGGTCGGGGCACAGTGCGTGGCAGTCGATCCGCACGATGGGCAGACGCTGCTCGCCGGTACCTTCGACCAGGGGCTTTTCCTGAGTGTCGATGGTGGCCGAACCTGGCGTCGGGCAGAAACGCTGCCAGCATCGCGCGTCCTCTCCGTCGCGATCAGCCCGTCCTGGCGTGTCGATGGCCGGGGTGTTCTCTTCGCCGGTTGCGAGCCGAGCGCGCTTTTCTGGAGCGAGGACGGTGGTCGACGCTGGCACGAAGCAGTGGCCCTGCGTGCGCTGCCGAGCGCTCCGACCTGGTCGTTCCCGCCGCGCCCTTGGACGTCGCATGTCCGTGCCATCGCGCTGTCCCCGGACGATCCCGGGCTGGTGCTGGTCGGGATCGAGCTGGGTGGTGTCCTGCGCAGCACCGATGGTGGGCTCACCTGGGTCGATCGACGGCCGGGTTGCTCTCTCGACTGTCACGCACTCCTGCTTCATCCTGCGGCACCCGAGCTCGTCTACGAAGCAGCTGGTGGCGGTGTCGCCGTGAGCCACGATGCTGGCGACACGTGGCAGTCGGCGGACGACGGGCTCGATCGCCGATACGTGTGGGCCCTCGCGACACCACCGGACGATCCGCTGACCTGGTTCGTCTCCGCAGCGCCGGGTCCGCGTGAAGCGCATGGCCCCGGTCCGCATCGGGAGGCTCGACCGAACCCGGCCGGTGCGGCGCAGGCACGCATCTTCCGTCGGTACGGAAGCGAGCCCTGGCGTCCGGTCGAAGGGTTGCCCGATCCTTTGCCCTCGATGCCGTACGCCTTGCTCGTCCCGCCCGCTGAGCCGCGTACGCTCTACGCTGGTTTCCGTGACGGAACGCTGTGGCGCGGGCTCGATCTCGGTGCGTCCTGGCAACCGCTTCCGGTCCGCCTCGACGCTGTGCTTACGTTCGCTGCCGCACCGGCCTGAGCGCGTCCGTTCGGTCGGGAGGCATTCAGGACTCGCCTGCCGTTCTCGCGCGCATCCAGCCTAAACGCCACACCCAGGCGAGTACGACCAGATTGCCGAGTGCCAGGAGCCACAGACCGAAGGCGAAGCGATGCGGCTCGCCCTCGCTGATCTGCCCGATCGCAGTACCGAACAAGCTGGCGAGGGCGGTGCTGCCGAACCCGACGAGACTGCTGGCGAAACCTGCGATGCGACCGAGCGGCTCGAGTGCAGCACTGTTCGTATTGGGGAAAATCAGCGCGATCGCGAAGAACATGAGCAATACGCCGAACCAGAAGACCGAAAACCGGTCACTCAGCACGCTCGCCACCACGAGATAGCTCGTCGCAGCGGCGAGGATCGCCAGCGCAGCAGGCAGGACACGGCGTAAACCCAGCCGGGTAATGAGCGTCCCATTGACGATCGTGCCGACGACCTGCGCGAGCCCTCCCAGCGCGAACGCGATCGCGAACGCCCGGTTGCTCAGTCCGAAAGAGTCCTTCACCAGCTGTGAAGCACTGGCGAGGTACGCTTGTAGCACGCCGTAACTCAGGCCGAGGATGACGGTGAACGCCACGCTCACCTTGACTGCCCAGAATGCCTCGGCCGCTGTCCAGAGATGAGCTGGGCTTTGGGCCGTCCGGCGCTCGGGCGGCAGGGTCTCCGGCACGCGCACGAGAAGCCAGAGAAAGAGCACGACTGCTAGGAGTGCCATGAAGCCGAACGGTGCTCGCCAGCTCCAGCGCAGGAGCAGCACACCGATCGAGGGCGCAAAGAGCGGGGCGGCCAAGAGCACCATGAAGGCGAACGAGAGGATCCGGGCCATCGCCTCGCCCCGAAACGAATCCCTGACCAGCGCTGTCCCGGCCGCACGTAACCCGGACGAGAACGCTCCTTGCACGAAGCGGAGCGCGAGCAGGAGGCCGAACGTCGGGGCGGCCAGCATGCCGAGGACAGCGACTCCGTACCCGGCGGCTGCGACCAGGAGCGGCAGCCGCCGACCGACCTGGTCGCTCCAGGGCCCGAAAAAGAGCTGACCGACAGCGAAGCCGACGAAGTAGACGTTGACGACGAGTTGCGCGCGCGTCTCGGCCACGCCGAATGCCGCGGCGATGTCCTGGAGAGCTGGCAGCATGATGTCGATGGCGAATGCTCCCGACGCCATCATCAAGCCCATGAGTGCTGTCAGCTCCCAGGTCGAGAGCGCTCGTCGTGCGAGCGGCTGCACCCCAGCCGATGCAGTCACTCGGTCTCCGTCACCCACGATCCTCCCTCTCGATCGCCCGGCCGAGTATACGCCCGGTGCCTCGGCCAGTAGATCCAGTTTAGTGCGAAAAGAATCACCTGTTTCGTGAGCGGGAAGGCCGGAGGAGCCGCACTGAGCATAAAGTCGAGCAAGCTTCTGGCCCGCAGGGGGCTCGCAGGTTACCGGCACGCCAGCTGGAGCGAGGTCGTCCTGCGCCGTACGAGTCGACTGCGACGGGACAGGGTCAAGCATTTGCCTGGCTCCTGACCCGCTCGCCCCCGGTGTCCCCTGTATGCAATGGACCGCTCCGCGAGAGGCGAGCGGACGCCTCCAGTGACGGGTCGGCACAGAAACGGGTGGAAACGGGAACAGCTCTATTCCCGACCGGTGCCCAAACTGGAACACGGAGGGCCCTTCCAGAAGAGGTTCGGATCCGATCGAGGAGGTGTCGAGGATGCGGCGGCTGATGAAGATTCTGCTCATCGGGGCAGGCGGCCTGCTCGTGCTCTGCGTGCTCGTTGCGGTCGTCACGTCGAGGGGCGGTGGAGGGAGCAGCCCGACACCGACGCCCGCACAAGCACAGCGAGCAGCGACTCAGGCGCCGGCTGAGGCAACTGCGACTGCTCCTGCGGCGGTGCGAGCGACCGAAGCGTCTGCACCTGCGGCACAGCCGACGACGGGCGCGCCGGCAGCTCAACCAGCGGCGACGCCGACCCTCCCATGGGGCACGAGCAAGGAAGATGTCCACGCCACGCTCGCCGAGGGACAGACGGCTGAACTCGTCGATGGGAAGGACGTCTATCGCCTGACGCTCGAGCGGATCGTCGACGGGGCAGTCTCGACTAACCAGTTCCAGCGACCGAAGGAGGGTAATCGCTATCTCCTCTTCTCGATCGTCATCGAGAACGCCGGGACGCGAGCGCACCTGATCACGGCAGCGAACTTCCAGCTGCGCACGACTGCCGGCTTCGACTACGACCCGGTCTTCGCGCCGGTCGGTTTCGAGGAAGGAGAAGCCTTTTCCCAGGAGATCGGCCCCGGCGGGAAGGCCCGCGGGATCGTCGTCTTCGAGATTCCGGAGGGGGAACAACCGCTGTTCCTCAAGTTCGACCCCAACCCGATCACCCCGGCCGAGCTCTACTTCGATGCACCGAACGCGCTCGAACTCGTCCAGTCCGGTGCTGTCGGTCAGGCTGCCCCGGCACAACCGGAAGGGACACCGGGCGACAAGGCTGGCAAGAGCTGGGGAACGAGCAAGAACGACCGTCATGTCCCGCTCGCGTCGGGGCAGAGCGGTGCGATCGCTGACGGGAAGCAGGTCTACCGAGTGACGATCCAGAACATCGTCGACGGAGCGACCTCGAGCAATATGTTTGTCCAACCCAAGGAGGGGCAGAAGTTCTGGCTCGTCCAGGTGCGCTTCGAAAACGCGGGTACCAGCTCGATTCACCTCACCGGTACCGAGTGGGCGCTCCGTACCCAGGACGGGTTCGACTACGAGCCCGAACTCGTCGTCACCGGTTTCGCCGAGGGCGAGCTCTTGAGCGGCGAGGTCGGCCCGGGTGGTAAGACACAGGGAATCGTCGTTTTCCAGATCCCGCACGATGCCCAGCCGCTGTTCCTGAAGTTCGATCCGAATCCGCTGACGAGCGCGGAACTCTACTTCGACGCGCAGTGAGCAGGATCCGGGTGGGAGAGCCTGACTCTCCCACCCCCCACGTCTCCGGGAGGTTCGAGGTGCGGGTCGCTTCGCTCGTTCTTGGCCTCACAGCCGGCCTCGTCGGCATCGCCATCATGCTCCTGCTGCTCGTGGTCGGCGGTATAGCGCTCGCTCTCCGTGCCGACGGTTGGGGAGAAATCGTCGCTCATCTCATGGTCACGGTCGTCATCGCTGGCATCGGGATGGTCGGTGCTGCGCTTGCGCCCAACCGACCGGGTGCGAGTGCGGTCCTCCAGTCGCTCGCTGCAGTCAGCGGGCTCCTCACCGCGGGTCTCTTTTGGCTGCTGTCAGGGGGACTGTTCGGCCTCGGAGCGTTCACCGGGGCACTCGCCTGGTGGCGAGCGCGTCGTCGCGGCGCCGGCTGAGGACGGCCGCGGGCGACAGAATGAGCGAAATCTGCGACGATAGCGCAGGAGGCGCAGGAAGGGATTCGGTGATCCATGCGACGGCGCAAGCGGGAGTTTCCCCGCCATCAGCTCTTCGCGACGCATCGGAAGCGCAAGCGGACGCGATCGGAGGGTGACCGCGTGAGTAAGCAGCCAGCACCCGGCGAGCCGGGCGGAGGACGACCAGCGTACTTTCCGACGGGCCGCGAGCCGACGGAACGGAATCCGTACCAGGAGGAACTGCGCGCGGCGGATTGACGGGCCTCACTGCGCAGCGCCAGCAGCTTCTGTCTGCGTGCTCTCCCTGGCACCGTACTTGTGGAGGATGCCGCGTGCGTGCGCCAGGATCTGCTCGCGCAAGGCTTCCGGACGCACGACGGTGACCTCCACGCCGTAGTTGAGAACCCAGCGCACGAAGTCCGGCGTGATCGGCACCCGAACGCGGAAGCGGATCCCCCCATCCGGGAGCGGTTCGATCTCCTGCGTCGGGTGCCACTCTTCTTCGGCGATCCACGGTGCCGCGGTACGGGAGAACTCGAGCTCGACCTCCTCAGCCGGCAACTCTGGGGCATCGAAGATGCCCCAGTTGGCAGTCAAGAAGTCGCGCAGGGAGAATTCCGGCCGGATCTTGAACGGGTACCGCGTATCGTGGATTTCTTCCATTCGGTCGACCTTGAACGTCCGGATCGCCCGGCGGAGATGACACCATCCGATGACGTACCAGGAACGTCCGAAGGGCACGATACCGTAGGGATCGAACTGCCGTCGGGCGCGGTCACCACCGCGCGACGCTGTCCGGTAGACGATTTCGACCGTGTGCCGCAATGCCATAGCTTCGAGCAGGGTGCGCAAGCGTTTCCGTCGCTGCTCGTCGAGCGAGCTGGGAGAGCGGACGTGCGCGACCTTGTCCAGGAGTTCGCGGAACGGCTCGGGGAGGACGGCACGAAGCCGGGCCAATGCTGCATGCAACTCTTGTGTGGAAACGCCGGGAACCACGTGCCCTGCTTGCGCAGCGAGCAGGAGCGCCAGTGCTTCGCTCAGGGAAAGCTGCAGCGCCGGGAGCCGCGGTATGCTCGTCAGATAGTAGCCGCGTCCGCCCGGATCGCGCTCGATCGGCAGATGCAAGCGGTCGCGCAGGAGCTGGAGATCCTTCGTGATCTGTCGTTCGCTCACGCCGTAGCGCTCAGCGAGCGCCGCCCGGTTGTACTGCCTCGGGTACTGGCACAGCTGCAACACGATGTCGACGAGGCGCGCAACGCGGTCTTGATCACCGTGACGTTCGAGTTCTTCTTCCCACGGCATACTGGCCCATCCTTTCGATCGATGCATCGAGTATAGCGATCGATCGCTCATCAGGAGTGTCACCGGATCGGTATCCTTGCCACGGGAGTAGGCTGGTGATCGACCACGGAAGCACGTTGGCGACATCGCTCGACGGCCGAGTGTTGGTACCGTTGCGGACGGTCCGGATTCTCGGGATTCCGGTCCACGATGTGACGCTCGCGGAAGCCGTAGCCTGGATCAGTGCGTGGTGCGAGCCGGGGGAGTCGCTCCGCCAGGTCGTCACGCTCAACCCGGAAATGGTGATGGCTGCTCGGCGTGATCCGGTGTTCCGTACGGTCATCGAGCAAGCGGCACTCGTCACGCCGGACGGTGTCGGCATGACTCTGGCTGCGCGCTTGCGTGGCACACCACTGCGCGCTCGTGTCACCGGCGTCGATCTCGTGGAGGCGCTCGCCATGACCGGCCGCTCGCTCTTCTTGCTCGGTGCCGCCCCGGGCGTCGCCGAGCGCGCTGCATCCGTTCTCGAACACCGTTATGGAGCACGCATTGCCGGTACGTGGGCAGGCTCGCCAAAGCCGGAGGACGCTGCGGCGGCGCTCGAACGGATCGCGGCCGCTCGTCCCCACATCCTCTGCGTCGCCTACGGCGCGCCCGCGCAGGAATGCTGGATCGCTCGCTACCGTGCCGAACTGGCTGCGTGCGGCGTGCGTGTCGCGCTCGGTGTGGGCGGTACCTTCGACTATCTGGCCGGGGTCGTCCCGCGGCCGCCAGCGGTCGTCCGGCGCCTCGGGCTGGAATGGTTGTATCGTTTGATCCGCCAGCCCTGGCGCTGGCGACGGCAACTCGTGCTTCCGCTCTTCGCGTGGCTGGCGATCGGCGAAGCGATCGCTGTACGGCTCGGGCCGCGTACCTGACGTGAGGAGGAGTAGTGGTCACCTCGCTCGACGAGCGTCCCTGTCCGCGTCACCCGTCCATCAGCACGCGACTGCGGTGCAGCAAGTGCGGGACGCCGATCTGCACGCGTTGCATGGTCGAGACGCCGGTCGGCTACCGCTGCCCGCAGTGCGCCGGTCTTTCCGGTCTGGGCTGGAGCGACGTGCCGACGCCGTTGCTCCTCCGTGCCACACTCGCTGGCCTCGCTGTCGCGCTCGTGGTCGGGTGGCTCTGGAGCCGCATTCCCGACTGGCAGTTCTATCTCGCCTTGCTGCTCGGCTTCGGTGTCGCCGAAGCGATGGCCTGGGCTGCGCGGGCCCAGCGTGGCCGTGCCCTCCAGACGCTCGGTGTCCTGTGCGTCGCGGTCGGGCTGCTGGTCTCGCGTCTCCTCCTGCTCGCAGAAGCTGGGTCGACGCCGGGTGATCTCGTACGTATCTTCTCGGATGCTCGCCTGTGGACGCTCGTTCAGGTCCGTCCGATCCCGGACCTCCTGTTCGCCGTGCTCGCGCTCGCGATTCCGTTCGTTCGCTTCCGGGTGACACGATGACGGTTCGCCGGACGCGCCTGCTCGACCTCCTGTCGCGGATTCCGACCAAGCGTTTCCTGGTCGTCGGTGACCTCTATCTCGATCGCTATGTCTTCGGTGAGCCGGCACGGATCTCGCGCGAGGCTCCCGTCCTCGTGCTCGAGGAACGGCGGATCGAGCACCGGCCGGGTGGTGGTGCAGCGCCCGGGCTCGCTCTGGCTGCACTCGGTGCGTCTGTCGAGCAGCTCGGTGTGATCGGTGACGACACCGAGGGCACGCTCCTCCGGCAGCTTCTCGGCGAGCGCGGTGTCGACGTCTCCGGCATCGTCGTCGATGTGACTCGACCGACGACCGTCAAGACACGCGTGGTCGCTGTCGGCCCCTACAATGTCCTTCCGCAACAGATCGTTCGGGTCGATCGGCAGGTCCGCGACGCGCTCGCACCGGAGCTCGAAGGAGCGCTCGCTCGCGAAGTGACCTCCCGGGCTGGTCGCGTCGATGCGCTCCTCCTCTCCGACTACCAGAGCGGTGTGCTGACGCCGCGTCTCGTCTCGACCGCTCTGGCCAGCGGACGGCTCACCGTGGTCGATTCGCAAGGGCGTCTCGATGCGTTCCGCAGCGCGACCGTGATCAAGTGCAACCGGGCCGAAGCGGAGCGCTTCCTCGGGAGTTCGCTGGCGACACCGGACGAGCGCGCGACAATGCTGGCGCACCTGTACCGTGCACTCGACTGTGCGCTCCTCGTGGTCACGCTCGGCGGGGAGGGTGCAGCCTTGGTGAGCGCCGAAGGCTACCGCGAATTTCCGCCACCGGCCGTGCGGAACGTCTTCGATGTGACGGGCGCAGGCGATACCGTGCTGGCGCTGCTCGCTGCTGCACTGGCAGGCGGTGCGACGCCGGACGAGGCGCTCACGCTGGCTCAGCTCGCTGCTGGCATCGTCATCGGGAAGTTCGGCAATGCCCAAGCGACACGAGAGGAACTCCTGGCTGCGATCGAGGAGCACCTGAGCGGAGTGTCATGAGGCCTCAGGCTGCCGAACCGACCGCGAACTGCAGCCGGTAGAGCCGTGCATAGAGGCCGCCCTGAGCCAGGAGTTCGCCGTGCGTCCCCTGTTCGACGATGCGTCCACCATCCAGCACGAGGATGCGGTCGGCAGCCAGGATCGTCGACAGCCGGTGCGCGATGACGAGCGTTGTCCGCCCGCGCATCAGCGTGGCGAGCGCGTGTTGGACGAGCCGCTCGGACTCGGAGTCGAGTGCCGAGGTCGCTTCGTCGAGTACCAGCACCGGTGGATCGGCGAGGAGCAAGCGGGCGAGGGCCAGGCGCTGCTTCTCGCCACCGGACAGGCGATAACCCCGCTCTCCAACGATCGTCTGGTATCCCTGCGGGAGTTCGCGGATCCGGTCGTGGATCTGCGCTGCTCGTGCGGCCGCTTCCAGCTCGGCATCGGACGCATCCGGCCGCGCATACCGCAGGTTCGCGGCCACCGTGTCGTGGAAGAGGTACGGCTCCTGCGTGACCATCCCGATCGCGCGGGCGAGCGTCTCGAGCGAGAGGTCGCGGAGGTCGTAGCCGTCGAGCGTGATCCGTCCCCGCGTCGGATCGAAGAGGCGAGCCAGGAGATAGGTGACCGTCGTCTTGCCGGCTCCGCTCGGTCCGACGAGCGCCACGAGTTCTCCCGGCTCGACGCGGAAGGACACGTCGGCGAGTGCCCAGTAGCGGACTGGTCGGTCGTCGCTGTCGGCCGCTTCGGTGCGTACCAGCGTGGCGAGCCCGTCTCCAGCCGGTCGCTCGGTGACGTAGGTGAACCAGACATCCTCGAAGGCGATCGCACCGCGCGGCCGTTCCAGCCGTATCGCGTTCGGCCGTTCCTGGATCTCGATCGGACGGTCGAGCAACTGGTAGACGCGCTCGAAACTCACCAGCGAAGTCGCCAGATCGACGTGCGTATTGAGGAGCGCGGTGATCGGGCCATAGAGGCGAGCCAGGTAGAGCGTGAAGGCGACCAGCTCACCGGTCGTGAGTCCACCGCGAATCGCGAGGAAACCGCCAGCCCACAGGACGAGCGCTGTGCCGGCTGCTGCAGCCAGGCTGTAGAGGAGCATGAGCCAGCGCCCAGCGACAGCGAGCTGGACACCGGTATCCCGTACCGCAGCTGCCCGCTCGCGGAAGCGAGCGAGCTCATCGCGGTGGCGCCCGAACAGTTTGACCAGCAGGGCACCGCTGACCCCGAGCGTTTCGGTGAGCTGTGCCGTCATCGCTGCGTTTCGTTCCATCTGTGCCCGCGTCAGCTCGCGCAAGCGTTGTCCGAACCGGCGGAGCGGGAGGACCAGCAGCGGGAAGACGAGAAACGCCACCACTGTCAAGCGCCAGTCCATCGTGAGCATGATCGCCAGCGAGACCACGACGACCGCCACGTTGCTGACCAGCGTCGTCACTGTGTTGGTGACGGTCCGCTGGGCACCGACGACGTCGGTGGTGAGCCGCGAGACGAGTTCGCCGGCCTTGACGCTCGTGAAGAAGCGGAACCCCTGCCGTAAGAGGTGCTCGTAGAGCGCACTCCGCAGGTCGAAGATGATCCCTTCGCCGACTTGGGCACTCAGCTGTCGCTGCCACACGCCGACGAGGCCAGTGAGCAGCGGCAACAGGATCATCCCGAGGCTGAGCACGGTGAGGAGCATGAGGCTGCCCGGTCGCCCGGCTGCCGGCAGTGCGCGGTCGATGAGCAACCGCAAGAGCTGTGGCTGCAGCGCGTCGATCGCCGATGTCGCGAGGATAGCTCCCACCATCAGGGCGATCGACCACCGATACGGTGCCGCCGACTGCACGACACGGCGCAGCACGGCACGGTTCAGCGGTGGTCGCTCGTCCGGCTCGCCGTGCCGCCAGTGCCAGACCGGTGGTGGAGGAGTACCGAGCATCGCTGAGCCTCCGGGGCGAACCGATCGCAACGCTCCGAGGATACGAGAAACCGGCTGGAGCGACACTCCAGCCGGTCGATGTCTGTACGTCGGCACGATACGCGCATTAACCGAACAGACCGACGACGATCATGACCAGCGCCATGACGACGATCACTGCGATCGCGATCCAGCCGATGACCGCGAGGCGCGGTAAACCGAGCCGTCGCGCGCGTACGGTTCCCGGGACGCTCCAGAGCGCTGCGAAGAGCGCCAGGATTCCCATCGAGACCATCGCTGGATTGTCCGCCATGACCGTGCTCCCCTCCCGTCCGTGGCCCGTACACCCGACAAATCGTACCGTACTGCGTCTCTTGCTGTCACTCGCTCCGGCCGAAACGCTCGTCGAGCGCCGCCAGAACGCTCGCCAGTGCTGCCTCCTCGGCCTGATAGTCGTTCGCCGGGATGAGCATCGTCAGAATCTCGTCGATACCGCTCTCGAGCAATTTGGCCAGTCGCTCGCCGACCGTGTCCGCATCACCCCACACGACGAGGTGATCGAGCAAAGCATCGCTCGGCTGCCCGTTCTCGAGTGGAAAGCCGGCTGTCGCGAACATCTGCGCATAGAACGGCATGCGGCCGTAGAGTCCGACGACGGGCCGGGCTTTTTCGCGCATCGTCGCCACATCGGTCGTCATCACGATCGGGACGTGCACGATCAGCCGTGGCCGGCGACTGCGACCAGCGGCCTGCGCACCTTCTTCGAGGGCGGGAACCGCTCGCTCGTGGATGTACGCCGCTGGGCACATCCAGGAGATCGCACCGTCGGCGATCTCGCCAGCGAGCCGGAACGCCTTGGGACGCAGTGCCGAGGTGTAGATCGGTACCGGCGCTGTCTCCGGTAGCCGCTGCCGGACGCGGAAGAACTCGCCCTGGAAATCGACCTGGCCCTCCCAGAGAAGTGCTCGCACGATCGTCACGTACTCCCGGAGATGCGTGAGGGGTTTCTCCATCGGGATGCCGAGCGAACCCTCGATGATCGGCCGATGGCTCGGACCGAGCCCGAGGCGGACCCGCCCGGGTGCCAGCTGGTGCACTGCCAGCGTCTGTTGTGCCGTCACGAAGGGATGGCGCGGATAGGTCGGAATGATGCCGGTTCCCAAGACGATCCGCTGAGACTGCACGGCCGCTGCAGCGTAGACGGTCAGTGCATCGATCGTCCGTCCACCCGTCACGGTCCAGATCGCTGGCACTCCCGCTGCCTCGAGCCGCCGGATGGCAGCGAGCGCACCGACAGCGTTGCTCCGGTCGGGCTGGTCGATACCGACACGCGGCCAGGCCATCCTCCGCCTCCTCTCCGCACGGATGGGTTCCCGAACGGTCTGCCGGCGCCAGTCTAGCACGGACTCGCTTGCGGGACGTGTGCGATCTCCGCCATCATCCGCTCGATGGTCTGTGTCGTTCCATCGGAGGAGGAAGCCGAGCGATGCGTCTGGCGTACTGCTACGACGAGCGATTCCTGCAGCACGACACCGGTCTCGACGCGCACCAGCTGCCGGACGGCTCGACGCTCGAACCGGTCGAGCATCCCTCCAGTGCGCGCATCATCCGGCGGACCGCACAACTGCTCGCTGCATCAGGCTTGCTCGATGACGCACTCGTCGTCGCGCCACGACCAGCGACCGAAGACGAGCTCGCTGCCTACCACACGCGCGACTACATCGCGCACGTGCGACGCGTCACGAGCGAGGGTGGTGGCTGGCTCGACCCGGAGACGCCTGTCGTCCCGGGTTCTTGGGAAGCAGCGGTCCTCGCCGCTGGCGCAGCGATCGAACTGACCGATGCTGTCCTGGATGGTCGAGCGCGTCGTGCCTTCGGCCTGCTCCGTCCGCCCGGTCACCACGCGATGCGCGACCGCGGCATGGGATTCTGCGTCTTCAACAATGTCGTGATCGCTGCACGTCATGCACAGCGCCGCGGTATCGGGCGCGTCATGGTGCTCGACTGGGACGTCCATCACGGCAACGGCACGCAAGACGCCTTCTGGGACGACCCTTCAGTCCTCTTCGTCTCGTTGCATCAGGACAACTGGTATCCAGCTGGCTGGGGTTCCGTGGATCAGGTCGGTGCCCCCGGTGCCGAGGGGACGACGGTGAATATCCCGCTGCCGCCGGGCACTGGCAATCGCGGCTACGCGCTCGCGCTCGAACGGGTCGTGCTTCCGATCGCACGCCAGTTCCGGCCGGAGCTGATCTTCGTCTCGGCCGGTCAGGACGCCAGCATGGAAGACCCGCTCGGTCGCATGCTGGTGACGATGGCCGGGTACCGGGCTATGGCGGAATCGGTGCGCCAGCTGGCCGAGGAACTCTGTGATGGACGGCTCGTGGTACTGATGGAAGGCGGGTACTCGTTGCGCTACGTGCCGTACTGCACGCTCGCGATCCTGGAAGGGATGACCGGGCGCATCAGCGGTATCGGTGATCCACACGAGGGGACGAGCGAGCTCGCTCAAGCCGAGCGCGAGTTCCGGCCGGATCAGGAGGCTGCGATCGAGGCTGCTCGCTGCGCACTGGCAGCCTACTGGGAACTGTAGGGAGGGATGCGTTCGGCTGCCCGCGTGCCCGGTATACTTGACGGTCGTACGATAGCGAGCGAACCGGGAACTCGAACATGGGCGAATTTCGACTCGTCACCCCCTTCCAACCGACCGGTGACCAGCCGCAGGCGATCGAGAAGCTCGTCGAAGGCCTCCGGCGTGGCTACCGGCATCAGACATTGCTCGGTGCGACTGGTACCGGCAAGACGTTCACGATGGCCAACGTCATCGCCGCGGTGCAGCGTCCGACGCTGGTGCTGGCACCGAACAAGACGCTGGCTGCCCAGCTGTATGCCGAGTTCCGCGAGTTCTTCCCGCACAACGCGGTCGAATACTTCGTCAGCTACTACGACTACTACCAGCCGGAAGCGTACGTCCCTCAGACCGATACCTATATCGAGAAAGAGACGGAGATCAACGACGAGATCGACCGGCTCCGCCTGGCAGCGACGCGTGCTGTCCGCACGCGCCGGGACGTCATCATCGTCGCGAGCGTGTCCTGCATCTACGGTATCGGTTCGCCCGAGGAATGGGACAAGTCGATTCTCGCGCTCCGGCGTGGCCAGACAGTGCGCCGCGACAAGATTCTCCGCCATCTCGTCGATCTCCAGTACGACCGGAACGACGTGACGCTCGTCCGTGGCACCTTTCGCGCCCGTGGGGATGTCATCGAGGTCTTTCCGGCCTATGAAGAGTTCGCTGTCCGTATCGAGTTGTTCGGAGACGAAGTCGACCGGATCGTCGAGTTCGATCCGCTGACCGGGGAAATTCTGGCGACGCGCGAAGTGATGGAGATCTTTCCGGCCAAGCACTGGGTGACGAGTGGCGAACGGCTGGAAGTAGCGATCCGCAGCATCGAGGCCGAACTCGAGGAGCGCCTTGCCGAGCTCCGGGCTCAGGGGAAGTTGTTGGAAGCCCAACGACTCGAGCAACGGACGCGCTACGATATCGAGATGCTCCGCGAGGTGGGATACTGCAGCGGCATCGAGAACTACTCGCGGCATCTTTCGGGTCGCAAGCCAGGCGAGCCGCCCTGGACACTGCTCGACTACTTCCCCGACGACTATCTCATGTTCATCGACGAGTCGCACCTGGCGATCCCGCAGGTGCGCGGCATGTACCACGGTGACCGCTCGCGCAAGGACGTGCTGGTCGAGTACGGTTTCCGTCTCCCGTCGGCACGCGACAACCGGCCGCTGACGTTCGAAGAGTTCCTCGACCGGATCAACCAGGTCATCTACGTCTCGGCGACACCGGGCCCCTGGGAACTCCAGGTCAGCGAGCAGATCGTCGAGCAGATCATCCGGCCGACCGGGCTCCTCGATCCGGAGATCAGCGTGCGGCCGACCAGGGGGCAAATCGACGACCTCTTGCACGAGATCCGGCAGCGGGTCGCGCGCGGCGAGCGGGCACTGGTGACGACGCTCACGAAGAAGATGGCCGAGGATCTCGCTGACTACCTCAAGGAGGTCGGTATCCGCACGCATTACCTGCACAGCGAGATCGATACCATCGAGCGGGTGGAGATCTTGCGCGACCTTCGCCTCGGTGTCTACGACGTCGTCGTCGGGATCAATTTGTTGCGCGAAGGGCTCGATCTCCCCGAGGTCTCGCTCGTTGCCATTCTCGATGCGGACAAGGAGGGCTACCTCCGCTCCGAGAGCGCGCTCATCCAGATGATCGGCCGGGCTGCCCGGCACGTGAACGGCCTCGTCATCATGTATGCCGACACCGTGACCGACTCGATGCGCCGGGCGATCGAGGAGACGTACCGGCGCCGCAAGATCCAGATGGAGTACAACGAGCGACACGGGATCCAGCCGCGCAGCATCGTCAAACAGGTGCGTGACCTGACGGATCGTCTCCGCCAGGCTGCCGAAGAGCGCGCCCCCTACCATGTCGGGCTGGCTGCACCGCAGGCTGGAGTGCTCAGCGAGTTGTCACCGGATGAACTGGCCCGGCTCATCCGCGATCTCGAGCGGCAGATGAAAGAAGCAGCCAAACAGCTGGAGTTCGAGAAGGCAGCGCTCCTCCGTGACCAGATCTTCGAACTCCGGCGGCTGCAGGAAGTCCTGCGCTGAGCAGTCTCTCCGGCGTGGCATCGGAAACTCTCGCCAGCAGAGCGGCTTCTGCGAACGGGACGAGCCTGGACGGAGCACTCCGTCCAGGCTCGTCCCTGCTGGTTCCCCGCTCAGGAGCGCATCGGGAGCGGCCGCCACTTCCCGAAGTTGTCCGGCCCAGGGTGCTCGATGTAGGCCCCGATGGTGCCGAAGGCGAAGATCGCTGCCCCGATGACGAGCAGGAGGGCTGCGATCGGGCGGAGCACCGGTACTCGATAGGCGAACGGCACCAGGATCGCGCCGATGCCGATCGCGGCATAGGCGATCGCCCACGTGACCGGACTGCGCGTCAAGCTGTGCTGCAAGATCGCGATGGCGATCGTCACTAGCACGACACCGCCCGGCAAGCTCAGCCAGGCCAGCGGTCGCAGGTCGTGTCCTTGGAGGATCACCAGACCAGCGACCGCCAGGAGGACGCCGAAGTAGACGGCTGGCTCGCCCATGATGATGTTGTTGCCACCCGGCAGCGGCCAGGTCAGGGTCAGGTGCAAAGCCGGTATGGCCAGCACCAGCCCGATCGCGAGGAAGCTCCAGCCCCATGGACGTACTGCCTCGGCTGGCGCCTCGAGATACCGCCAGCCGTAGAACGCCGCCAGCAACGAGCCGGTGACGACAGCGACCATCATGAGCGTGAGATAGTCGATGAACATCGCTTGCCCCTCCCTTCCCTCCACTCGATTCAGGAGTGTAACGACTTCTCAGGATTTCAACGTGACAACGGCGTAACAACGAGCGACAGCGTGCAGCCCCACCGTCAGCGACCGATCGGCTCAGTGGCCGCCGTGCAGCGGCACACCCGGTACGACCACATCGAACACGTCCGGGTTCTCCGGTCCCTCGACGTGGATCACACCGGAAGCCCCCTTCATCAGACGACCCAGTGCATGGTCGACCATGACGGAGGAGTGGAGGTCGATGTTGTGCGGTGTCCGGTTCTCCGGTGGGTTGCGCATCGTACGTTCGACGATATCGTCTTGTCGCACCCGGATCATCGGCCCGGGCACGGTGCCTCCGAACGTGAAGAAGACGAAGCCGACGTTGTCATCGATCAGCGCTGGGATCTCACGCGTTTCGAGTTCCACCTGAACGACGGTCGCTGGGCGCCCATTGACCGGTGGCGCGACCTCAGGAAGCGGGAGGCGTTGTAAACCGTTCGGCACTACGGCCGTCGTGCTCGGCATAGCAGGGCTCGCGGCCTGTGCCAGAGCTCCCCGATTCGCCTCCGCCGCATCGCCACACGCACTGGCGACTGTGCCCAACACCGGTATTGCTGCAAGAAGCCCGCTCCGGAGAAGAACCGATCGTCGCGTGAATCGGATCTCCGTCATTGTCGCTCTCCTTCCCGCCTTCGATCGCCTCGAGCGATCGTTTCCGAGGAGGAAGGATCGCGCTCGTGCTGGAGATCCCACACGCACGGAAGGGCAGTTCCTGCCTACCCGATCGGACAGAAATCCGACTTACCCGACCGGGTAGGTCGGAGAGTCGCACGGGTACCCGTCATCGGCTCAGGGAGCAGAACCATTCTGGTGCGCACGGACCAAGCCGGTCCGCAAGGCGTAGGCGATGACCTGGGCGCGGTTCTCGAGGTGGAGTTTGCTCATGATATTCCGCAGGTGATATTTGACCGTATTCTCGCTGATGAACAGCCGCTGCGCGAGTTCGCGGTTCGAGGTCACGCCCTGGACGAGCAGCTCCAACAGCTCACGCTCGCGGTCCGTGAGTGTCGCCTCCTCGGTCCGAGGAGTTCCACCCCGTCCGAATTCCTGGAGGACACGTCGAGCGAGCCGTGGGGTGAAAACCGGTACGCCAGCTTGCACTGCCTCGAGTGCACGGAAGAACTCGTTCGTCTCGAGATTCTTGAGAAGGTACCCGTAGGCGCCGGACTTGATCGCCTCGAACAGGTCGGCCTCGTCGTCCGAGGCCGTGAGGACGACGACTTTCACCTCCGGCAGCTCGGTCGCCAGGATCCGGGTGGCGGTCAAACCGTCGACTTCCGGCATGGTCAGATCCATCAGCATGATGTCCGGTTTGAGCTGGCGCGCGAGTTCGACCGCCTCGCGCCCGTTCGCGGCCTCGCCGACTACCTCGATGCCACGTGCTTCCAAGAGACTCCGCAGGCCGTCGCGGAAGAGCGGGTGGTCATCGGCGATCAAGACGCGCATCCAGCCCTCCGTTCACGTTCGCCGGTGCGGCATTCAGGGGGATTACAACTTCGACGGTCGTCCCGCATCCCGGTGCCGAAACGATCCGCAGCGTACCACCGACTGCCTCGGCACGTTCGCGCATCGTCGCGAGACCGAACCGTGGGAACTGTGCGCGCTCGAGAGCACTCGGATCGAAACCGATACCATTGTCTCGGATACGAACGCGCACGGCTCCATCGACCTGGGAGAGCTCGACGATGGCTTCGGTCGCCCGCGCGTGCTTGCGCACGTTCGCCAGCGCTTCCTGCACGATCCGCAGGAGTTGGAGTTCCGCTATCGGCTGAAGGCGGCGGAAAGCAGCATCGTCTGGCTCGATCACGAACCGGGCAGCGATGTTGCTCTGCTCTTGCCAACGCTCGAGATAACTCCGCAGCGCGTCGGGGAGATTCCGGTCCGGAGCCAGGTTCGTGCGGAGCCCCAGGATCCCTTCACGCACGTCTGCATAGGCGTCACGAGCGGCTCGCTCGAGCTGCTCCAGGTGCCGTTCGATATCCGGGAGTCGTTCCGGTTGGCGCAGGAGTTCTCGCACAGCGGACACTTTGGTGATCACATACCCCAGAACCTGGGCGAGACTGTCGTGCATCTCGCGAGCGATCCGCTCGCGCTCCTCGCTGATCGCCAGCCCCATCAGCCGGCGGTGCAAGCGCGCGCTGGTGATCGCGAGCGCTGCCTGGGTCGCGAACCGCTCGAGTCGCGACCGGTCCTGCTCGTCGAACGGCAAGCCGTCTTCCCGATCGGCCAAGTAGAGGCCACCGAGAATGCCTTCCTGCGTCCTGATCGGTACCCCGAGCAGGCTCTGCATCGGTGGATGCCCCTCGGGATACCGACGAACACCGGGATACCGCTCGAGATCCTCGATATTGAGCGAACGGTTCTCGCGCAGGACGAGTTCCAGGATGCCGTGCTCGCCCATCGAACTCTCGGCACACTGTGCCGTTCGTGGGTACCCGGACGTGAAGAGCGTCCGGTTCCCCTGCTCCTCCTGCAGGATCAGGAGTCCATAGCGGGCACCGACGAGTCGTCGGGCTTGGTCGACCACTCGCTGCAGGACGACAGCGAGGTCGAGTTCAGCCGCGATCGCGAGCCCAGCCTCGTGCAGTGCGGCGAGTTCGGCATGTTGCGCGAGCAACTGGCGGTGGAGTCGCCCGACCAGACGGAAGATCCAGTCCGCGAAGGCGACGACACCAGTGACAGCGAGGATGCTGCTCACTCCCCAAGCCCAGCTGGCACCGAGGAGAGAAACGAGTCCGTGGCCGAGAAGGACTAGCAGAGCGAGGAATCCCAATGGCAAAACGATACCGAGCCGCTTCAACCGGCGAAGCGAGCGTTCGAGCTGGATGGTCGGATCGGAAATGCCCGCTCTCGACATCGTGCGTCGCAACCCTACCCGATTCATCAGGATACCACCGCTGGCATCGGCTTCGGACTGGCTCCTCACGCTGTCACAGGTGCCGCGACGAGACGAATACGGAAGTAGCTTCTGGGTGCCAGCGTAGCCAGCACCGGTGCAGTAGACTTGTACTTGACAGCTCCGTGCAACGGAGTATGATCAGAAACAGCGCGGTTGCGAAATCGCGGAAGGAAGCGGAGCGAGACCATGCAGCAGACGACGCTCATCACGATGACGCCGGAAGCGGTGCGCCGCCTCAAGGAGTTCATGGACGAGCAGGGGATGCCGGACGCGTATCTCCGCGTCTTCGTCGCTCCTGGCGGGTGCTCTGGCCTCCAGTACGGGATGGCGCTCGAGGAGTCGGCCGAAGAGGACGACTTTACGTTCGAGATCGACGGTGTCCGCGTCATCGTCGATCCCTTCAGTGCCACCTATCTGGAGGGAGCGGAAATCGACTACGTGAACAGCCTGATGGGTGGCGGCTTCACCGTCCACAACCCGAACGCAGTGGCGACCTGTGCTTGTGGCCACAGCTTCGATGCCGGTGGCAATGCCGGAACGGCACAGGGGTGTGGTTGCGGTGGCGGCTGGTGAACCTCGTTTCGCTCGTCTGGAAGCGGACAAGCGCGACGGCAGCTTCTCCAGCGGGGAGCTGCCGTTATAATTTGTGCTGACACCGCCCGGGGGAATGCCGGAATTGGCAGACGGGCGTGACTTAGGATCACGTGCCGAAGAGGCGTGTGGGTTCGAGTCCCACTTCCCCCACCGCAAGTTGGTCGGTCCGCAGCACGACGTACCGCTCCTTGCTCGCGAGCGACATGCGTCTACCTTACCCCCATGCCTGAACAGGCGAGCTTCCGGGTATCGGGACGCTCTTCGCCCGATGATGGCGGATGATGCTGGCGTAGAGTACCAGTGTCCTGCGACTGAAAAGACATGGACCGGCCGGGCATTGCGGCCGGTCCACGTCCGTCTTTCGTGTAGCGAGCCTCACACCTCGCGGTACTCGCCTTCCACCGTCTCCTCGCCCGACGTGCTGCCGCTCGTGGTACCGCGACCGCCGTCCGGACCGGTGCTGCTCGTCGTCCCGGCCTGCTCGTACATCCGGGCACCGACCTGCGAGAGCGTGCGCGCCAGCTCGTCGTAGGCCGGCCGCAGCCGCACGGTGTTCATCGGATCGCGCTCGACGATCTCGCGGACAGTCTGGATCTTGTTCTCCAACTCCAGCTTGAGATCGGACGGGATCCGATCCGAGAACTCGTTCAACGTCTTCTCGGCCTGATAGACGAGCGCCTCGGCCTGGTTGCGCAGCTCGATCGCCTCGCGCTTGCGGCGGTCCTCCTCGGCATGCTCTTCTGCCTCGCGGATCATGCGCTGGATCTCTTCTTCGGTCAGGCCGGTCGAAGCGGTGATCGTGATCTTCTGTTCGCGACCGGTCGCGAGGTCGCGTGCCGAGACCGTGAGGATCCCGTTGGCGTCGATATCGAACGTGACTTCGATCTTCGGCACGCCACGCGGTGCCGGCGGGATGCCGTCCAGGATGAAGCGACCGAGCGTCTTGTTGTCCGCTGCCATCGGCCGCTCACCCTGCACGACGTGGATCTCGACCTGCGTCTGGTTGTCGGACGCGGTGGTGAAGATCTGACTCTTCCGCGTCGGGATCGTGGTGTTGCGCGGGATGATCGGCGTCGCCACGCCACCCAGCGTCTCGATCGCCAGAGTGAGCGGTGTAACGTCCAGCAGCAGAACCTCCTTGACCTCACCGGCCAGGACGCCTGCCTGGATCGCTGCACCGATCGCCACCACCTCGTCCGGGTTGATCCCCTTGTGCGGCTCCTTACCGAAGAACTCCTGCACCTTGCGCTGGATCAGCGGCATCCGGGTCTGCCCGCCGACCAGCACCACCTCGTCGACGTCGCGCGGGGACAGCCCGGCATCCTTGAGCGCCTGCTCCATCGGCGGGATCGTCTTCTCCACCAGGTCGGCGACCAGCTGCTCGAGCTTCGAGCGGGTCAGCGTCTTGACCAGGTGCTTCGGCCCCGTCGCGTCCGCCGTGATGAACGGCAGGTTGATCTCCGTCTGCTGCACGCTCGAGAGCTCGATCTTCGCTTTCTCGGCAGCCTCCTTCAAGCGCTGGAGCGCCATCCGATCCTGACGCAGGTCGATCCCGGTCTCGCGCTTGAATTCGTCGCACAGCCAGTCGATGATCCGCTGGTCGAAGTCGTCGCCACCCAGGTGCGTGTCGCCGTTGGTCGCCAGCACCTGGAAGACACCTTCCGAGATATCGAGGATCGAGATATCGTAGGTGCCGCCACCCAGGTCATAGACGGCGACCTTCTCCTCGCCCTTCTTGTCGAGACCGTAGGCGAGAGCCGAGGCCGTCGGCTCGTTGATGATCCGCAGGACTTCGAGACCAGCGATCCGCCCGGCGTCCTTGGTCGCGTTGCGCTGGCTGTCGTCGAAGTAGGCCGGTACGGTGATGACCGCCTTGTCGACCTTCTCGCCCAGGTAGGCCTCGGCATCCTGCTTGAGCTTCTGCAGGATCATCGCCGAGATCTCCTGCGGCGTGTACCAGCGGTCACCCATCTTGACCTCGACGCCACCGTTCTGCGCGCGCCGGACTTGGTACGGCACCAGCTTGATCGTCCTCTGCACTTCCGGATCGTCGAAGCGACGACCCATGAAGCGCTTGATCGAGTAGATCGTGTTCTCCGGGTTGGTGATCGCCTGCCGCTTCGCGAAGCGACCGACCAAGCGTTCACCGCTCGGGGTCACGGCGACCACCGACGGTGTCAGACGCTCCCCCTCGGCATTGGGGATGACGACCGGCTCGCCGCCTTCGATGACGGCCATCACCGAGTTCGTCGTTCCGAGGTCGATTCCGATCACGCGTCCCATGGTTACTCCTCACCTCGCTTTCCTGCTGCAGATTCTTTCGGAGCTGTCGTCTCGGCTGCGGGCGGTGTCGCCCGCCGTTCGACGCGCACGAGGGCTGGCCGCAGAACACGCCCACGCAGCCGGTAGCCACGCCGGATCTCTTCGACGACGACATGGTGCGGCCCTTCGCCCGTGACCGCGACCGCCTCGTGCTCTTCCGGAGAGAAGGGTTTGCCGACCACCTCGATCGGCTCGACACCTTCGCTTTCGAGCACAGACCAGAGCTTGCGCTCGATGAGCAGTAAACCCTGTACCCAGGGGCTGTCCTTGACGTCCTCCGGCAGGTGCGCGATCGCCAGGTGAAAGTCGTCCAGCACCGGAAGCAGCTTTTGAATCAGCTCCATGTGCGCCAGGTGCTTGAAGTCCTCGAGTTCTTGCTCCACCCGACGCTTGTAGTTCAGGAACTCAGCCCGCGCTCGCCGCGCCTGGTCGAGATACTCCTCAGCGAGCTGCTTGAGGTGCTCGTTTTCCTGGCGGAGCGCCTCGAGTTCGTCCGCTGGGCCGGGCGGTGGCGGCTGGAGCTCTTCCGGCGTGGCCACCTCGCTCGGCACCGGAACCGGCTCGCTCGTTGCCTCCTCCACCGGGTTCTCGATGCGCTCCGGCTGTTCGTGCATCATCGGACGCCTCCCTCCCATTCCGGCTCACCGGAAAGTTCGCTCATGAGTTCGGACACGACGGACGACAGGAACCGCACTGCGGCGACTGCTCGAGCATACGCCATCCGTTGTGGCCCGAGTACGCCGAGCCAGCCGGTGATGTCCGTGCCCGAGCGATAGGACGACAGCACGAGACTGAACGGCCGCAGCTCGCGCAGGGCGAGATCGGAACCGATCAGGACGCGTACCCCTTCACCTGGCTCCAGGCGTGGTAGAAGCCAGGTCAGGAGCATACCGCCCCGCAACACTTCCAGCAGTACCTGCGCGAGGTTCGCCTGAGCGAACTCCGGCTGCCGGATCACGTATTCGAGCCCTTCGGCGTACAGTTCCGAGCGCTGCTCTTGTTCGATGAAGCGGAGCGCTTCGGCGATGCGCCGCAACACGAGCGCGATCACCGGTTCCGCTCCCCGCGCGCGTCGCTCGACCGCGTGTCGGTCCAGCCAGCGCAGCTCCGGGTTGAGTCGCTGGCTGAGCGCGCTCAACTGCTCCTGTTCGAGCGGTTCCTCGAGCTCCAGGAGCGACTGATGAATCGCTCCCGACTGGGTCACCAGCACGAGCAGCACGACGTGCCGCCGCAAGCTGATGAGCTCGAAGTGGCGCAGTCGCTCGACGCGCGCACGCGGTGGTGTCACCAGACCCACATTGCCGCTCGCATCAGCGAGAACCGAGGCTGCCAGTTTGAGCCAGCTGGGTACCTGCTGCTCGACCTGGCGGAACTGGTGCCGGATCATCAGCTGCTCTTCCGGCGTCAGCTCGCTTTCCTCCATCAAGTGCTGCACGTAATAGCGTAGCCCCTGCTCGGTCGGGACGCGACCGGCCGAGGTGTGTGGCTGCGCCAGGAAGTCCAGCGCCTCCAGCACACTCATGTCGTTGCGCACCGTCGCTGGACTGACCCCCAGCGAGACGCGCTCGACGAGCGCCTTGGAACCGACAGCCCGCCCCGAGCGGAGGTACTCCTCCACCACGTGCCGGAGAATCTGTCGCTGTCGTTCGGTCAGCTGCACGCTCATCGCACCCCGCTTAGCACTCGCGACCGCCGAGTGCTAGTCTACGGCAAGGATAAGACTTGCTACGGATCATGTCAAGGTTCCAGGCCGGACACCGTTATGCGCAGGGTCGTGACAACACGTGCCGAGCGGAACGCACGCCGATCGTCACCGGTACCACATCGCGAACGCGAGAATCCCGATGAGTTCAGTCAGAGCGAGGAGGACGACTCCGGCTGACGGCGGCCGGGCGTGGGTGGCCGGCTGGTCGCTCAGCCACTGCTTCCATGCTCGGTCGAGCTCGTCGACAGTCGTTCCGAGACTGCGGGAGAGCGCTTCGTCGTCGGTCATCCCTTCTCGGTATGTCGCGAGGAGGCGCTGCACCCCATCCTCGCCGTACGTCAGGAGGATGAACTGGACGACGCTCCGGCTCGCTGCATACCCGAGGAGTGCTCGCTCGGGGTCAGTGCCGAAACCGCTGCTGAGTGCGCGGAGCGAGGGAAGCGTTCCCTCCCCGCGCGCTCGCTCCAGGGCGGCGTCGAGGCGGGGATCCTCGACGGCCTGATACAGGGTCGCGAGTCCTTCGTCCAGCCAGGTAGGTGGCGCGCGAAAAGGATTGTCGGTCGCCTGGGCGATGACCAGGTGGAGCACTTCGTGACTCAAGATCCGAGCGAGTTCCTGCTGTGCGCCTGGCCCGGGCACGATCCCGGCCAGAACCAGGCGATATTCGGGGATGGCGATACCGCCGATCCACTCCTCGCTGTGTGCTGGGAGTGCACTCCGCAGTGCTTCCGGTGAGGGGTACAGAAGGATCCGGAGCGGCCCTTCCAGCGAGACGGCGAACCGTTCGGAGAAAGTCGTGACCGCTTCATCCGTGACCGTAAGGGCAGCTTCGATGAAGCGGCTATCATCGACTGCGCTGTAGACCTCGATCGATCCTCGGGTACGCTGCGTCCAGCGGTAGCGATCGTCGAAGTACGCGAGCGTTCGTTCTGGCGATTCGCTCCAGCTACCGTCAGCGAAGAAGAGTCGCCAGCGGTACACGATATCGATCCCCGGTGGGAGATAGTTGACGCGCATGTCGCGCTCGTAGCGGAGTGCGAGGTGAGTCCCTGGTACGATCGATGGGCGAGCGACGAAGGTGATGCGACCGGGTACGGGCCGGTACCGGAGCTCGACTCGCACGATCGGGGCCGTACTCTCCGCTTCAAGGGTGAAGACGATCCGGTCCGGAAACGTGACGGCCGCACCGAGGTCAGCGACGTGCACGCTCGGTGCGGCGCCAACCGCTTCGCTCCGACTCCCGACGGCGACGAGGAGAAGAAAGGCGAGCAGGAGTTCAGTTGTCCGCCACGCCCGCTTCCGCGTTGTCCGCTGCGTGCTGGTGCAGGTAGGCCTCGATGAACGGATCGATTTCTCCTTCCAGCACTGCCTGGATGTTCGGCGTGCTCACCTCGGTCCGGTGATCGGTGACCATGGTATACGGATGCAAGACGTACGAGCGGATCCGGTTCCCCCAGCCGGTAATGACCGGCTTTCCCTTCAGGCGTGCCTGCTCCTCCTGGCGCTGGCGGATCTTGAGCTCGAGGAGCCGCGCCTTCAGGATCTTCATCGCCGTCTCGCGGTTCTGAATCTGTGACCGCTCGTTCTGGCAGGTCACGACGATGCCAGTCGGGATGTGCGTGATGCGCACTGCCGACTCGGTCTTGTTGACGTGCTGACCACCGTGTCCCGAGGCGCGGAAGGTATCGATCCGGATGTCCTCGTCGCGGATCTCGACATCGTCGTCGTCCTCGACGAGCGGCAGGACTTCGACGAGCGCGAACGACGTGTGGCGACGGTGCGCCGCGTCGAAGGGCGAGAGGCGTACCAGGCGGTGTGTCCCTGCCTCACCCTTCAGATAGCCGTAGGCGTACGGCCCGCGGACCTCGACCGTCGCGCTCTTGATGCCTGCTTCTTCTCCTTCGAGGAGGTCGACGACCTCGGCCTCGAAGCCAGCCCGCTGTGCCCAGCGGAGGTACATGCGCAGGAGCATCTCGGCCCAGTCCTGCGCATCGACCCCACCGGTCCCGGCATGGACAGCGAGAATGGCATCGTGCGCGTCGTACGGGCCATTGAGCAGCAACCGGAGTTCGAGTTGCTGGACGCGTTCGGCGAGTTCGGCTGCCTCGCGCTCCACCTCGGCCGCCAGCTCGAGGTCCTCGCTCGCGAGCGAGCGCAGTTCGACGAGGTCGCGAGCCTGCTGGGAGAGCGTCTCCCACTCGCTCACCAGTTCCCGCAGCTGGCTGAGCCGCCGCAGCAGTCGCTGGGCGCGCTGCGGATCCTGCCAGAGATCGGGATCGGCAGTTTCGTGTTCGAGCTGCTCGATCTGCTGCCGCTTGCCAGGCAGGTCAAAGACGCACCCCGATACGATCGAGTCGCTCGACCAGCTCCTCCAGATCGACAGTCATCGGCTGGACCATACTCCACCACCTCCCACGGAAAAAGCGGCTGACCGATCTGGCCAGCCTCTTTGAGAGTATAGCAGAATCACCCGCCGGTTGACGAATCCCGACCTGTGCGGTAAGGTAAGAGCGCGGGGCGAGAATGATTCTCAGCTGCGAGCGAGTCGCAAGTCGCCCCGACTTTCGCCAGCGAGAGGACGCGAGCCATGAAGGTATCGACGCGTGGTGAATATGGGCTGCGAGCGATGGTCTCGCTGGCACGCATGTACGGTCGTGGGCCGATGCCGCTCAGTGTGATCGCCCAGGATTCGGCCGTGCCGGTCGCGTACCTGGAGCAGCTCATGCTCCCGCTCCGGCGTGCTGGCTTGGTCGTTTCCACCCGCGGTGCCCATGGCGGGTACCAGCTCGCCCGGCCACCGGAGCAGGTGAAGGTCGGCGAAATCTACCGCGTCATGGAAGGACCGATCGCACCGATGGACTGCGTCCGGGAGGATGCCGACGAGGAGACCTGCCCGATGATCGATGGCTGTGCGACCCGTATCGTGTGGCTCAAGTTGCGGGATAGCATCGTCGAGGTTCTGGATTCGACGACGCTCGCTGACCTGATCGCGCAAGCGCCGCGGCCGCGTGCCGAGCAGCCAGCCTGACCTACTCGCTCCACGGACTATCCCTCGGGAGGTACCAGTGAACCGGACCGAGATTTACCTGGATCATGCTGCGACGACACCAGTCGACCCGCGCGTCCTCGAGGTGATGGTGCCGTACTTCACCCGGTCGTACGGTAACCCTTCGAGTATCTATGCCCTAGGACGCGAGGCGCGAGCTGCGCTGGATCAAGCGCGCGCACGGATCGCGCGGATCCTCAATTGCCAGGCGCGCGAGATCGTTTTCACCAGCGGAGGAACCGAGAGCGACAACCTCGCGTTGAAGGGTGTCGCCTTCTGGCACCTCCTCAACGGGCGCGGCCGGCACATCGTGACGACGGCCTTCGAGCATCACGCCGTGCTCCACAGTGCTGAATATCTGGAGCGGTTCGGTTTCGAAGTGACCTATGTCCGGCCGGACCCTGACGGCATCGTCCATCCCGAAGCGATCGAGGAGGCGCTACGACCCGACACGATCCTCGTCTCCGTCATGTACGCGAACAACGAGATCGGCACCGTCCAGCCGATCCGCGAGATCGCTCGCCTGTGCCGCAAGCGCGGTGTCACCTTCCATACCGACGCCGTCCAGGCGGCCGGCACGCTTCCCCTCGATGTCGAGAAGCTCGGTGTCGACTTGCTCTCGGTGAGCGCGCATAAGTTCTACGGTCCGAAGGGTGTGGGGTTCCTTTACGTGCGCAGCGGCACGCCGATCCTGTGGCAACAGCATGGTGGCGCGCAGGAGAGCAACCGGAGAGCCGGAACGGAGAACGTTCCTGGCATCGTCGGGATGGCCTATGCGCTCGAGCTGGCCTATGAAGAACTCGAGGAACGCAACGCGCGGATCCAGGCGCTCCGCGATCGGCTCATCGACGACATCTTGAGCCGCATTCCGGATGCTCGGCTCAACGGGCACCGCGAGCGCCGCTTGCCCAACAACGTCAATGTCACCTTCGAAGGGGTCGATGGCGAGACGCTCCTGCTCAATCTCGATCTGCACGGTATCGCTGCTTCCTCGGGATCGGCGTGTACCACAGGATCGACCGAGCCGAGCCACGTGCTGCTCGCGATCGGTCGCACGCCCGAGCAGGCCCGCAGCAGCGTTCGCTTGACGCTCGGGAAGGACAATACGCCGGAAGAGATCGAGCGGACGCTCGATGTGCTCCAGGAGACGGTCGCTCGACTGCGCTCGCTGGCACGTGCTCGAGCACGTTAAACCGGTTCGCGCCGGGTGACCAAAAGCGCGCGGAGTTCCCCCGGGAGCGGGGGAAGCGCGCGGAGATCGGGCAGCCCGAAACGCTGGAGAAACAGCGCGGTCGTACCGTACTCGACCGGTTGCCCAGGGCTCGCACGCCGACCGACTGGCTCGATCAGGCCGTGTGCCAGCAAGGTCTGGATCGCTCCGCTCGAGTCGACACCACGGACGGCGTCGATCTCCGCCCGCGTCACCGGCTGCAAGTACGCGACGATCGCCAGCGTTTCCAGTGCTGCGGTCGACAACCGGCTCCGTTCCGGAATGCCCAGGAACTGGGCGATGACTGGGCCGAGCTCCGGCGCGGTGGCGAGCTGGAGACGGTCATCGTGGTGGAGAAGGACGAGCCCGAGCGTGGCTGCTCGCTGGGTCAGTTCAACGACGACGGCATCCAGTTCCTCGAGCGAGACGCCGAGCACGGCAGCGAGTCGTTCGCGAGAGACCGGCTCGCCGGAGACGAAGAGCAACGCGCCGAGGAGCGCGGCACGATCGGGCAGGGTCATCCTGTACTCCGTGGTCGCACCCAGATCTCGCCGAACCGTTCTGGCTGTTCGATGTCGATCTCGCGACGACGAGCGAGCGTCAGGAGTGCCAGCAAGCCGACGGCAACGTCGCTTCGTGTCGGGTGTTCACCGAGCAGCTCGCGGAACGATCGCCGTTTCTGGAGCTGCCTGCGGAACCGCTCGATCATCGCCGTGAGCGTGATGACTGGCCGCAAGCGAAGCGGGAGCGGAGGAGGCTGGCAGCGGCGTGCCCAGCGGACCAGTGCCCGCCTGAGCTGCTCGCTCGAGCCTTCCACGAGTCGAGCGGGGGATCGCGGTGGCGCTGGACGAGTCCAAGAGCGCCAGCCAGAAGCCTCGCGTGTCCGCAACCATTCCGCTGCCTCGCGAAACGCGCGGTAGCGCCGGAGTTCGACGACGAGTGGATCCTCCGTGTCCGGCGATTCTGGCTCCGGCCGGGGCAGGAGCGCACGGGCCTTCAAGGCCGTCAACCGGCTGGCCACGACGAGGAAGTCGGCCAGGAGCTCCGGATGAGCTGTCTCGATCGGTTCGAGGGTGGCGAGGAACTGTTCCGTGACGGCTTGGAGCGACACGGCAGTGATGGGCAGCTCCCGTGCCTGCACGAGCTGGAGCAACAGATCGAGCGGCCCGGAAAAGTCACCCACAGTCACCGGGATGTCACGGAGATGAGCCGAGAGTACTGCGGCTCGCATCGTTCGGTCTCTAGAGCGGCGACTGACCGACGACCAGTCGGAAGAGCAACCGATAGACCGGCAGGTACATCGCTGCCAGGATACTCCCGCCCACGCTCCCGAAGACGATGAGGACGAGCAGGATACCGACACCGTAGCGTTCGAGCGGGGCCAGTACGGGATACCAGAAGGCGGGCAGGATCCCGAGAAGGATCTTCAACCCGTCCAGCGGTGGGATCGGTATGAGGTTGAATGCCGCCAGGAGGAGATTGACCAGGATGAGTCGCTGGACGACGGTCATGACCGGTTCCGGTGCCGCCGGCAACCCGATCCGGTAGGGGAGGGCGAAAGCCAAAGCCAGGATCACGTTCGAGAGCGGTCCGGCGAGTGCCGTCAGTGCCATACCCCGATGGCCCCAGCGCAGCCGGTTCGGGTTCACGGGTACCGGCCTTCCCCAGCCGATCCCGAATCCGAGGAAGACGATCAGCAAGAGACCGATCGAGCCGATCGGGTCGAGGTGCGCCAGTGGGTTCAAAGTGACCCGACCCAGCCGTGCTGCCGTGTCGTCACCCAGCCGGAGTGCAGTCCACGCATGAGCGAACTCGTGGATCGTGATGGCCACCACGAACGCGAGCAACGTTGCCAGGATGGTTTCGGCATCGAATCGACCGAGCACGGCAGCCTACGGCGTGCAGCCTGGGTAGAGGTGGCAAGCCACGTAGTGACCGCCGCCCTGGTCGACGAAGCGCGGCTCGACCTTCGCACACACGTCCATCGCGTACGGGCAGCGCGTGTGGAAGCGGCACCCCGACGGCGGGTTGATCGGGCTCGGCACATCGCCGGTCAGGATGATCCGCTCCCGTTTCTTCTCGATCTTCGGGTCAGGAATCGGCACGGCGCTGAGCAGTGCCTTCGTGTAGGGATGGAGCGGGTCGTCGTAGAGCGCGTTGCGGTCGGCCAGCTCGACGATCTTCCCCAAGTACATCACCGCCACGCGGTCGGAGATGTGGCGCACCACACTCAGGTCGTGCGCGATGAAGAGATAGGTCAGGTGGAATTTCTCCTGGAGTTCCTCGAGCAAGTTGATGATCTGTGCCTGGATCGAGACATCGAGTGCCGAGACCGGCTCGTCGGCCACGATGAAATCCGGGTTGGCGGCCAAGGCGCGGGCGATCCCGATCCGCTGGCGCTGCCCCCCGGAGAACTCGTGCGGGTATCGGTTGGCGAAATACGGATTCAGCCCCACGACCTCCAGCAGTTCCTGCACGCGTTGGTTCCGCTGCTCCTTGGGAACCAGATTATGGATCTGCATCGGCTCGGCGATGATACTGCCGACCGTCATCCGTGGGTTGAGGGAGGCGTAAGGATCCTGGAAGATCATCTGCATGTGCCGGCGCATCTTCCGCATCTCGCCGGGCGGTATTTTCGTGAGGTCGACGCCATTGAAGAGGACCTGTCCTTCGGTCGGCTTGTAGAGCTGGAGGATCGCCCGCCCGGTCGTGCTCTTACCGCACCCGCTCTCGCCGACGAGCCCCAGGGTCTCCCCGCGGTACACCTGGAACGAGATATCGTCGACTGCCTTGATCCACCCGACGCGTCGTTGCAGGATGATGCCGCGGGTCAGGGGGAAATACATCTTCAGGTTGCGGACATCGAGCAGGACCTCGCGCTCCTTGGGCGTGTTCGCTGTCGGCTGTGCCTGCACCTCAGTTGCCATCGTCAGCCCTCACTTCTCCATGACGCCGTGGGCCGGCCAGCGAGACTTCTTCCCAATACCAGCACGCCGAGCGGTGGACCGGGTTGACGTCGAAGAGCGGCGGATTCTTCTCGCTGCACTTCTCGCGCGCGAAGTCGCAGCGCGGGACGAACGGACACATGTCCGGCAAGTCGATCAGGTCAGGTGGGAGGCCGCGGATCGGGTTGAGCCGCTCCTTGCGCGGCGCATCGAGCCGCGGAATCGAATTCAAGAGCCCCACGGTATACGGATGCTTCGGATTCTCGAAGAGCTCCTCGGTCGGTGCGGACTCGACGATATGTCCCGCGTACATCACGTTGATCCGGTCGGTCATCCCCGCCACGACTCCCAGGTCGTGGGTGATCAGGATGAGTGCGGTATTGTGCTCGCGCTGGAGGTTCCGGATGAGATCGAGGATCTGGGCCTGGATCGTGACGTCGAGCGCTGTCGTCGGCTCGTCGGCGATCAGAAGCGAGGGATTGCACGAGAGCGCCATGGCGATCATCACGCGCTGGCGCATGCCGCCGGAAAACTGGTGGGGATACTGGTCGATTCGCTGCTCGGCATTGGGGATCCCGACCATTTTGAGGAGCTCGATCGCCCGCTGCCGGGCCTGCTGCTTGCTCATGCCCAGATGCAATTCGAGAGCTTCGCTGATCTGGCGGTTGATCGTGAGCACCGGATTGAGCGAGGTCATCGGATCCTGGAAGATCATCGCGATCTTCCGCCCGCGGATCGACCGGACCTCGTCGTCGCTCATCTTGAGGATGTCCTCACCCTCGAAGAGGATCTCCCCGCTCACGATCTTTCCTGGGGGGCTCGGGATCAGCCGCATGATCGAGAGCGCGGTGATGCTCTTCCCGCATCCACTCTCGCCGACCAACCCGAGCGTCTCACCAGGCATCAGGTGAAACGAGACTCCATCGACCGCTTTGACGACACCGTCCTGCGTAAAAAACTGTGTCCGGAGATCGCGCACCTCGAGCAGCGGTTCCATCGCGCCTCCTCACATCCGCTGGTCAGTCACAGGCCGGAATCCCGCTCGCAGCGGCTACGCGCTCAGTCTAGCGGTTTCGCGCTGCACCGTCAACAGTCGCGAACCGTGATCGATCATCCGGGCTCCTGTACCTGCCACTGCTCGATACCGTACCGTGTCCGTACCACCAGCGCGTTCAGCGTTGGAACCTGCAGCCGTTCGGAGCGTACCACCACGACGTTCGGGAAGGCGAGGGGCAGGACCGGGAGATCGGTCAGCAGCCGCTCCTCGACTGCGCGATACAGCTCCGTCCGCCGGGTACGGTCGCTCGTGGCGACGGCCTCGACGAGCAGCTGATCGACCTCCGAGTTGAGGTAATGCCCGAAGTTCAAGCCATCGAAGAATGAGTCGCTCGACCAGACCGCGCTCTGATCAGGATCGACGTCCCAGAGGATCCCGATCAAAAGCGCCTCGAAGTCCCGTTCCTGTGTCGCTCGCCGCCGCACTTCGGCCCAGGAAGCGAGATCGAGCTCCACCTCGACACCGATGGCGCGCCACTGCTGCTGCAGAAGCTCCGCGATCGCGTGGCGGCTCGGGTCGGAGCCGGTGGCCAGGAGACGGAAACGCAAGCGTTGTCCGCCCTGTACCCGGATACCGTCGTCACCGGGTACCCAACCTGCTTCGTCCAGCAGTCCCTGTGCTTCTGCCGGATCGTAGCGGTCGCGCACGGGGGGCTCGCCAGCTGCCCAGGATGCGGGTGGCTGGAGCCCCTCGGCGACCTGGGCTCGATCGCCCCACACCTTCTCGACGAGTGTTGCCCGATCGATTCCCAGGAGGAGCGCTCGTCGGATGCGGGGATCGCTGAACAGCTTGCTCTTGGCGGGATCGAGCTGGAATGCGACAACGACGAGTTCGTAGCTCGGGAATTGCTCGACCTTCACGCCATCGATCGGCGGCAACTGCCCCGCTCGTGCCGCGTCGACCACTGCCCAGTCGATGCTCCCGTCCCGCAACCCCTCGGCGAGTTCCTCGAGTGTCGCGACGACCCGATAGGTGTACTGTGGTACCCGAGGGGCGCCCCGATAGTACGCGGGATTCGCCCGGAATGTGAGCGACACGCCGCGTACCCACTGGCTGAAGACGAAGGGGCCTGTCCCGACTGCCGACGAGAGGCCGAACGGATCGGTCACCAGCTGTTGCGGGAGAATGGTACCGAGCACGTGCTCCGGTACGATGCCGATCGTTCCCAAAGTCGGCAGGAACGATGCGTCGGGCCGGATGAGCGTGATCCGCACGGTCTGCGTGTCGACCAGCTCGACCGATTTCACGCGTTCGGCGAGTCTCGAGTAGCGCGGTGAGCGGACGTCAGGATCGAGCAGGCGCTGGTAGGTGAAGACAACATCGTTGGCCGAAAACGGTTGACCGTCGTGCCAGGTGACTCCTGCGCGGAGGTGAAACGTGTAGACTGTCCCGTCGTCGCTGACTTCCCAGGATTCGGCGAGTGCCGGTACCGGTTCGCCGGTCGCTGGGTCCAGTGCTACCAGCCCATCGAATACCAGGTGACTCAGGGCATCCGAAAGCGGGTCGGACACGAAGAGCGGGTTGAGTGTCCGCGGCTCCTCGAGACCGGCTTCGACGATACCGCGGCTGGTTGCCGGTCCGGTGCCTGGTGTTGCCGGGAACGGCGTTGCGATCGGCGCCGGTGCTTCTCCCGTGACCGCCGATGTACTCGGGACGAGCGGTGCCGGAGCTGCGGTAGTCACCGCAGGCGTCGGTGTGGCCACCACGGGCGTGTCCACGTTGGTCGAAGAGGAACGCCGGCAAGCGAGCAGGAGAACCGCCAAGAGCGTGATAGCTACAACCAGCGATCGTCGTTGCACACCTCGCTCCAGCATCCCTCGCGTCGCTCGTGCCCCAGTGTTCCCACCGGGCTGGGCAAGCGTACCACGCCGTTCAGCGTGCCTCTGCTCGGTGCGCGACAGGGACTCGCGTCAAGTAGTGCCGGTAGGGTGTGTCGTCGCCACGCACCACCGAGAGGTAGAGCTGTTGGAGGCGTGCCGTGATCGAGCCGATCTCGCCACTACCGATCGTCCGCCCATCGATGTTGCCGATCGGCGAGATCTGGACGCCGGTTCCGCAGAGGAACGCCTCGTCGCAGATATACAGCTCGCTCCGATCGATCTCGCGGACTTCCACTGGGATCTCGAGGTCGCGAGCGAATTCCAGGATGGTCCGGCGGGTGATGCCCTCGAGGATGTCAGCCGTCACCGGAGTCGTGATCAGTGTCCCGTTGCGCACGATGAACAGGTTCGCTGCGCTCCCTTCGGCGACCTTTCCGTGGTGGTTCAACATGATCGCGTCATCGAAGCCGCATTCCATGGCCTGGTCCTTGGCGAAGGCGGAGTTGACGTAGGCACCGCAGACCTTGGCCCGGCTCGGGATCACGACGTCGACGGTCCGCATCCAGGAACTGGTCATCAAGCGGATCGGGTGCGTGATCGGGAGATATTCCTGCATCGGGATCATGTAGATCGCCAGTTCGTCGCGGACCCCTTTGAGCTTCGGGCCGATCTCGAGGTCAGCCTTGTAGACGAAGGGTCGGATGTAGACGTCCGTACGCGGTGCGTTCCGGCGCACGAGTTCGACGATCAGCTCCCCGAGCTGCTCGGCATCGTAGGGAAGCTCGGCACGCAGCAGTCGGGCCGACTGCAGCAGCCGTCGCGTGTGGTCGCGGAGCCGGAAAATGTTGATCGTCTGCCCGTCACGATCGAGGTACCCGCGGATACCAGCGAAGACACCGGTCCCGTACTGGAGTGCATGGGTGGCGATACTGACTTTGGCTTCTGCGATCGGAACGAAACGTCCCTCGAAAAAGGCCACCGGGAAGATTTCCGTACCCGCCATCGCTCTACCCTCCTTACCGCTCGCGCACCTGGTTCACTGTACCGCTGCTCCGGCTGCTGCGAGAAGTGCTCGTGCTCCGGCAGCGAGCAACGCCGTCGTGTTCGTAGCCAGCATGCGGAAGCCGCGCTCGAGCTGACGCTGCACGAGTTCCGGTGTGGCAGCGGTCGTCCCGAGCGGTACACGACCGCCGACCCGCTGGACGATCTCGTCGATGACCTGTTGCACGTCCGGATGCATCGGCTGCCCGGGGTATCCCATCGATTGCGCCAGGTCGTTCGGCCCGACGAAGAGGACATCGATGCCTGGAATCGCCAGGTACTCCTCGAGCCGTTCGACCGCGCCGATGTTCTCGATCTGAACGATCACGAGCGTCTGGGCATTCGCCTCGCGGACGTACTCGTGCAGTGGTCTGACGAGGCCGAAGGACGCGGCGCGTACACCGGCGACGCCGCGCCGGCCGTCCGGATGGTAACGGCACGCTTCGACGACCGCAACGGCGTCCTCCGGCGTGTTGACCTGTGGGACCATCACGCCAGCGGCACCGAGGTCCAGATAGCGGAGGATCACCTGACGGTGGCCGAACGGGACGCGGACGAGCGGTACGGTTCCAGCACACTCAGCGGCCAGCACCATGTGGTACGCTGATTCCTCGGTAACCCGGCCGTGCTCGGCGTCGATCAGGACGAAGTCGAAGCCGAGGTAGCCGCAGATCTCCGCCAACTCCGGGGATGGGTACGGAACGAAGCAGCCGATGACTGCCTCGCCTGCCTGGAGCCGCCGTTTCACCCGATTCTCGCGCATCGGTCTGCTCCCCACGCCGCAACCGACCTGCGCGGGCATTCTACCGCGACGGGCCGCTGCTGCCACGGGGATGCCACTGGTAAATTCGCAGCGCTGCGATCGCACCCCGGAGCGGTACGAGTAGCGCGCTCGACCTCGTGCACGGGGCGATTCCCTCACGAACCGGCTTCATGAACTCTCCCACTGGTGACCAGCTGGGAACGTCTCGCTCCGGAGAGTATTCGACGGCGCAGCACGCCCGGCGATCGAGCGATGAGGAGCGGTCTTCCCTCACGTCTGGTGGTGCGCGCATCGATCCATCTGCTTGTACAAGACCTTTTTCGCTATACTCGAAGTGTATCGGTTCGCTGGAAGCGAGGTGCAGGACGAAGCGATCCGCGCTTCGTGTTCTGTTCTCCGTTGCGGTGCTCGTCGTGACATTCGCTTCTGCCCCGGGGGTAGTTGCGCAGGATGGAGTCGCCGAGTCACCCGAAGTCTGGGGCCTCGTGCAGAGACTCGCAGTACAGCCGGATCCAGCAGAAGCGTTTGCACAGCTTGATCCAGAGGAACAAAAGCGCGTAGCCGACTATTTGACCACTGGAACCCTCGTCGTGACGCCGATTTTTGGGAAAACCAATTATACTGTAACTGGCGAACGCTGCGTCACACGGGGGACATCGGCGGTTTTCTACGTGGCGAATGGTGCAGCCTGGACGTACACGCTGATGATCCAGGCGTGCGATAATGGTGTCCGGATTACCCGGTGGAACACGTGGCGCACGGTCGATGTCGCCTGGTGGGCTGTTGGGTGCAGGTTCGTCGGGGATTTCCAGCAGCTTTCGTTCCTGGGCCCGAATGCTACCTCTGTGTATGCCTATCGTCAGGGACACTTTCAGTGGTGTATGGGATCCTTTGTCTGTTTCAGTGAACGGTATCCATGGGCCTGGTATCGCATCTACGCGAATGGATCGTGGCAGTATGGTTGGGGAGGCACGTGAGCGAAGGAGTTAGAGGAAGATTCGGCAGGGAGAGTCCGGCGCGATTCGTGTCGCCAAGAACATGATCGTTCTACTCGTGCTCATTCTCCTCGCGCTGGTCACATTTTGGTCGTTATTTGGGTCCCTGCTGTTTCTGGCAAATGTTGTTTTTGGGCATGGTGGTGGTAGGGCGTTCATCGTAGAGCCCGGGTGAATGCTCCTGCGGCGACACGCGTTTGGAAGGGTACTCGGAGGCAGCGTACCCTTTGCGGTGCAGCAACGCGTTCGACCGCTGATCCCGCGAGAGACGCGTCACGCAGCTTCGCGGTCTTGGGCTGTGCTTCTGATGTGGGCTTCTGTGGGGAGAGTGCATAGATTTTGTTCGCATCGGTCATCCGGAATAGGCTGGATCTGAATCCTAGCAGGGTCTTCCGCTTTCTCCACAGGCGTTCTCGCAGTATTCCTCATGAAAGCGGAGTCACGGATACTGTCAGGCCGCCGGCCAGGGGGCTCAGGCCCCCGCTGCAGGCCAGGTTGGTCTGGGGCGGTGCCTCGCGGGGCCTATAATCGGACGGTGAGGCTGTACATGGCTGGCGTCTGCCGGTCGGGAACGGTGTCCAGTGTCGTGAATGCGTGTGTGCAGAGCAATGGTTTCGCGGTCGATTGCCGCTCCCTGCACCGGCGGTTACACTTAGGCGGTTGTGCGTCCCCCCAGGACGCCACCGGAGGGCGATCCCATGCGTGTCAGGCACCTCGAGAACGATACGATCATCAACGTCGCGCAGCTCCTCAAAGCCCCCGTCGGTACCGAGCGGTATTTCACGGTCCATCTGGATGAGCTGGTACTCGATAGCGATCTCGCCGTCCGCGATGTCGATGCCGCGGTCCGTCTCCTCCGGACATCGAACGGCATTCTGGCCACCGGTGACCTGCGCGTTACGGCGCACCTCACCTGTGTCCGCTGCCTGGCCGAGTTCGACGGGCGTTTCGAGGAAACGTTCGAGGCGGAGTACTGGCCGACAATCGACGTGCTGACCGGATTGCCGCTCCCACCGCCGGAGGACGAGGACATCTTCACGATCGATAAGAATCACCATCTGGACCTGCACGAGCTCCTGCGGCAATTCGCGGTGCTGGCTGTGCCGGTCTACCCGGTGTGCGGTCCGCAGTGTCCAGGCCCGGAGTCGCTGTGGAAGCCGCCAGAAGAAGCGGTCGATGCTCGCCTGGCAGTGCTCCAGGCGCTCCTTGACGAACGGGCCTGACTGTGCGACAACTTTCCTCCAGCACGATCGGGCTCCCAGGTGGAGCCAGGTAGCGCACGAACTGCAACCGGATGGAAGGATCGACGAGATGGGTGCTGTTCCGAAGCATAAAGTCAGCAAGCGCCGGCAGGGGTTCCGCGCGGCGCACCAGTACATCGAGGTTCCGCCGTTGACGACCTGCCCGACCTGCGGTCAGAAGCACCGCACGCACTATGTCTGCCCGCATTGCGGGCACTATCGGGGCCGGCTCGTCGTCGACGTGAACCGGCAGAAGCGGCAGCGCCGCCCGGAGGCGTAACCGGAGCCAGCGGACGAGGTGCGTCGCGATGGCACAGCGTGCCGCCATCACTGGCTGGGGCGCCTATGTCCCAGCACGAGTCCTGACGAATGCCGACCTCGAGCGGATGGTCGAGACCTCCGACGAGTGGATCGTCACCCGTACCGGTATTCGCGAGCGGCGGATCGCTGGCCCCGATGAAACCACCGTCCGCATGGCGACCGAAGCAGCCCAGCGGGCCCTGGCGACGGCGACGCTCGAGCCAGATGCCCTCGATCTCGTAATCGTCGCGACGACAACGCCGGACTACCTTATGCCGGCCACCGCCTCGCTGCTCCAGGCTGCTCTCGGGGCGACGCGGGCGGGCGCCTTCGATCTCGTCGCGGCCTGTTCGGGCTTCGTCTACGCGTTGAGCGTCGGTGCCCAGTTCATCATGGCTGGGACCGCTCGAGCGGTTCTCGTCGTCGGTGTCGATGCGCTGACACGCTGGCTCGATTTCACCGATCGCAGCACGTGCGTGCTCTTCGGTGACGGCGCGGGTGCCGTGGTGCTCGAGGCGAGCGACGCGGACGAGGGGGTGCTCTCGACCGTCCACGGGTCCGACGGGAGTGGCGCGATGCACCTCTATCTCGAGGGCTTCCCCGAGCTTCTGATGTCGAACGGGGCACTGCCGCCGAAGCGTCCCTTCATGCGGATGGACGGTCGTGAGGTCTTCCGCTTTTCCGTGCGGATCATCGGCGAAGCAACGCTCGAGGCGGTCCAGCGTGCCGGCTTGACGCTCGACGAGATCGATCTCCTGATCCCACACCAGGCGAACCTCCGTATCATCGACGCGGCGGTCAAGCGGCTCGGGTTGCCGTGGGAAAAGGTCTGGGTCAACCTCGACCGGTACGGCAATACCTCGGCAGCATCGATCCCGCTCGGTATCGCCGAGGCTGCTGAGCGTGGCGTGCTCCAGCCAGGCATGAACGTCGTGCTGGTCGCCTTCGGTGCCGGGCTGGCCTGGGCAGCCAGCGTGGTGCGCTGGGGGGCAACGGGTGTCCGACGCGGGGGGTGAATCCGTGCACCATGCGTGGGTGTTCCCGGGCCAGGGGTCGCAGTCGGTCGGCATGGGGAAAGCGCTCGCGGAGCGAGAGCCACTGGCCCGGGCGGTCTTCGAGGAAGCTGATAGGATTCTGGGCCTTCCGCTCTCCCGCATCGTTTTCGAAGGGCCAGACGAGGAACTCGCAGCGACACGGAACCAGCAGCCAGCGCTGCTGGCGACCAGTATCGCGTATCTCCGCGTCCTCGAAGCACGTGGCGCATTGCCGGAGCCGGCAGTCGTCGCTGGGCACTCGCTCGGTGAGTACACCGCCCTCGTCGCTGTGGGGAGCCTCGATTTCGCTGATGGTCTCCGCATCGTGCGGCGGCGTGGCGAATTGATGGAGCAGTACGGTCTCGGCGGTATGCTGGCTGTCATCGGGCTCGACCGGGCGACGCTGGAGTGGATCGCCGCTGAGTCGGGGGTGGAGCTCGCGAACGAGAATGCACCGAACCAGCTCACGCTCAGCGGGCGTCCGGAGGCGCTCGATCGAGCTGCGACGCTAGCCCGCGAGCGTGGTGCGCGTCGGGTGGTGCGGTTACCCGTCAATGCTGCCTTCCATTCGTCGCTCATGCGGCCGGTCGCGGAGGAGCTCGCGCGTGACCTGGCAGGTGTCACGATCCGTCCACCGCGGGTACCGCTCATCGCCTGTTCGGACGCCCGTGTCTTGACCGACCCGGAGGAGCTGCGAACCGAACTCGTGGTTCAGATCGCTGCGCCGGTGCGTTGGGTCGACGTTGTCCGTCGCGCGGTCGAGTGCGGTGTCTCGACCTTCTGGGAGGTCGGTCCGGGGCAGGTGCTGAGCGGGTTGATCCGTCGTATCGAGCCGGATGCAGCGACCCACACGGCGGAGCAACTGCTTGATGGCGTCCTGGCACAGGTGTCCGAACCGAGCCGGTGAGGGGGAGCGATGGAAGCGACGAGCGAACGGGGTGCAGCGATCGTGACGGGTGCGGTGCGCGGCATCGGTCGCGCGACTGCCCTGCGGCTGGCCCGGGATGGGTTCAAGATCGTGGTCAACTACCGGGGCGAGGAGCAGCTCGCCGAGGAACTCGTCCGCGAGATTGTCGCGCAGGGCGGGACAGCGATGGCCTTCCGCGCCGATGTCACCGATCCCGACCAGGTCGGCGCGATGATCGAGGCGACGATCGACCGCTTCGGGCGGCTGGATGCCCTGGTGAACAATGCTGGGATCACGCGCGACACGCTGCTCCTCCGGATGCGCGACGAAGACTGGCGTGCCGTGCTGGAAACGAACCTCACGAGCGTCTTCTACTGCTGTCGGGCAGCCCTCCGGCCGATGCTGCGACAACGATACGGGCGGATCGTCAATGTTTCCTCGGTCGTCGGCCTTGTGGGGAACATGGGGCAGACCAACTATGCCGCTGCCAAGGCTGGGATCATCGGTTTCACGAAGTCATTAGCGCGAGAGGTCGCAAGTCGCGGTATCACCGCGAACGTCGTCGCACCCGGTTTCATCCAGACGCGCCTCACCGAAGTGCTGCCGGCCGACCTTCAGCGCAGGATCCTCGAACAGATTCCCGTTGGCTTCTACGGCACCCCAGAGGACGTGGCCGAGGCGATCGCCTTTCTCGTTTCGCCTGGTGCACGGTACATCACCGGTGCGGTCCTGGCGGTCGACGGTGGCCTCTTCATGGCTTCGTGAATGCCGATGATCCGGAAAGTCCTGATCGCCAACCGTGGTGAGATCGCCCTGCGCGTCCTGCGTGCCTGCTGGGAACTCGGTATTCCGGCCGTGGTCGCTTACTCCGAAGCGGACCGTGACTCGTTGCCGGTGCGCCTGGCCGATCAGACGATCTGCATCGGGCCGGCACCAGCTGACCGGAGCTATAACAACATTCCCGCGATCATCAGCGCTGCGGTCGTGACCGGGTGCGATGCGATCCATCCCGGATACGGGTTCCTGGCGGAGAACGCGCTCCTGGCCGAGATCTGCGAGGAGTGCGGGATTACCTTCATCGGGCCGCGCCCGGCGACGCTCCGGGCCCTCGGGGACAAGGCCGAAGCGCGGAAACTGATGCAGCGTGCCGGACTCCCGATCGTTCCCGGCAGCGAGGATCCGGTGCGCGATGTCAGCGAGGCGCGCCGGGTCGCCCGCCAGCTGGGCTATCCGCTCCTCGTCAAGGCGGCGGCCGGTGGTGGCGGGCGCGGTATGCGGATCGTGCGCGACGAGCGGGAACTCGCCACTGCCCTCCAGGTTGCGCAACAGGAAGCGCAAGCGGCGTTCGGTGATCCCTCGGTCTATCTCGAGCGGTACCTCGAGCGACCGCGACACGTCGAAGTGCAGATTCTGGCCGACCAGTACAGGAATGTCTATGCCGTCGGCGAGCGTGATTGCTCTATCCAGCGTCGGTACCAGAAGCTGATCGAGGAGGCACCGGCACCCGAACTCTCCCCGAAGCTCCGCCGTGCACTGCACGAGGCAGCGGTCCGCGGCGCGCGCGCTGTCGGCTACGTCGGTGCGGGAACGTTCGAATTTCTCCTCGACCAGGAAGGGCGTTTCTACTTCACGGAAGCGAACGCTCGGATCCAAGTCGAACATCCAGTCACCGAGGTCGTGACCGGACTGGATCTGGTGCAGTGGCAACTCGCGATCGCTGCTGGCGAGGTGCTCAGCCTCCACGAGCGTGAGCTCGTGCCGCATGGACATGCGATCGAGGTGCGTATCACTGCAGAGGATCCTGACCGCGATTTCGCTCCCAGGGCTGGGAAAATCGAGGAACTGATCTGGCCCGGTGGGCCGGGGATCCGCGTCGATTCCCATGCCTTCAGTGGTTATGTTGTCCCGCCGCACTATGACTCGCTCCTCGGCAAGGTGATCGCCTGGGGAGTCGACCGCACGCAGGCGATCGAACGGCTCGATCGAGCGCTTCGGGAAACGATCGTCCGTGGCGTGCCCACGCCGATTCCCGTTCTGCGGCGCATCCTCCAGCATCCCGATTTTCGGGCTGCGCGCCACAGCACGACGTTCCTGGCCGAGTTCCTGTCCAGCCAGCACTCTTGACCGCGGGTACAATCGGTGTGCGGGCTACAGCCGTAGCACCGCTCCAGCAGACGGCTCCTCACGCCGGGAGGATCCGGAAATGGTCACGATCGCCTCGTCCACAACCGAAGTTCGCCGGCGGACGACCGGCCAGCGGCGGGGGAGCCGGGAGGAACGGACGATGACGCTCGCTCGCATCCGTCGCCAGGCGCGGATCCTGGCGCTCCAGATTCTGTACGAAGTCGATGTCGCCGGGCACCGGCTGGACGACGTGCTCGAACGCTACCGCTCGGAGGCGCAGATCCCACAGCCAGTACGCCGCTATGCCGAGCGCCTCGTCACCGGAGTCCGAGCCGACCTCGAACGGATCGATCGGATGATCGGCGAAGCAGCACCGGCGTTCCCGGTCGAGCAGCTTCCGCCGGTCGATCGGAACATCCTGCGTATCGCGATCTACGAGCTCTTGCACGAACCGGACGTCCCGCTGAAGGCCGCGATCAACGAAGCAGTCGAGATCGCCAAGCAGTACGGGGGTGAGAGTTCCGGCCGCTTCGTCAACGGGGTGCTCGGCACGATCGCGGCGAACCTCGCGTCTTCCGGAGGATAGGGGTAACCGGTGTCGGCCGGGCTGCGGCCATCGATGCTGCCGCCCGCAGTCCTTCGTCGACGAGGAGGTCGACTTCCCGTCACGCCTGCTTGCACAAGACGGGCGTCTCAGTCATACTACCGGAGAACAGTGGATGCCCTCGGGGTGCAGGTTCGAACGCTGGGGAGGTGGTTCGCGTGTCCTCGTCATCGATTCTTGAGCGGGTGCAGGCCGTCGTCGCGGAGCAGCTCGGTGTCGATCCGAGCGAGGTGACGCTGGATGCCGAGTTCGTCAAGGATCTCAACGCCGATTCGCTCGACCTGGTCGAGCTGATCATGCAGCTCGAGGAGGAGTTCGGTATCGAGATCTCCGACGAAGAAGCAGCCAACATCGTCACGGTGCGCGACGCGATCAACTTCATCGAGGAGCATCTCAACAAGAAGTGACGTCCTGGCGGCGGTACCCGAGGGCAGACGGGCGCGAGACTCGTCGTCTCTGCGCCCGTCTGTTACGCTTGTCGACGGGAACGAACTCGTCGCGCAGCAGCGAGGGAGACGATGGTCAGCCTTCTCGATCGTGTTCGCGGGCAGTCCGCTCCACAGCCGAACGAGCCGGAGCCAGAACCGGAAGAGTTCTACAAGGAAATGACCCTCCAGGAGCATCTGGAGGAACTCCGGCAGCGGTTGATCATTTCTCTCCTGGCTGTCGCAGTCGGCTTCATCATCGGTCTCGCACTCGCCTTCCCGACCATGCGGCTCATCGTCCGCATGTCGGGGATCGAACGGCTCTATTCCATCACGCCGACTGAATCGTTCATCACTTATACGAAGGTCGCGCTGTATCTCGGTGTCGGCTTCGCGATGCCGGTCATCGTGTACGAGCTGGTGCGTTTCCTCGCGCCCGGTCTGACGCGCAAGGAACGACGCTATCTCTTCCGCGCGCTCCCCTTCGTCTCGATCATGTTCGTGTCCGGTGTAGCGTTCGCTTTCTTCGTCATCGTCCCGCGTGCACTCTCGTTCCTCTCGCACTTCGGCGCGAGCGTGTTCGAGGCGCAGTTCCGCGCCGAAGAAGTGATCTCGTTCTACATGACCTTGCTCTTGTGGGTCGGTGTCGTTTTCGAGCTTCCGGTCGTCATCTTCATCCTGGCCAAGCTCGGAGTCGTGACGGCGAAGCGGCTCGCCTCGCTCCGCAAGTTCGCGATCTTGATCATCGCGGTGGCAGCGGCGATCATCACGCCGACGCCCGATCCGTTCAACATGTTCCTGGTCGCTGCGCCGATGTACGTGCTCTACGAGCTCGGTGTGCTGCTCGCGCGCTTCGCGAAGCCGGTCTGAGCCTTTATCCTTCGCTGAGGCCGAGTTCGCTCGGCGGGAGCGGTCGGACATGGAGCGTCCGCTCGTTCCGGTAGCGGACGAGACCAGGAGCCGCTCCAGGAATGCGCCGCACATCGCGCCGCCGTGTGGCGTCGACGGCGACCCGCGTGCTCTCCCGTCCCTCGCTGTACCAGGCGGCGAGCGCAGCCGCTTTCTCGAGAATGCGCGGATCTTCCGGGCCAGCCCACTGGACGATCACGTGCGATCCGGCGAGCCCGCGAGCGTGGAGCCAGGTGTCGTCGGGGCGGGCAACGGAAAACGTTATCCAGTCGTTCTCGCGGGCGTTCCGGCCCACGATGATGCGGTCGCCTCGCTCCGTCCGCCAGATGCGGAGCTTGCGCTGACTACTCTTCTTGCGCGGTGAGGGCGTCGCTGTTCGTTCCCCGGCGAGCCCCAATTCCTGCCGCAGCATTTCCAGTGTCTCAGCCGATTCTGCAACCGTCGCGAGGCCGCGCAATTGCTCGAGATACTCGAGTTCCAACCTGGTCGCTTCCAGGCGTGCCGGTACCTGTTCAGCGGCTGCTTTCGCCTTGCGGTAGCGCTCGAAGTACTCCTGGGCATTCTCCACCGGCGTCCGCTCCGGATCGAGCGGGATCTGCAGGCCATCGAAGACGAGTTCGCGCTGGCCCGGTTCGATCGTGCCGAGCGAGGCCAGGATCGCCTCGCCCATGAGGCGCCAGCGTTCTGCCTCGGCGGCGTGATCGTGCTCTTGCTCGAGCGCCCGGAGGCGCGCCTCGACCCGTGCACGTTCGCGCTCGATCGCCTCCAGCAGCCGTAGGCGACGCTGGAGATATCGGTCGGTGGTCGGCTCGGTCGCCTCGGCTCGTTCGGCGAAGAAGCGCTCGATCGCCTGCGATATCGTCAGGCAGGTTTCGACGTCGAGCCCTTGCAGATAGTGCAGGCGGATAGCTGCGAACGCCACCGGTTCACCGCTGCTCCAGTACACGGTTGGCTCGAAGACGTGGGTCTGCAGCGGCTCGAGCACGCTCGCGACCGCGGCGGCGAGTCGGGCAGGCCCGTCCGGCTGCTCGCGAACGTCGGCGACGGTCACGCCGGTGGCACCCAGGGCTCGAAACGTCGCTTCCCGCGCCATTTGTGGGCTGAATCCCGCGAGGTGCTGCACGAGGAGCGTGGGCAGCTCCGTGTCCGGCCGTGCTTCCAAGAGGAGCGACGCGACACTGTCGGCCGTCAGCTGGCGGGGATCACGCTTGAGCTGCGGTGGCGGGGGCTGGTAGGTGCGGCCTGGCAGCACCGGTCGCGCTGTGCTCATCGTCGGTGGAACGCGCTTCAACGCATCCAGGATGCGGCCGTCCGCGGTGACCAGTATCGCGTTGCTGTGTCGTCCCATCAGTTCGACGATCAGTTCCGTCTCGACCGGGATCCGCTCGATGCCACCGCGGCGTTCTTCGACGAGCACGGTAGCGAACCGGAACCGGAGGATCCGTTCCAGCGGTACCTGCTCGACTCCCACGAGCCGCGCACCACGGACGTACTTGCGGAGCAGCAACAGGAACGGTGTCACCTGGTCGGGATCGCTGGCGGGCAGTGCACGGCTCAGAAAGAGCTTCGGTTCCTGTGGCCTCACGTCGATCACGAGTCCCCAGCGCTGGCCGACATACACTTCGAGGGCTGCCGCGAACGGTCCGGTCTGCACGACTTTCTGGACACGGCCGCCGACGAGCGTGCGCTGCAACTCGTCGACGAGAGCAGCGATCGTCAGCACGTCGAACACGATTCTGCCTCCGTGCGTCTCGCGATCGAATCGCGCGAACTATGGCACAATGACCCTGGGTGGCGGGTACCGCCGCGCAGGGTGGGAGCAGCAGGCAAAACAGGAGGTCGGTGCCGGTGACGGACGATCTCGGGTTGAATACGCAAGCCGACGAACTGCTCGAAGAACTCCGGCAGCGTGTCCGCCCGAAGCTCATCGTCATCTCCGGCCCTTCCGGTGTCGGGAAGGACACCGTCATCGAGCGGATGCGCCAGGCGCACCCTGAGTTCTACTTCGCCGTCACCGCCACCACCCGACCGCGCCGGCCGGGCGAGATCGACGGTGTACATTACATTTTCATGACGCGCGAGGAGTTCCTCGCGGCCCGCGAGCGCGGCGAGTTCCTGGAATCGGCTGAGGTCTACGGTCACCTCTACGGTGTCCCGAAGGAGCGTGTGCGCCGGGCGCTCCGCAGCGGCAAGACCGTCGTCGTCAAGGTCGACGTCCAGGGAGCGGCCTCGATACGGCGCCTCGTGCCGCAAGCGATCCTCATCTTCCTCGCTCCACCGTCGATGGCCGAGTTGATGCAGCGGCTGCGGAGTCGGAAGACCGACGATCCCGCGACCCTCATGGAACGGATCGCCACGGCGTCGCGCGAACTCGCGCGGGTCTACGAGTTCGACTACGTGGTCTTCAACGAAACGGATCGCATCGACCAGACGCTCGCGACCATCGACGCAATCCTGCTCGCCGAGCAGAGCCGTGTCCATCAGGCCGAGATCGTCCTCTGACGCGGCGTTTTCACGACGCCGCGGCCTCGGCGGGCGGTGCCTCCTCGTCCGCTTCCTCAGGAATGTAGCGGAGAGTCGAGCGGTCCTCGATCCGATCCACGAAGAGGATGCCGTCGAGATGGTCGATCTCGTGCTGGAGGACACGCGCGAGCAGGCCGCTGCCCTTGACCCGTACCTCCCGGCCGTCGAGGTCGAGCGCCTTCACCGTCACGTGCATGAAGCGCGGCACTTCGCCGTACCAGCCAGGAATGCTCAAGCAACCCTCGAGCCCGACCTGCCGACCGCTCGCACGTACGATCTCGGGATTGATCAACGTGAGCTCGACGCCGGGATCGCCCTCCTCGACGTAATCAGGGGGGATCGATACCACGACGATCCGGCGCAGTACCCCGATCTGCGGCGCTGCCAGCCCCAGCCCTCGGGCTTCCCGCACCGTATCCCACAAGTCGCGCGCCAGTCTCCGCACCTCTTCATCGACGGTGCGGATGCGCAACGATTTCTGTCGGAGCCGCGGATCACCTTCGGTGATGATCGTCCGTACTGCCATCGTCCTCGAAACCCCACGCTCGTATCCGCAAAAAGTATAGCTGCTCAAAGCAGGCTGACGGGGTCGACGTCGACGAGCCAACCGCCGTGCAACGGTACCTCGGCGACGACTCGCGGACCGTCCGCGCCGCGCAGGAGGAGCTGCCACTGGTAATAGCCACGGATACGGCTCACGAACGCTGGTGTCGGCCCGAGTACCTCGCAGTCCGTGTTTCCTCGTGCCTGCGCGCGTGCTTTCAAGCGTGCAGCCATCTCTTCAGCCGCCATCCGACCCGCGACTTCGTCCCGGTGACGAACCAGCAAGCGGACGAGACGCCGGAAGGGCGGGTAACCGTGTCGTTCGCGGAAGGCGAGTTCCTCCTCGTAGAACGTGTGGTAGTCTTGCTGGCTCGCAGCGCGGATCGCGTAGTGCTCAGGCGTGTACGTCTGGATCACGACGCGGCCGTGCGGGAGATGTCGCCCAGCTCGCCCGGCGACCTGGGTCAGCAGCTGGAACGTGCGCTCGGCGGCTCGATAGTCTGGCAAATAGATGCCGCTATCGGCGTGGAGGATCCCGACCACCGTCACGGCCGGAAAATCGAATCCTTTCGCGATCATCTGCGTGCCGACGACGATATCGATCTCGCGGCGGAGAACTGCTTGGAAGAGACGCCGCGGATCGCTCCCGCGTCGTACCACGTCCTGGTCCCAGCGCAAGACTCGTGCGCTCGGAAACCGCAGCTGGGCTTCCCGCTCGACGCGCTGCGTCCCCGCGCCGTAATAGCTGAGCGTCGGATGCCCGCAGGCTGGGCAGGTGAGGCTCGGGAGTCGGCGGAGGTCGCAGCGGTGGCAGATGAGCTGGCGCCGGTCAGCATGGAAGACGAGCGGCACGTCGCACAGCGGACAGCGTTCGACGTGCCCGCAGGTGCGACATTGGACCAGCGTGGCCAACCCACGCCGGTTGATGAGGAGCAACGTTTGCTGGTTGGCCCGGAGTGCGCGTTCGATCGCCTCGACGAGCGCTCGGCTGAAGAGTCCCGGATTGCCGAGCTGGTGTTCGAGCCGCATGTCGACGACTTCGACCACCGGTAGACGGAGCGCGATCCGCTCGACTCGCCCAGCACTCCCGACCACGGCTGGCCCGACACGTTCGTGCAAGCGCACGACCCGGATTTCGCCGATCGATGCTCGATATGCCGTCGTGACATCCGGTGTCGCGCTCCCGAGGAGGGCGACCGCTCGGGCCAACTCGGCGAGTTTGAGAGCGACAGCTCGGGCGTGATAGCGCGGGGCCGGCTCTTGCTGCTTGTAGGCCGCATCGTGCTCCTCGTCGATGACGACGAGACCGAGATCGCGGAACGGTGCGAAGAGGGCCGAGCGGGGCCCGACGACGATATCGGCGCGTCGCTCGTGGATCGCTTCCCAGCTCGCGGCACGCTCGGCCTCACGCAGTCCGCTGTGCAGGAGGACGGTGCGGCCCGGGAACCGGGCTGCGACACGCTGGACGACCTGCGTTGCCAGCGCGATCTCCGGAACCAGAACGAGCGCTTGGCGCCCCCGGCGCAGGCACTCGCCGATGGCACGAAGGTACAGTTCCGTCTTCCCGCTCCCGGTCACGCCGTGAACGAGGATCGGCCGCGGGCACGGCTCGTCGAAGGCCGACCGGATCGTCTCCCAGGAGCGTTGCTGCTCAGCAGAGAGGACCGGCGGACGATCGATCGGCCCGGACAGCGGAGCGAGAGCGCTCCGCGGCAGCTCCAGACACTCCAGCGCTCCGCGTTCGATCAACCGCTGGATCGTGCGGGGGGCGATCCCGAGTCGCCGAACGAGCGCCCGTGGGAGCAGCGCACCCTCGTGTTCCTGCGTCCAGTGGGCGATCCTTTCGTAGGCGGTACGGGCTTCCTCGTCCAGAAGCGCGACGCCCGGCCGTAGCTTGAGAAACTGTTCCTGCGCGACGCGTTGCACCGGGCGCACGACCGGAACCCGTTCGATGGCGCCAGCAGCGATCGCTCGCTCGACCACCGTCGTCAACGAGCGTCCGAGCATCCGGCGAGCTTGCTCGAGGGTCAGGGGGCCACGCTCCTGCAGGAGTTCGAGCAAGCGCCGCTGCAACGGCGAGAGCCGCGGGGGGATGCAGCCGGTCGGTCGCAACAGGTAGGTGACACGTTGGGTCAGGCGGGGCGGGAGAAAGAGTGCCACTGCCTCCCAGAGCGTGCAGAGCGTCTCCTGGACGAGCCATTCGGCGAGCGCCCACTGGACGGGGGTGAGCGCGAACCCTGGCTCGACGACTGCCACCAGTGGTCGAACCGCGAAAGCAGGCGGGTCGTCGTGGAGGCGTGCGACGACACCGAGCTGGACCTCGTCCCGCAGCGGTACCCAGACTGCCTGGTAGGGGCGTATGCTGCCGGCGAGCGATGCCGGTACGCTGTAGGTCAGGATCGGATACCGCTCGGTCGGATCGAGCTCGAGCACGACGTCGGCAAAGCGCTGTTCGCTCACGATGCGACCGTGTCCCCCGCCGCGAAAAAGTGTGCCAGTTCGCCAGCCTGCGCGAACAGCGCCGGAGCTCCGCCGGTATGCAAGAAGATGACCGTTTCGCCCGGCTCGATCTCCCCGGCTCGGGCGTGCCCGATCAGTCCAGCCAGCGCCTTGCCAGTGTAGACCGGGTCGAGCACCAACCCCTCGGTCCGGGCTGCCAGCGTCATCGCCTCGATCGTGCTCGCATCGGGAACGCCGTAGTCCGGTCCGATCCAGCGGTCATCGACGAGAACATCAGCGGGTGCGAGTCGCACGGCGAGGCCGAGCGTCGCTGCTGTCTCGTTGGCCAGTGCGACGACCCGCTCACGGATCGTTGCCGCATCGTGCTCGACTGCCACGCCGACGATGCGGAAGGGGTCGCCGAGCAGTTTCGTGCCTAAGGCCAAGCCAGCATGCGTGCCTCCCGACGTCGAACTCGCCAGGAAGAGACGAGTCGGGTGCACCTGCCGCTCGACCAACTGCTGCACGAGTTCGAGCGCTGCCCGAACGTAGGCTGCGGCTCCGACTGGTGTCGAACCGCCGGTAGGAATGACGTACGGCCGCTCGCCACGTTCGGCTCGTTCCTGGGCGAGCTGCTCGAGCAAGCGAGCGCGTTCCTCGCGTGTCCGCACCAGGTGGATCTCGGGGCCGAACAGGTGATCGAGCAACAAGTTGCCCTGTGGCGACGGACGCTCCTCAGCGCTGCTCAGGACGAGGACACAGCGGAGACCGGCCCGCGCAGCGACAGCGGCAGTTTGCCGGCAGTGGTTGGACTGGACTGGCCCCTCGGTGAGGATGACGGTGGCACCGTGGGCCAGCGCGTCGCCGAGGAGGTATTCGAGCTTCCGCGTCTTGTTGCCGCCTAGTGCGACCCCTGTCAGATCGTCGCGTTTGACCAGGATGCGGAAGCTGCCGAGCGCGGCGCTCAAGCGCGGTGCCTCCTCGAGTGGAGTCGGCAGCTGGGCAAGTGGATATCGGGGGAGATCGAGTAGTCGCATCCAGCGCCTCCTTTCCTTCACGCCTTCCGTTCCCATGCGATAATCCCTTGCGGGGCAGCAGATAGGCAGAGAGGAACGGACGATGGCCCGGCGAACGCTGACGATCGAGGAAGAATACCGCGCCAAGCATCCGACGTCCCAGGCGCGCTACGAGCGCGCGCTGCGCGATTTCCCGAGCGGGGTGACGCACGACGTCCGATACCAGAAGCCGTTTCCGCTCTATGTCGACCGTGCGAGCGGCTCCCGCAAGTGGGACGTCGATGGTAACGAACTCATCGATTACACGATGGGACACGGGGCGCTCCTCCTCGGGCACGCCCATCCCCAGATCGTCGAGGCGGTGCAGGCACAGATCCGGCGCGGCACCCACTACGGAGCAGGCCATGACCTGGAACTCGAGTGGGCCGAGCGGATCCGCGAGCTGAAACCCTCGTGCGAGCGGGTGAAATTCACTGCTTCGGGCACTGAAGCGACACTGCTCGCGATGCGGCTGGCTCGTGCCTACACCGGACGGGAGAAGATCCTCAAGTTCGCTGGGCACTTCCACGGCTGGCAGGACTACGCGTTGCCCGGCGAGAAACCACCGTTCGCAGGAGGGCCGATACCCGGGGTGCCACGGGCTGTCCTAGAGTCGGTCGTCGTCGCACCGGTGAACGACCTGGAGTTCGTGGAGCGCCGGCTTTCGGAAGGCGATATCGCTGCGGTGATCCTGGAGCCCTCGGGGGCCTCCTGGGCGTCCATCCCGCTGCCCGAGGGGTTCCTGCACCGGCTCCGGGCTATCACCGAGCGAACCGGAACGCTCCTCATCTTCGACGAAGTGATCACCGGCTTCCGCTGGTCACCCGGTGGTGTCCAGGGGCTCGTCGGGATCCGCCCGGATTTGACCACGATGGCCAAGATCGTCGCCGGTGGACTTCCGGGCGGTGCTGTCGGTGGGCGTGCCGACATCATGGCGCTCCTCGAATTCCGCGACGACCCGGAGTGGAATCGCCGGCGGGTAGCGCACCCGGGTACGTTCAATGCTAACCCACTCTCAGCAGCCGCTGGTTGCGCCTGCTTGCAGCTCGTCGCTGATCCGGCTGTCCAGCGCCACGCCGATGCCATGGCGGCACGACTCCGGCGCGGTATGAACCAGGTTCTCGTCACGCACGGCATCCCAGGGTTCGTCTGGGGTGAGAGTTCCGTCTTCCATATCGCACTCGGGCACACCTGCACGAACCAGCGGGGTGACGATATCCGTATGCCGGAGGGTGTGTCCCCGGTCGTCCTCAAGACCGGCATGTCACCAGCGCTCGCGACGACGCTCTATCAGGCCATGGTCAACGAGGGTGTCGATCTCTTCCATGGCGGTGGGCTTTTGAGCGTCGCACATACGCCGGACGACATCGATCGTACGGTCGAAGCGTTCGAACGCGCCCTTCTCCGCATGCGCGAGGAAGGCTGGTTCGACAGGGTGACCTGAGTCGAGTACAGCCAGAGGCGGTCAGCTCCCGGCTCCCGGCACTGCGGCGCGTTCGGCGAGCCCGACCGGTGTCCGCCACTCTGGCCGCCGCGGATCGATACCACGCGCGATATCGTGGTACAGCCGCTCGAGTGCTCGGGTCACCGGTCCCGCCTGGCCATCACCGATCTGGTAGTGGTCGATTTCGCCGACCGGTGTGATCTCGTAGGCCGTGCCGCAGAGGAAGACCTCCTCAGCCACGTAGAGTTCCGTGCGATCGACCGCACGCTCCTCGACCTGGAGACCGAGCTCTTCGCGGGCCAGCCGGAGGAGGGCATCGCGCGTGATGCTTTCCAGGATGCTCTGCGTGATGTCGGGAGTGATGAGCTTTCCGTTGCGCACGAGCATCACGCAGGCGCCCGGTGCTTCGGCGACCTTCCCCTGCTGATTCAACAAGATCGCTTGGTCGTAGCCGTCGAGTTGCGCTTCCATCGCCGCGAGTTGTCCGTTCCGGTAATTGGAAATGTTCTTGACGCGCGGTGGCATGACCTCGTCGCTGATCCGTCGCCAGGAGCTCACCTTTGCCCGGACGATTCGCCCGGTGAGTAAGTGGGAGGGCATCGGACGGGTGACGATGTAGAGGCCGGATTCTTCGGAAAAGCCGCTCAGCGTCTTCGGGCCAGCTGCGCGGTAGGCAACCGGCTGGATGTAGGTGTCCTCGCGACACTCGTTGTCGCGCAACAACTGCAGAATCGCACTGGTCAAGTCACCGATACTCCAAGTCGTTGCCAACCGGACGAGCCGCATCGAGCGGAGCAGCCGCTCGAGGTGCTCGCGCAAGCGAAACACGTACGCCTCGCCGGTCTCCGCGTTCCAGTAGGCACGAATCCCTTCGAAAACCGCTCCGACCGTCGACCAGCCGAGTTCGGTCACATGGACAGTCGCCTCTTCCCAACGAACCTGCCGGCCGTTCCACCAGAGATACCGTGGATGCGTCTCGCTCACGACGTGCCTCCAACCCTCGCGTGGGGACCGTTCCCGGTCGAGTTCGTCCCTTACCCTTCCTGGTCAAACCGCCGATCATCGTAACACACCGCTGCGAAACGCGGTAGTGAGGAAGCGGCTGCATGAAACCGCCGATCTGCTGAAACGGCACGAAACAGGATCGAGTGCCGCTCGTCGCTCGCCGAAACGAACCCATCATGTCACGAACGGCACAGAAACGCCTGACGGGAGTGAACTGGCGCTCAGAGGCCGCAGTCGTTACGGTGACGGTATCGCGCGCCGCTGGGCATCGAGGACCACCCCGCTCACGAACCGGTTGAAGAGCAATCCTGGACCGACCAGCATGCCGTTCCGCGCTCGGGGCAGACTGGCGACCCATGGCTGGACGAGATACGTGGCCACTGGGTAGACGACCGGGACGGCGACGTAGGCTTCTTGGACGAGTGTCTCGCATTGCCGGTATGCCCCCAGCCGGCGCGTCGTCTCGGTTTCGGCGCGTGCGAGCGTGAGGAAGCGCTCCAGCTCCTCGTGTTGCCAGTGTAGACCCCGAAGTTTCTTGCGGTCCCGGCTCAGGAGCCATTCGTAGACGGCCGCACCGTCGGGAAACGGCAGCGGCCACCGCCACCAGAGGAGCTGAAAAGTCCCTTCGTCGACCGTCCGTTTCCAGTCGGACGGGCTCGCTCGCTCCAGTGTGACGTCCACACCGAGGTTCATGCGCAGTTGTTCCGCGACATCCAGTACGACTGCCTCCTCGACCGGGTCGTTCGTCTCCGGAGCGGTCAGTCGGAGCGGTCCGGATCGCTGGTTCCGCACTGGTTCCCAGCGCAGGTACGCCTCGAGCGGTGCGAAGCGGTGGAGAGTGGCGAGTTGCTCGTCCGCGACGAAGCCAGGGACAGCCGGTGGAACCAACGCCGACGCTGGTTCGACTGCCCCGTAGACGAGATCCCGCAAGCGTTGGCGGTCGATCGCCCGGCTGAGGGCCGCACGGAGTTCCAGCTGATCGAGTGGTGGGGTGTCCGGTTGTATGACGAGCAGCCAGACTTCCGGGAGGATACTGCGCTCCAGCTGCTCCAGCAGTGCCTCTTGGCTCGTGACTTCGGCGAGCTGCGTGAACGGTACCGGTGCGAAATCGACCTGGCCGCGGAAGAACGGCAAGAGCGGGTCTTCCTCCGGAGCGATCGTCACGGTGTAGTCGTCCACCATCGACAATGCCCGGTTCCAGTAATATGGGTTACGTGTCAGGGTGTATCCCGAACCGTGGATCCAGGAGACGAGGCGGAAGGGGCCGTTCGAGACACACTTCCCGGCTTCAGTCCAGCGATCGCCCCATTGTTCGACGGCTGGTCGGTACGCTGGAAGGAAGCCGGTAGTGCCCAGGATGAGCGGAAAATACCCGGCTGGGTGCTCCAGCTCCACCTCCAGTGTCCGCTCATCCAGTGCCCGGACCGCGAGTGCGCTGGGTTTCGCTTCTCCACTGCGCACCGCTCGAGCGTTCCCGACGATGTCGAGCAGCCAGGCTTGTGGTGCCGTCTGGGCAGGATCGAGCATGCGCTGCCATGACCAGACGAAATCGGCAGCTCGAACTGGTTCGCCATTTGACCAGCCGGCTGGTGCCTGCCGCAGGGTAAAGACCCAGCGTGTCCCATCGGCCGATACGTCCCACCGTTCCGCCCAGTCGGGTCGGACGTCATAGTCGGGAGAGAGACGGACCAGACCGGCGAAGAGTTCCGGCTCGCCACCGCAGGAGAGGTCACGGTTGAAGTCGTGGCTCTGTGGCTCGTCCGTGCGTGAACGCGCAAAGACCAGCTTGCTCCGCTGTGCGGTCGGTGTTGGGGTTGGGCTGCGCTGGACAACGGTCGGAGAAATGCGAACCGTCGGTACGGTTGCGGTTGGACTCGTCGGTGCTGGCAGACTCGGTGTGGGGACGGTTCCTGGACTCGGGGATGTCTCGCTCCGGCGACAAGCCGTGAGCAGGAGCCCCGGGGCCAACGCGATGAATCCGCGGCGTGTCATGCGACGTCTGGCAGATCGTGTGCCGGTGGACGGCACGCCCACGATGGCCGTCCTCTCGGGTCCGGTCAGGGGAGCCGGATTTCCGCTCCGCTTCCTTCGCTCGCCAGGAAGGCGCGAGCGGCGGCACCGTACAGTCCCGTGTCGTCGCCGAGTGCCGAGAGGCGAAGCTCGACGTGCTCGACGATATAGTGAATCGCGTAGACCGGGAGCCAGCGGCGCAATGGGTCGAGCAAGAATTCCCCTGCCCGAGCGACTCCTCCCCCGAGCACGATCAGTTCCGGGTTGAACACGTTGACGAGCCCAGCGAGTCCTTGCGCGAGGGCGCGTGCAGCGTTCTCGAGGATCGCCTGGGCAGCATTATCCCCCGTGCGGGCAGCTTCGACTACATGCGCAGCTGTCACCGGGCCATCACTAGCCAGCTCGCGCAGGCGTTCCGAGCGACCCGAACGGACGAGTGCTTCACCGTCTCTGGCGAGCGCCCAACCGCCGATGTAGGCTTCGATACAGCCAACACCACCGCAGCTACACCGTGGCCCGGTCGGATCGACCGAAACGTGCCCGATCTCGGTGCCGAGGCCACGTACCCCTTCGATGAGCTGGCCATGCGAGATCACGCCGCCTCCGACCCCGGTGCCCAGCATGACATGCACGAGGTGGCGGCATCCCTTGGCTGCCCCGAACAGTACCTCACCGAGGGCTGCCCCGTTCCCGTCGTTGCCGAGCACGACCCGACGACCGAGGCGCTCTTCCAGGAGTGTGCGCAACGGCACGTGTTGCCATCCGACCAGGTTCGGCGCGAAGAGGACGACACCGGTCGCGGGTTCCAGCGGCCCCGGCGCGACGATGCCGACCGGAACGGACCGGTCGAGGCTGGCGTCACTCGCCACCTGTTCGACCAACCGGGCGATCCGCTCGATAACTGCGACGACACCATCGCGCGCACCGGTCGCCGTCTGCCGATGGTAGAGGAGGGTTCCGTCGCGGCGGACGACCGCAGCACGCAAGTTGGTCGCTCCGAAATCGACGGCGAGTACCGTCTCCATCGTCTCACCTGCCTGTCAACGATCGAAAAGGCGGCAGCGGAGCAGCGTCCACAGAACCGTCAGGCCGTCTCGCCAGGTAATCTTCTTGCCTTCCCAGTACTCGCGCCCGTTGTAGGAGATCGGCACTTCGTAGATCCGGTAGCCCCGCTTCAAGATCTGGGCCGTGATTTCGGGGTCGAACCCCCAGCGGTCGCTGCGCAACCGCAACTGACGGGCGACCTCCGCGGTGAACACTTTGTAACCGGTTTCCATGTCGGTCAGTGTCGTATCGTAGAGCAGGTTCGTGACGAGTGTGAGGAAGCGATTGCCGACCCAGTGCCAGAAATACATCGCCTTGTGCTCACCGAGGAAGCGCGAGCCGTAGACGACCTGGCTTCTTCCCTCGACGATCGGTCGGAGCAAACGGGGATAGTCACGCGGATCGTACTCGAGGTCGGCATCCTGGACGATCAAGACGTCGCCGGTCGCGGCAGCTAGTGCCGAGCGGATGGCTGCACCCTTCCCGCGGTTTTCCGGATGACAGATCAGGACGAGATCGCGTGACTGCATTGCTTCTCCCTGCAAGTACTCCCGCGTCCCATCGGTCGAACCGTCGTCGACCACGACCAGTTCGAGCTCGTACGGGAGCTCGACCGCTCGGACACGGCGAAGGACTTCCCCGACCGTCCGCACCTCGTTGTAGACCGGGATCAACACCGAGAGGCGACGGATCGGTCGGGGTTCGTGCATCTGTTCCCTCCATCCGTTCACAGGATGAACTTGCTGAGGTCCTCGTCAGCGACGATCTCACCGACCCGCTGGCGGACGTAGTCGGGGCCGATCCGCACCGTCTGGCCCGCGAATTCCGGAGCCCGGAAGCTGATTTCCTCGATCACTTTCTCCATGATCGTTGCCAGGCGCCGCGCACCGATATCCTCGGCACGACTGTTGACCAGTGCTGCGAGTCGCGCGATCTCGCGCAACCCATCTTCGGTGAAGTCCAATTCGACACCCTCGACGCGCAAGAGTTCGCGATACTGACGGGTCAGCGCGTTCTCCGGAACCGTCAGGATGCGGTAGAGATCGTCCTCGGTCAAGCGGTGCAGCTCGACGCGGATCGGAAAGCGTCCCTGGAGTTCCGGAATCAGGTCGGACGGACTCGCGTTGTGGAACGCTCCGGCTGCGATGAACAGGATATGGTCCGTCCGCACCGGGCCGTAGCGTGTCATCACGACCGAGCCTTCGACGATCGGGAGGAGGTCGCGCTGCACGCCTTCACCGGAGACGTCCGGCCCGTACTCGCCGTCCTTCGTGATCAGCTTGTCGATCTCGTCGATGAAGACGATACCGCTCTCCTCGGCCCGCTTGACCGCTGCCTCGACGACGGCATCGAAGTCGACGAGTCGCTGGGCCTCCTGCTGTGTCAGGATGCGCCGGGCTTCCCGGATGGAGACACGCCGCGTCCGTCGCCGTGTCTGCAGCGATTCGAGCAGATCAGCGACCGTCTCCTCGAACTCCTCGAGGTCGAGTCCCCCGTTCTCGGCATACGGCGTGACGAAGAGATCGAACTCGGTTTCGAGGTCCAGTTCGATCGTCTCGTCCTCCATCCCGTCGCGGGAGAGGAGTTCGAGCAGGCGCCGGCGCTCGCGGGCCATCCGCCGCTCGCGCTTGCGCCGTTCCTCTGGCGGCTCCGCCTCTTCCTTCTCGCCCTCCTGACCGTGGCGCTTGGCCCGGCGACGCTCGCGCTGCTCCACCAGCAGATCGGCCAAGCGCTGGAGGGCTGCGCGCGACGCTTCCTCGCGCACTGCCTCCAGCCGTTCGCCGTGGAGCATGCTGATGCTGACTTCGACGAGTTCCCGGATGATCGACTCGACGTCACGACCGACGTAGCCGACTTCGGTGAACTTCGTTGCCTCGACCTTGACGAACGGTGCGTCGACCAGCTTGGCGACACGGCGAGCGATTTCTGTCTTGCCGACCCCGGTCGGTCCGATCATGAGGATGTTCTTCGGGACGATGTCGCGCCGGAGTTCTTCCGGCAGCTGTTGCCAGCGCCAGCGGTTCCGGATCGCGATCGCGACCGCCCGTTTCGCCTCCTGCTGCCCGACGATGTACCGGTCGAGCTCGGCGACGATTTCGGCTGGCGTCAAGGGAATCGTGCCCCGTTCAGGGCGAACGTTGGGTGTCATCAGTGTATTCATCATCTCCGCGCTCTGGTGGTGCGGTGAGGATCGTCACCGCATGATTGGTATAGACGCACAGGTCGGCGGCTACCTCCATGGCCGCACGAGCGATCTCGACTGCGCTCATCCGGGTGTGCCGGAGCAGTGCCCGTGCTGCTGCAGCAGCGTACGGCCCACCGGTCCCGATCGCTGCGATCCCATCGTCGGGCTCGATCACGTCGCCGTCTCCCGAGATCATCAGGATCTGACCGGGATCGGCGACGAGAAGCTGCGCCTCGAGACGCCGGAGATAGCGATCGGTTCGCCACTCCTTGGCGAGCTCGACGGCCGCGCGACGGAGGTCGCCGTCGGCTGCGCGCAGCTGCTGCTCGAACTTCTCGAAGAGCGCCAGCGCATCAGCGACCGCTCCGGCGAACCCGGCGAGCACGCGCCCACCCGCGAGAGCGCGGATCTTGCGTGCACGGTGTTTGAGCACCACGTCACCGGCCGTCACCTGCCCGTCGCCGGCGATCGCCACCCGTCCGTCGCGCAGGACGCCCAGGATGGTCGTCCCGTGCCAGATCGCGCCCTCGCGCACGCTGTCATCCTCCTGCGGCCGGTGTGGCCGTCAACTCCTCAAGTATACCCCCTGCTCACACCTCGACTGCTGCAGCCTCTTCCGCGGGGCGGTAGCTACAGGACGAGCAGTGGACGCTTTCCTGGCCACGGCGCTGGCTGACGACGAGGAGCCCACCGCACTGGGGACACCGCTCACCGGTCGGCCGCTCCCAGCTCACGAAGGTGCACTCAGGATACCGGCTGCAGCCGTAGAAGATGCGACCCTTCTTGCTCCGCCGCTGGACGAGCTCACCCTCGCCGCACTGCGGGCAGGTGACACCGATCTTCTCGAGCAGCGGCCGCTTGTTCTTGCACTCGGGGAAGCCGGAGCAGGAGAGGAACCGGCCGTACCGGCTCTCCTTGATCACCATCGGCCGCCCGCACAGCTCGCAGGCTTCGTCCGTCGGCTGATCGGCGATCCGCACGCGCTCGATATTCCGCTCGGCCGCTTCCACCTGTCGGTGGAACGGTTCGTAGAACTCCCGCACCACCGGTACCCACTCGCGCTCGCCCGAGGCGATCTCGTCCAGCTCTTCCTCCAGGCGAGAGGTGAAGGTGACGTCGACGACGTCCGGGAAGTGCTGGACGAGGAGATCGGTCACCAGCGTACCGAGCTCGGTCGGTACCAGCTTGCGGTCTTCGACGACCACGTACCGGCGCTGCTTGAGCGTCTCGATCGTCGGCGCGTAGGTGCTCGGCCGGCCGATACCGAGTTCTTCGAGCGTCTTGACCAGCGTCGCCTCGGTGTAGCGCGGTGGCGGCTGCGTGAAGTGCTGCTCCGGCCGGACAGCCAGCAGGCGCAGCCGTTCTCCCTCTGTGAGCGGCGGCAATGGCCGCTGGTCGAGTTCGTCCGTTTCCTCCTCGTCACGTCCCTCGCGGTAGACGACGAGGAAACCGGGGAAGCGCACCACCGAGCCGCTCGCCCGCAGGAGATAGGGCGCATCACTGCCGGCCTCTGGGCCAGCTGCGATCTCGACCGTCACGGTGTCGTAGACAGCTGGGGCCATCTGGCTGGCGATGAAACGCTCCCAGATGAGCCGGTAGAGCTGGTACTGACGTGGTGTGAGGTACGGACGTACCGACTCCGGGTCGCGCGCTGGATCGGTCGGCCGGATCGCCTCGTGCGCTTCCTGTGCTCCTTTGGCCTTCTTGGCGTAGACGGGGGGCCGTTCGGGCAGGAAGTCGGTACCCCAGCGCGCAGCGATCACCTCGCGGGCCCGTTCTTGTGCAGAGGCCGCGACCTGTGTCGAGTCCGTGCGCATATAGGTGATGAGACCGACGCTGCCCTCCGGGCCGAGTTCCACGCCCTCGTAGAGCTGCTGGGCCAGCTGCATCGTGAGGCTGACCGGAAAGCGCAGCTTCCGTCCAGCTTCCTGCTGCAGCGTGCTTGTCGTGAACGGTGGGGCGGGTCGTCGCTGCTTCTGACGCTCTTTGACCGAGACGACCCAGTACCGGGCAGCCTCCAGCTCGCGCGCGACGGCCTGGGCTGTCTCCTCGTTCGGCAGTTCTGGCTTTTCTCCCCGGATGCGTGCCAGCGACGCAGTGAACGGTGTCGGCTCGCGCGCACCGTTCACTTCCGGTACGAGGTCGACGTCGATCGTCCAATATTCTTGCGGCACGAACGACTGGATCTCGCGTTCCCGATCGACGACGAGGCGCAAGGCGACCGACTGGACACGCCCGGCCGAGAGACCACCCTTGACCTTCCGCCAGAGGAGGGGGCTGATCTCGTAGCCGACCAGACGGTCGAGCACCCGGCGCGCCTGCTGCGCGTTGACAAGCCGCATGTCGATCCCGCGCGGATGCGCCAGCGCCTCGCGGATCGCGTCCTCGGTAATCTCGTGGAAGACGATCCGCCGCACCGGCTTGTCGTGCGCTTGCGTCGCCTCGATGAGGTGCCAGGCGATCGCCTCGCCCTCGCGGTCCGGGTCGGTCGCCAGGATCAACTCGCGTGCCTTCTGCACGCTTTCTTTGAGTTCCTTGACGACCGGCTGCTTCTCCTTCAGTACCGTGTAGGTCGGCTGGAAGTCGTGCGCGACGTCGACACCGAGCTTGCTCTTCGGCAGGTCGCGCACGTGCCCCATCGAGGCCTTCACCGTGTACAACGGCCCCAGGAACCGGCTGATCGTCCGCGCCTTGGCCGGTGACTCGACGATGACGAGCGCCTTCCCCTCCGCACTCGCCGTGCTACCGGTCGTGCGCGTCGTCACCTGCTTCGTGCTTCCCTTCTTCGCTGTCGTCTTCTTCGTCGTTTTCTTCTTCGTTGCCATCGTCCCCCTCTATGGATGTCTCGGCAACCAGTGCCTGCTCCACGAGCCTCAGAGCAGGTCGTGCCGCCCGAGTTCTTCGAGACGACGGACCACCTCGCGGACCGCTTGTGCCCGCGAGCGGTGTGCGACCAGCAGCACGTCATCGGTGTCGACGACCACCAGGTCCTCGACGCCGAGCGTCACCACCAGTCGACGGCCGCCATAGATGAGCGTAGCACGGGTGTCCAGTCCCAGGTGCTCGCAACCCAGCACGACCGAATCGTCGGCATCGTCTGCCAGGAGGTGCGCGAGCCCATGCCAGTCACCGAGATCGGCCCAGCCAAAGTCGGCGGGAACGACTGCGACCTCGTCGGCCCGTTCCATGATACCGTGATCGATGGTGATTTCCGGTATCCGCGGCCAGTACTCGGCAAAACACTGCTCGGCCTCCGGAGCATCCCAGCAGGCCGCGATCGCTGCTAGCGGTGCGTACACGTCCGGGAGCAGGCGACGGAGCGTCTCGAGAAAGCTATCGACGCGCCAGAGAAACATGCTCGCGTTCCAGCAGTATTCCCCGGAACGCACGTATTCCTCGGCGGTCGCCCGGTCCGGTTTCTCCTTGAACTGCTGGACCCGGTGGACCGTCAACCCTTCCGCGGTGAGGAGCGGTTCCCCAACTCGGATATAGCCGTACCCAGTCTCCGGATAGCGGGCCGGTACCCCGATCGTGACCAGATAGCCCTCGCTGGCCGCTCGCAACCCGGCCCGAACCGCTCGCCGGAACGCTTCCGGGTCGGCCACGTAGTGGTCGGCGGCGAACGAGCCCATCAGCGCACTGGGGCTGTGCCGGGCGATGAGGAACGCTGCCAGGCCGATCGCCGGACCGGTACCCCGCGGAGACGGTTCGGCGATGATCCGGTCAGCGGGCAGCTCGGGGAGGTGTTCGCGGACCGCTGCGACATGCGCCGCGCCGGTGACGACGAAGCAATGGTGCGCAGGGACGAGCGGCCGCAGGCGTTCCCAGGTCGCCTGCAGCATCGATTGCGGACCCGGAAGCGGCAGCAAGAACTTGGGTCGGTTGCGGCGGCTGGCTGGCCAGAGGCGCGTGCCGCTTCCGCCAGCCGGTATCACGGCCCACATCATCGCTTGCCTCCTCTCGCCAGCGCGGGTACGGCGAGCGCGTAATGCTGTGCACCGAGGTGCGTGACCAGTCCTTCCAGTTGCAGTTCGAGCAGGAGCGCGCTCAGCTGTGCGATACCCATTCCGACCTCCGCTGCGAGCTCGTCGATGTGCTTCGGCTCGGTACCGAGTGCAGCGAAGACCGGTCGGGCGTGCTCCGGAACGACTGGCGGCGTCGCGAGCGGGAGCTGTCGCGCCTCGAGCTGCAGATCCGCGAGTACGTCCTGGGCCGAGCCGACCGGTATCGCCCCCTCGCGCAGGAGCCGGACGATGCCTGCTGCTCCGCTCGAGAAGATCGGTCCGGGTACGGCGTAGACAGTGCGGTTCTGGTCGAGCGCGAAGTTGGCCGTGATGAGTGCCCCGCTCCGCTCGGGCGCTTCGACGACGATCACTCCGAGCGAGAGGCCGCTGATGATCCGGTTCCGGATCGGGAAGTTACCGGCATGCGGCGGCGTTCCCGGCAGGAACTCCGTCACCAGCGCTCCCTGTTCGGCGATCCGCTGAGCCAGGAAACGATGCCCAGCCGGATAGACGACATCGATCCCTGTTCCCAGCACGGCGACCGTCCGTCCGCCGGCATCGAGCGCTGCCTCGTGCGCTGCCCGGTCGATACCTCGCGCCAGCCCGCTCACGACGGTTACACCAGCCTGGGCGAACTCGGTGGCGAACGTCCGGGCGACCTGCACACCGTAGCTCGATGCCTGCCGCGTGCCGACCAGCGCGACCGCCCGCGAGTCCGCCGGCTCGATCGTACCCTTCACGAAGAGTGCGAGCGGTGGGCTCGCGATTTCGCGCAGGAGCGGCGGATATTCCTCGTCCGGATAGACGAGAACCCGGGCACCGGCCCGCTCGGCCGCCTCGAGAATCCGGTGGGGAAGGCCGGCACGGCGCGCAGCGACCAGGCGAGCGAGCGGCCCTTCCGGTAGGCCGAGTGCCCGCAGCTCGGCTTCCGGCGCGTTCCAGGCTTCCTGTACTGTCCCGTAGTGCGCGAGCAACCGTTCCAGCCTTTGCAGGCTGATCCTCTCGATCGCATGGAAACCGAGCCAGGCGACACGCGCGTCCATCCCGCGCCTCCCGAACGTGTGCGGAATCCTACCAGCCGGCTGAACACAGCGTCGACGTCTGGGCCTGTTCGATGACTGGTACACTCGACATCGGGAGGAGGCCGATGGCCCGCATCATGCTCGTCGAAGACGACGAAACGTTGCAGGTAACCATCCGGTACAACCTGGAGCGGGCTGGCCACGACGTGATCGTCCTGTCCGACGGCGAGGCTGCGTTGGAACGGGCTCCAGCGCTCCGGTCCGACCTCGTTATTCTCGACGTCATGCTTCCCGGCCTCGACGGCTTCGAAGTCTGTCGACGCTTGCGCGAGCAGAGCACGGTACCGATTCTGATCCTGACAGCCCGCGACGACGAGATCGACCGGGTGCTCGGTCTGGAACTCGGTGCTGACGACTATCTGACCAAACCGTTCTCGATGCGCGAGCTGCTTGCCCGTGTCAAGGCCCTGCTCCGTCGACGCGAGCTGCTCGCGCGCGAACTGCGGAGCGAACCGGCAACCGGCGATGTCTTGACGGTTGGCCCGCTCCGGATCGATCTCGCGCAGCGGCGTGTCTGGCGCGGGACACAAGAGATCACGCTCAAGCCGCGCGAGTTCGACTTGCTCGTCTACCTGGCGCGACATCGCGAACGCGTCTGTCGTTCCGAGGAAATCCTTCGGGCCGTTTGGGGTTACGAAACGTTCGGTGATCATCGCACACTGGCTGTCCACGTCCACGGGTTGCGCGAGAAGCTCGAGGACGATCCGCGCCAACCGCGGCTGATCGAGACCGTTCGTGGCGTCGGATACCGTCTGACGGTGCGGCACGTACAAGCGATGGCGCGCTGAGTGCCATCGGTTCGTCACACGCCCACCGACTTCTCCCGTTTACACTCGCATCTGAGGGCGGAGAGCGATGTGGACACTCCTGCTCGCAGTTGGACTCGGAATGCTCGCCGGTGCGCTCATGGTCTGGGCCTGGCAGCGCTGGTCGCTGCACGAGCGCCTGGCGGCAGCGCTCGATCGGCTCCGGCGCGAACACCCGTCGGTGGCCCCGCTCCAGCGCCCACTCCTCGGCGACGATGCGCTCGATGCGCTCCTGAACCAGCTCGGCGAGTCCTTTCGCTACCTCGAACGCGAACTGGAGCAGGCCCAGGCACGCCAGCACCAGCTGGCTGCGCTCTTCGACCACCTGAGCGACGGTGTCGTCCTGATCGATCCGGAGGGACGTGTCGTTGGACTGAACCGGGCGGCTCGGAACCTTCTGGCCGGCGCACGCGACAGCGCTGTCGGGCGGCCGTATCCGGAGGTGGTGCGTGACTACGAGCTGAACGAGCTCGTTGCCCAGGCACTCGCCGGGTCGGATACGCAGCCGGGGCGTTTCGTCGAACTCGGACGCCCCCGGCGTAGTGTCCAGGCGCTGGCCTCCGTGCTTCACGGTGCCGAGCAGCCGCTGGTCACGCTCGTCCTGCGCGACATCACCGAACTGCGGCGGACGGAGACGATCCGCCGTGACTTCGTGGCCAACGTCTCGCACGACCTCCGCACGCCGCTTGCTGCATTGCAGGCGCTGGTCGACACACTCCTCGACGGAGCGCTCGCTGACCGTGCAGTAGCCGAGGACTTTCTGCGCCGCATCGCGACCGAGGTCGAACACCTGACCCGTCTGGTGAGCCAGCTCCTGGAGCTGACCAAGGCCGAAAGTGGCCAACTGCATCTCGCTCGCGTACTGACCGACCTGGTGACGCTCGCGCGTTCGACGCTCGAGCGGTTTCGTCCCCGAGCGGACGCCAAACGGATCAGGCTCGAACTGGTGGCTGACGATCGATTACCGCCCGTTCCCTGCGATCCCGACCGGATCGTCCAGGTACTGGCGAACATGCTCGATAACGCGCTGAAATTCACGCCAGAGGACGGCTGCGTGCGGCTCGAACTCGCGCGTGACGAGAATGCAGTGCATGTCCGCGTCCGCGACACTGGCCCGGGTATTCCGAGCGAGGAGATCGACCGCGTCTTCGAGCGGTTCTTCAAGGGCGACCGGGCTCGCTCGAGTTCTGGCAGTGGGCTGGGGCTAGCGATCGCGAAGCATCTCGTACAGCTCCACGGTGGTCGTGTCTGGGCCGAGAACGCACCAGAGGGTGGTGCGGTCGTCGGCTTTACGTTACCGCTGGCACGCGACTGACGTGCCGAACATTCATGGCTCCGCAAACTCCTTGGCCACGCCTGCTGGTATCGTCGGGGTGGGTCGAACGGAGCACGCAGTCTCGCGCAGCCCCGTACTCCTCCTCACGACCGGACGGTGCCGAGCCCCCACCGGCACCGTCCGTTTTCGTCTACCCCCTGAGCGGCTCGCGTGGGGCACTGAAACCGTACCCGTTCCTCGATCGTCATACCATTGAGAGCGGCTGGAGCCGGGTGTCTCGGTGAGCGCTCCGCACCGGTGTTTTCTCGAAAGAGCGGGTGACTGCTGCACCTCGTCCTAGCCAGGCTGGTACCGAACCGAGCAGTCAGTCACAGGGAAGGAGGTCACCCATGCGAACCGGTCGACGAGCGTCGCGGTTGCTCCGAATCGCTACGGCCCTCGTGCTCGCTGCGAGCAGTCTCGTGATGCTCGTGCCGAGCGTGTCTGCAGCGCCACCCCTCAGCGAGCAGCAATCCCGCGTCACGCTCGCTGCTGTCTATAACGGCGAAACATTGCCCGGCGGCTTCGGCCCGCTCTGGAGCACCGTCGTCGTCCAGAACCTCGAGGCTTTGCCGATCGAGATTCGCGTGCGGAACCAGCGCATCGGCGGTACCATCCAGGGCCCCTTCACGCTGGCACCACGGGCGGCCCGGGCGTTCACCGCGGCGGAGCTGGCGGGGTTCGGCCTCGTGCCGAGCGGCGGCAGCGCCGGGTTGGTCATCGAAGCGAGCTTCACCGATACGAGCCAGGCCATTCTCAGCGAACTCGGCATCTGCACGGTTGCCTGCAACCCAGCGATCGCCGTCGTCGAGAAGCATGGTGGGCCGAGCGCGCTCGGCATCGACCTGCGCACGACGAGCGCCTTCCAGAGCGTCTCTGGCGCGACTGGGATCCGCGATGACGACTGGGAAGCGGCCAACTTCGGCCGTAACTGGGTTCTCCCGGTCGTCCAGACGAACAGCAACTGGCGCACGGTGATCAAGATCGCCAACCTGCGCAACCAGCTCAACCAGGTGACCGTCACGCTGCGGCGCTCGCGCGGTGTCACTGCCGGTGAACAGACCTACACGCTGAACCAGACGCTGAGTGCTGGCCAGACTTGGACGATCGATCTCTCCAGCGTTGTCCCGCCCGAATGGGTCGGTGCTGCCTTCGTCGATGCCACCTCGACCGGCGTCGCGGTCGTCGCGGAGCGGTACAAGCCGGAGTGGCGCATGCTGCTCACCAACGAGGGTGTGCCGCGTGTCACTGCAACGACGCGTTATGCGCCGATCGTCTTTCGCGATTTCAACAACTGGAACACCGGTATCACGGTGGTGAATCTCGACTCCTCCAACTCGAACACCTTGACGTTCACCTACTTCGACCGGAACGGTGTAGCCCAGGTCGTGCCACCGGAACTTTCGACGATCACGCTCCAGCCGGGGAGAGCGCCTTCATCTATCGCCCGGATATCAGCGCCGTTCCGAGCGTCGACCCAGCTCGCGTCAATGCCGTCGTCATCAGTGGGCAGCGTCCGTTCGCCGCGGCGGTCGACGAGGTGAAGTATCGAGCCGGCCCAGGACAGGGCCAGGCGATGAGCTATATTGCGCCGGCAGCCCCCGACTTCTCCGGGAGCAAGCAGAGCTGGTCGGCGGCTGAAACGCAGTCCGCGACTGCTGGGCAGGTTACCGGTCGGGCCTGGTTCACGCACACGCTGGCCTTGCCGCTGTTCCAGGTGGGTGACACGAACGGCCAGGGTGACATCAGCGGCTTCACGCTCTTCAATCCGACCAGCCGGCAGCAGCTGGCTAATGTCCAGATCCTGAGCGCGAGCGGGGCCGCAGTGCCGCCCAGCCAGGTGGGTACCAGCGAGAATCCAGTGCTCGTCGCCGTACCAGCCGGTGGCTACGCCGTCATCTACCCGTACCCGACCGACTTCGGGACGACCTTCACGAGCGTGCCGCGTAATTTCACCGGGACGGCCCTGGTCGGCGTCACCGACGGGGCGGGCAGCGGGAGCGGCTTCCTTGTCGGCGTCTCGAACGTCGTCAACTACCAGGTCGCTGGTGACGGCTCGGGCGTCTTCGTCCTCACGCCGACCCGCCACCCGGCACTCACGCTCGAGAACTTCGCCCTCCGCCTCGAGCCGAGTGTCACGCTGGCCAAGACCGGCGAGGAGGTCACCCTGACCGCCACGCTCACCGCGGACGGCTCGCCGCTCGAGGGCCGCACGATCCGCTTCCGTGTCAGCAGCGAGGGTTCTCCCGACCCCGCGACCGGGTCGGCGACGACCGACAGCGACGGTCGAGCCTCGTTCGCCTTCAGCAACGACACCGCCGTGACGAACACGGTGACCGCCTGGTGGGATATCAACCAGAACGGTCTGCAAGACGTCGGCGAGCTGGCCGACACGAGCCAGGTGACGTGGGTGGCGACCGTCAGCGGTGAGCTGACACTTCAGGGCGGTGTGAGCGGCTCGGCTCCGAACTACACCGTACCGGCGTCCAGCCTCGCCGGGAGCGGAACGGTTACTACCCAGGCCCGCTGTGACCTCGACCCCAATACGCCGACCGGTATCCCGGTGCTCTTGCACTTCGAGAGCACCGGCGGTGCGACAGCCCGCTGGGGCGGAGCGCCGACCGCGAGCACGTCCGGCACCACCGCCGTGGTGACGAGCGGTGCGAACAACGTCGCGACAGCGAACCTGATCCTGGTCGATGGGAGTGCGGGGAACACCTACACCGTCACCTGCTACCTCGACTACGGCGCGACCGGCGTGCTGGAGAGCACCGATCCGTTGCTCGACACCGTGACGATCGAGGTCACGAGCTGATCACAGGCGAGCGACCGCCCCGGGGCTATCCCGGGGCGGTTTGCTTCCCGGGCCAGCTCCGCTACAATCGGCGCGGTGTGCAGCGCGGTCGCCCGCGCGCCACTGGACGGGAAGGAAGCGAGGGAGAGGAGCGGATCGCGATGGCTACTGCCCAGCGCCAGTCGTCGGCCTTCTGGGACTACGTCGCCGCGCTCGTCATGGTCATCGGGCTCTGGATCGCGGCGTCCCCCTATGTCATTCCCGATGCCTGGCTCTACGACGTGACCCGCCTGAGCGCGACCTTCTTCGGCGGCTGTATCGTCATGTTCGCGATCGCTGAGCTGGCGCTCTCGCCAGGCCTCCGCTGGGTCGGACTGGCCAACGTCCCGACCGGCCTCTGGATCGCCGCCGCACCCTTCGTCAGCGGCGAGACGGCCGTCAGCGCGATGGTCGTGAGCTGCGTCGTCGCCGGGATCGCGGTCGCCGTGCTCAGTCTGGCCAGCGTCGTGTTCGCCCGCCGCTGAATGGAGCGCATCCGCGCAACGACTGTCGGCCGCCGTACCCGCGGCGGCTTTCGTGGTGCCTCTCCTCGCTTCGGCTGGTGATCCACCGGTGCGCTGCACCGACTGGTGCCGGCGGTTCTCTGGGGGGAAGGGGTGGCCTCAGCCGAGCGTGAGCGGGTCGGCAAGGTCGTAGAACACGATCCCCTGTGGCAACTTCGGGAAGAAGTAGGTCGTCTTCGGTGGTAGCAGCTGACCGGCCTGCGCCCGGGCGAGGATGGTCGCCAGCGGGGTGGGACGGAGCAAGACCGCCAGCACAGCCCGACCGGACTGCACGGCAGCAACTGCCTCGCTGGTGTCGGGCGTGTAGGTGGCCACTCGCTCGATCGTGGCCTGGTCGAGCGCACAGACGTGCCGCAGGAGCAGCCTGTCGACCACGACGGCGTCCGGCTCACCGTCGGCACCGGTGGGGAGTTCGACGGCCAGGAGTTCCTGGCGATGGAGCAACAGGACGTGCGGACGGCGCGAGCGCGCGAGGTCACCGGCCAGCTGGACGACACCGTCGAGCGGTCGGGGGGTGAGCGAGTCGACCGCTGCGTGTCGGGCGAGATGGGCTCGGAGCGTGTCCCAGTCGCAGGGCAGCCAGGACAGCACGCGGTGGATCGGACGGACAACCAATGCCGGGTCGGCCGCGTCGACCACATGCACGGGCACCCAGGCACGTGGGTCGGCGCTTGGATCGCTGACTCTGGCTCGCTCGGCGAGGCGCTGGGCAGCCGCGTAGCGGTGGTGTCCGTCAGCGACGACCAGCGGGCGACTGGTAGCGAGCGCAGCGAGTTCCTGTGCACGAGCACCGGTCACCGCCCAGAGGCGGTGCTCGTCGCCGTTCACCGTTACCGACCAGAGCGGTGGTTCGTCACGAACGATCGCCTCGAGTGCTTGTCGCAGCGCACCGTCCCCAGCCCAGATCGCGTAGACCGCGCCGGCGTGCGCCTGGACGGCTTCGAGCTGACGGAGGCGGCGCTCGACGAGTTCGGTTGTCGTCCCCTCGTGCGGGAGCAGTCGTGCACCCGCGACCGGATCGAGCGAGGCGACGAGCAAGACACCGAGCCGTTCGAAGCGAACTCCTTCGAGTGCGAAACGGTGGGCATAGACGTAGCAGGCTGGCTGGGCATCGCGCTGGAGCACTCCCTCGGCACGCCAGATCCGGTACCGGCGGGCAGCTTGCGTGAACTGTTGACCATCAGCATCCGGAACCTCGAGATGCAGACAATGATACGGATGCTGGGCAGCCAAGGCAGCAGCAAGCTCCGCGCTCGGCACATCGTCGGGCGGGCCGAGCACGGCTGCCAGGTCACCGACCCGCTCCGGGGCGTAGCGGACAGCACGGAACGGCCGGAGCGGAAGCATCCGTGCTGCCGTCCCGTCGTACGCGCGGTCCGGCTGCGGTCTCGCTGTCACGAGTCCACCGGTCGGGAACTCAGGAGCGCTGTGCCTGCAACGCGGTGAGCTGGGCGAGGACCGGCTCGTCGTCTTCCTCGGCTCCGAGCAGGACGAGGACGACCGCTTCCGGTACCGGTTCGGTTTCGGCCAGCGCCTCTTCGGGGGAGGGAACGTAGCGATCGTCCGCCCACTGGCCGGGCCGATCCGGGTGGTAGGTTTCCACCAGCCACGTCCGGCTCACGATCGCGTTACTGCCGAGCTTGCGCCGGGCGCGCTCCTGATAACGGTCGATCCGGCCGTCCGGATGGAGGACGAACAGCTCGACCACCCGACGCCCCTCGTGCCGGCCGCGGTGGAGGATCTGCTGGCCGGTCGCCTCGTCCAGTTCCCGCGCTGGCTGACCACGGTCGGTCTTCAAGAAGTACCGCACGGCCTTCCTCCTGGTCATGGTTCCAGAGCTGCAGCGGAACGTTCGCTGCAGAACACAAGTGTACCGCGTCGGGGCGAACGGTTCGCCGGTCGTACGGCCGCACCAGGCGCACGGTCCGCAGTCTGCGTCCAGTGCGTAGCGGCTGGTCAACCGAGTTCTGTGCAGTACGCCATCGACGCGGCGATCCGAGCGATGTCGCTGCTCGATCCCTTCAGTCGCCCCACGAGTATCTGGACCACTGTCGGACCACCTCGTACAGCTGCGCATGGCGCTGGGCGATCCGTTCCCAGGCGAACGCGGCGGCAACGGTGCGGGCGCCCGCCCGTAGCTGGTCGCGACGCGTGGGGTCAGCGAGGAGACCGGCCAGTGCCTGCGCGAGTGCTGTCGGATCGTCTGGCGGGACGAGGCAGCAGTGCTCGCCGTCGCGGAGCGGGAAGAGGAGAGTCGGATCGGCTGGCCGCGTGGTGACGAGCGCTGCGCCGGACGCCAGCGCGGCGATCAAGCTGCCATGCCGGAGGCTCGCTCCGTCCCGGAACGGGAGCGCGACGACGTCGGCTGCTGCCAGAAGATCGGCGACGTCCTGAGCTGGGCGGTACCCGAGATCGACGAGCGGTACGGCGGCGATGTCCCGGTAGGCGGTCGCGTCACCGGCGCGTGCGCCGGGCGTGTCCGGTCGGTCGCCACCGAGCAAAACGAGCAGTGGACGCGGTTCGGGCAGGCGTGCGATCGCCGCGATCAGTGTCTCCAGCCCCTTCTCCGGTTGCCGGAAGCCGAAGAAGGCGACCAGCGGTTGCTGGCGCGGCAGACCGAGTCGCTGGCGGGCGGCTCGCGGATCGCGCGGAGCCGGGAGATTGGAGCCGATCGGGATACGCCAGAGTCGTGCGCCGGAAATGTCCCAGCGGCGTACCGCCCGTTCGTCCTCCGGATTGGTCACGACGACAGCAGCGCTGGTCCGGGCCAGCCAGCGCAGAACGAGATGCCGGAGCGGGCCGGCCTTGGGGAAGAGGTACGGAACGCGCAGGTCATGGAACGTCGTGACGACCGGGAACGGATGCGCCAGTTGGGGCAAGAGGGCGATGCGCCCTTGCAGGTCGAAGGCTCCGGCCTGGTACTGGAGGTGGACGATGCCGCGCCAGCCCTGAGCGTAGAGTTCCTGGAGTATCTCCCGGAGTCGCCAGCCCCAACCGGTCGTCACGCGGATCGCTGGACTGGTTGCAGTTCGGTCCGGTGACGGCCGCGTCACCACCGTCACCGACCAGCCGTGGTCGGTGAGCGCTTCCGCCAGGCGCGCCGTGTAATCACCGACGCCCCCACGGAGCGGGGGATACTCGCCAGTCACGAAGAGGACAGCTCGGTCGATCGGCAAGCGGTCAGCCACGTTCGGCCCACATCCGGACGATTCGGGGTCGCAGGAGCGAGCGAAACGCGTGCCAGTCGCGGGCCATACGGCGCCAGCGGAGCACACGCTTGTGCCCGACCAGCCACTTGGCAGCTTCGCGAGCGAAGCGGACGGCATAGGTGAGGAGGAGGAAGGCACGGAGCACCTCGGCGGCCAGCGGCCCGTACAGGCTCCGGAACAGTTGCACCTTGGCTGTATCGAACGCAATCTGCCGGAAGGCCGACTCCGGCTCGCTCGATCCCCCTTCGGCGTGCACGACTTCGGCATCCGGGAGGTAGTAGACGCGCCAACCGGCTCGCCGCACGCGCCAGAACCATTCCACTTCCTCGGAGTAGAGGAAGAAGCGCTCGTCGAAGAGCCCGACCGTTGCCAGCGCCTCGCGGCGGATCGCCAGGCACGCTCCGACCAGCCAGTCGACCTCTTGCAGCTCGTCGTCGCTCCGGTCGGCAACGTAATAGCGCCGGAGGACCCGGTTGTCGCGCCAGTAGTCCTGAACGAGCGTGCTCTCCAGAAAGCCGGTCAGCAGGGTCGGGAAACGCCGCCGTGACGGTTGCGTGCGGCCATCCGGATACCGGAGACGCGGCCCGACGGCACCGGCTGTCGGGTGCTGGTCGAGGAACCGTACCAGACGACCGAGGGCTTCCCCGACCAGCCGCGCGTCCGGATTCAGGAGCACGATGACGCGTCCGCGCGCGAGCTGTATCCCCTGGTTGGCTGCTGCCGCGAATCCCCGGTTCGCCGAGTTGGCGACGAGGCGGACCCAGGGATAGTGCGTGGCGACCAGGTCGGCCGAGCCGTCCGGTGAGGCGTTGTCGACGACGATGACCTCGCCGCGCAGCTGGCTCGCCTCCAGGCTCTGCTGCACCGAGTCGAGGCATCCGGGAAGGTGCGCGCGGCTCCGGTAGCTCACGATCACGACCGAGACGTCGAGGGCCGCTGGCTCGGCGAGCGCGGTGACTCGTTGGCTCCGCCGCAGTGCACGCCGCCGCCAGAGGCGGACGACCAGGATCCAGGTTACCAGCGTGGCGAACGCCATCATCGTCGCCAGGAAGAGTCCGTCGAGGCCATCGCGGTATCCCCGGAGCGTCACGAAGCGACGCCAGAACTCGCGCAGGGGCTGCCCGAGGAACGTCCGGCGGCGCGGCCGTCTGCCCTGCAGGACGAGCGAGCGGGCAGCGAGACGCGCATAGGACAACTGTTTCCGCACGAACTCCCGTCGCGAGTCGTAATTGAGGTGCACGAGCGGTGAAGCCAGATGTCGCGCCTCACCGTCCAGCTCGACGACCTCATGGACGGTGATCTCCGAGCGGTACCGGGCACGTCCGACGCGCAGGAGGCGAAGATGCTCGTCGGGCCACCACCCGCCGCCACGGATCCATTTCCCCCACATCCAGTTCTGCGTCGGGATCCAGAAGCCAGCGACCCGCTCGTCTCCCTGGGCGAGCGCAGCCCGGATCTCTTCAGCCAGTTGCGGAGTCACCCGTTCGTCGGCATCGACGAAGAGGACCCACGGCTCGCGTGCCAGCGCCAGGGCCGCATTCCGCTGCGAGGGAAAGTCGACGAAACGATGCGTCACCACCTCGGCACCGGCTGCCTGTGCGATCTCCACAGTGCGGTCGGTCGAACCGGAGTCGACGACCACGAGTTGCCGTCCCAGCCCACGCACGCTCTCCAGGCAGCCCGGGAGGTGTCGCTCCTCGTTGAGTGTCAGAACGATGACGGACAGCGGTAACGGATCACGCTGGTTCATCGTCGCTCGATGCCTGGCGATAGATGCGCGCCGCCTCCTGCAGGAGACACGCTCGCTCGGCGAGCTCGGGTCGGCCGGTCAGGTGCGCCCGGAGCGCCGACCAGCCTGCGGCGAGCGATGCCAGCAATGCCAGCCGCTGGACGAAGCGGGGACCGTGCCAGCGGCGAAAGTACCGTGCCCGGCTCCGGTGCAGCTCGAGAAAGCTCCGGGCCGACACCTGGCGCGTACTCCCCCCGGCGTGGTGGACGACCAACGCTGCCGGTGCAGTCAGGATCGTCCAACCAGCCGCCCTGATCCGGCGGCACCAGTCGATCTCCTCGCTGTAATAGAAGTAGCCTTCGTCGAGTCCACCCACCTGCTCGATGACCGCACGCCGGACGAGCATGCACGCTCCCAACGGATGGTCGATCGCGAACGGCGAGAGGCCGTCACCGGGACCGAAGCGACCGTTCAGGCGCGAGCCGATGAGGCGCGGATGGATCGGGAAGAAGTCGAGCACGTTCTGGACGTAGCCGGGAAACCGGTAGCCGGCCGATTGGAGGGAGCCGTCGGGGTTGAGCAAGCGTGCTCCCACCAGCCCGACGTGCGGGGCAGCCTGCAGCGCAGACCATAACCAGCTGATCGCGCCCGGGCGGACTTCGGTATCCGGGTTCAGGAGGAGGATCGCCTCGCCGCGGCTTGCCCTGATTCCAACGTTGTTCGCAGCGGCGAAACCGCGATTCGCTTCCAGGGCGATGAGGTGTACCCACGGGTAGCGTTGGCGCACCAGCTCGACCGTCCCGTCGGTCGAGTCGTTATCCACGACGATGACTTCGCTCGCGAGTCGGCTCCGTGCGAGCTCGCGGGCGAGGCTGTTCAGACAGGCCGGGAGCAGTTCCCGGACGTTCCAGCTGACGATAACGACCGAAAGGTCGCAGCCGTCCACGGATGCGCACTCCTTTACCGTCCACCATCCTAGCGTGCTCGACGCAGGACCGTCGAATCGGGGCCTGGACCTGTTATGCTCCGGCCGGGATATGACGATCCGATGCAGGGACGAGACGATGCAGCGCGAGGCGGACTCCTTCGACATCGACGAAGCGATCCGGCGTCTGCGGGAGGTGGTGCGCTCGCTGCCACCGGCAGCCTTGTTCCAGCTGGCTGCAGAAGGCTTTCGGACACTGTTCGAAGTGCTCGTCGCCTGTATCGTATCGGTGCGAACCCGCGACGAGGTCACCGTACCGGTCGCGCGGCGTCTGTTCGCGCGTGCTCGCACGCCGGAGGCCCTCGCGCAGCTCACCGAGCCGGAACTCGCCGCGCTGCTCCGGCCTGCCACCTTCGCCGAGACGAAGGCGCGCAATTTGCTCGTCATCGCCGGGCGCCTCCAGCACGAGTCCGACCAGAAGCGGCTCTGTGACGAGACGTTCCTGCTCCAGCTCCCCGGCGTCGGCCCCAAGTGCGCGCATCTCGTCCTCGGGATCGCCTGCGGTCTGCCACGCATCGCGGTCGATGTCCACGTCCACCGGATCACCAACCGTTGGGGATACGTGCGGACCCGGGCACCCGAGCAGACGTTACGGGAACTCGAGCGGAAGCTGCCCCAGCAGTACTGGATCGAGATCAACCGGTTGCTCGTTCCCTTCGGCAAGCATATCTGTACCGGCGTCCTCCCTCGTTGCTCGCAGTGCGTGCTCGCTGACCTCTGTCCCCGGATCGGTGTGGCGCGGCACCGTTGAACGAGAGGCCGCGGGGACACTTCGTCAGTGTCATACTGGGCACTGGGGACGGTACGGCGAAGAGGGGAGGTCAGCATGACCGCGCTGGCGAATGTCGCGGACGTGCTCGAACAGATCCGCAAGGTACGGCAGATCCGGCAATACCGGCCCGACGCGGTTCCCGAGGCTGTGGTCTGGCAGGTGCTCGAAGTCGCTCGCTGGACAGGAAGCTCACGCAATACGCAACCGTGGCACTTCATCGTCATCGACGATCGGGAGATTCTCCGGCAGCTGAGCCAGCTGCGCCCGCCGATCGCCTGGCTCGCCGGTGCGCCGCTGGGCATCGCGATCGTCCTCGATGGGCAGAGCGAGATCAGCGAGGCCTACGACGAGGGGCGTGTCACCGAGCGACTGCTCATCGCAGCCAAACTTCTCGGTCTCGGCGGCGGGGTGGCTTGGTACGGTGACGCCGCACAGCAAGCGGAGGCCAAGCGGATCCTCGGGATCCCCCAGGAGCGGACAGCCCGCTCGATCGTGGCCATCGGCTATCCCCTCTCGGCCCGTGACCCGAGGCCGTCGCCGGTGCAGCGCGGCCGCAAGCCGCTCGCCGAACTCGTCAGCTGGAACCGGTATGGCCAGCGGCGTCAGGCGACACCAGACGGTTCCGATTCGTGAGCGCGCAGCCCGTGTACCGGGAAACGGCTGACCGCGGAGAACCAGCTGGCCGCGCATGCGCCTGCTCGACGAAGATACCCCCTATGGGTATACTGGGGTGCGCTGCCAGCTGCCCATGCGGGGCATGATCCAGGCCTCTTGCGGCGCCGCTTCTGGATCTCGCTCGTTGCGACGATCCCGGTGGTACTCGTCCAGAGCCCGTTGCACGACCTGCTCGGTCTCCCGACCGTACCCGGTGCTGCCATCGTCGCACTGGCGCTCTCGCTCTTCGTCTATGCAGCGGGGGCATCATCTTCCTCCAAGGAGCCCGCGACGAGCAGCGCGCCCGCCATCCTGGGATGATGACGCTGGTCGCTCTGGCGATCACCGTCGCCTTGCTCTACAGCCTCGCCACGACGCTCGGTTTCCCCGGCGAACCGTTCTTCTGGGAGCTGACCACGCTGATCGTCGTCATGCTGCTCGGGCACTGGCTCGAAATGCGGGCCGTCGGGCGGACGCAACGGGCACTGGAGGCGCTGGCACGGCTGCTCCCCGCCACCGCGGAGCGGGTCGAGCCGGACGGCAGCGTGCGCGAGGTACCGGTCTCCGAACTCCGTCCTGACGATATCGTTCTCGTCCGTCCCGGTGCGCGGATCCCGGCTGATGGCATTGTCATCGACGGTGAATCGGAGGTGAACGAAGCGGCGGTGACCGGCGAGTCGCGCCCGGTACCCAAGCAGCCGGGGAGCGCGGTCATCGGTGGGACGATCAACGGCTCTGGCCTCTTGCGCGTCCGGGTGACGCACGTCGGAAGCGAGTCGTTCCTCGGCCAGGTGCTGCAGCTCGTCGCTCGCGCCCAGCAGGAACGCACGTGCCTGCAGGCACTGGCCGATCGGGTCGCCTTCTGGCTCACCATCATCGCGATCATCATCGGTACGGTGACCTTCCTCAGCTGGCTGGCCGTCGGTGATGTCACCACCGTGGTGACGCGAGCCGTCACGGTGCTCGTCATCGCCTGCCCCCACGCGCTCGGCCTGGCTATCCCGCTGGTGGTCACGCTCTCGACCGGTCTCTCGGCGCGGAGCGGCATTCTCATCCGTAACCGGCAAGCGTTCGAGCGAACTCGCGCCGTCGATACGGTCGCCTTCGATAAGACCGGGACGCTCACGCGGGGCGAGTTCGCTGTCGTGGAGACAGCCGTGGCTCCGGGGTTCGACGAGGGGCGAGCGCTGGCGCTGGCTGCTGCCGTCGAGAGCGGTTCCGAGCACCCGATCGCGCGGGCGATCACCCAGCGGGCTGCCGAGCGCTCGCTGCCGCTACCGGTCGCCGAGGACGTGCGTGCCATACCTGGACACGGTATCACGGCGCGTGTCGACGGCCACACGGTCACGGTCGGACGGCTCGGCTTGCTCGACGGACGACCGGACTGGCTCGAGCCCGCTAGGAAGAGCGTGGCATGACGATCGCCGTCTTGTTGGTCGACGAGGAGCCGCGTGCCGCCTTCGCGCTGGCTGACGAGATCCGACCGGAGTCGCGCGAAGCTGTCGCACTGCTGCATCGCGTGGGGATCCGTGTCGCCATGTTGACCGGCGACCAGCGGGCTGTGGCATCGTGGGTGGCTCGGGAACTCGGTATCGACCGTTTCATGGCCGAAGTGCTGCCTGAGGACAAGCAGCACTCCGTCCGCCAGCTCCAGCAGGAGGGACACATCGTCGCCATGGTCGGCGACGGGATCAACGACGCGCCGGCCTTGGTCGCGGCTGACCTGGGGATCGCCATCGGCGCTGGTACCGATGTGGCGATCGAGAGCGCTGACGTGGTGCTGGTGCGCAACGATCCGCGCGATGTGGTCACGGTGCTGGAGCTGAGTCGCCGGAGTTACCGCAAGATGCTCGAGAACCTGGGATGGGCACTCGGCTACAACGTCATCGCCATTCCACTGGCTGCTGGCGTGCTGGCACCGTATGGCATCGTGCTCGCACCAGCGGTCGGCGCGTTGCTGATGTCGCTCAGCACGGTGATCGTCGCGCTGAACGCGCTCACCCTGCGAGCCGGCTCCGCGCTCTCGGGAAGTGTGGCGACAGCCCACGCGCACTGACCGCGCGGCAGTCCGGCATAGTACGGTGGATCGGATACGGTTCTCGTTCAGTCCGAAGACGCTGTCGCGTGTGTCGAGAGCGGTACACCGGTGAGGAGCCGTGCGCGAAAGCCGCTCGGTAACGCGGAAGGCGCGACCTGCTTGCCGAAGAGGGCGACGCGGAAGCGCCCCATCCCACCTGGATCGAGGAGGTGAAAGGCCGCGGCACGCGCCGCAAGGTAGCGCTCGGCGGTCATGCCGGGCTCAGTCTGGAGCGCGACGAGCAGTTCACCCAGACCGCCGTGAGCGAGAAATTCGGCTTGCGTAGTGAGCGCGAGCGGTACGAGGCCGCGGTCCTGTGCTGCGAGCTCGAGCATCGTGAAGTCGACGTGCGCGGTGATGTCCCGCTCGCCCGTGTCCTGGAACGGATCGTCGGCGACGGTGTGGCCAGCGTAGGTGCGGATCGTCCCGGTGGGAAAACGCTCGGCATCGTAGCGTTGCGGAACGGGATACCCGTAATCGAGGACGAGGAGAAACCCGCGATCGAGAAACCGTACGGCCTCGTCGAGCCAGGCGAGTATGGCCAGGCAGAGTTCGGTCGTCTGCCCCTCGGTCAGCTGCACGCCGAGTCGATCGAGCCAGTGGGCGAGTTCCGCTGTCGAGAGCGGCCCGGCGACTTCGACGAAGCGCGTCCCGTCCCAGCCGACGTACAGCTCGCGCAGCTGCCCTCGCTCGCAGCGGAGCCGGTGGACGGGCAGCGCGTCGAGCACTTCGTTGGCCAGCACGATACCGGTCACCGGTTCCCGCGGTGGCTCGATCGCGAGATGCCCGAATCCGGCCTGCTGGAAGCGAGCGACGAGCGCCTGTCGAGCGACGGGGCTCCGTTCGATCGGGCAATAGCGCACGCAGCCGAGCAGATCCGGTTCGTTCTCGGCCAGATAGGCGCAAATGCCCAGTGCGAGCGTACCGGTTCCCGGACCGTACTCGAGGAGCGTGAACGGGTCGGGCTGGCCGAGGGCGTCCCAGAGTTCGCGCAGTTGCCGGGCGATCACCCAGCCGAAAATGGGGTGCATCTCGGGTGCGGTCAGGTAGTCGCCGGTGCGACCCACTCGGATCGCACGTGTGTAATAGCCGTAATCCGGATCGTAAAGCGCGTACTCCATGTATCGGGCGAAGGTGATCGGCCCGGTGCGCTCGATTTCGTTGCGGATACGCGCGACGAGTTCCTGGCTCACCGAGGCAGCCTCCGCTCCCTGCTCAGTCTACGCGATCGACGCTGCGCAGCGTATGGCTCCGTAGAATCAGCCTAGGGGTGAACGATGGAGCGACGCGAACGGCCGATCACCGAGCGACGCTTGCAGCGGATGCGCGAGGTGCTGGCACGTCGCCAGCCTGATCTGACGGTCGTCCTCGAGAACGTGCACGACCCGCACAACGTGAGTGCGGTCCTGCGGTCCTGCGATGCGGTCGGCCTCTTGGCTGTCCATCTCGTCTACACCGTCGAGGCGTTTCCCGAGCTGTCCGAGAACGTGTCGGGCAGCGCGCTCAAGTGGCTCGACCTGGTCTTCCATCCGACGATCGCTGCCTGCTGCGAGACGCTCCGCTCGCAAGGGTTCACCATCTACGCAACCTATCTGGGCGATCTTGAACACAGTTTCGATCTCTACGAACTCGATCTGACCAGGCCAGTCGCGCTCGTCTTCGGGAACGAGCAACGGGGTGTGTCCGACGAGGCGGTCAGGCTGGCCGATGGGAACTTCGTGATTCCGATGATGGGAATGGTGCGGAGCCTCAATATCTCGGTCGCCTGTGCGGTCTCGCTCTACGAGGCCTTGCGCCAGCGCCGGTTGGCGGGCCAGTACGATCGGCCGAAGCTGAGCGAGGCGGAGCGGCTGGGGCGCCTGCGGCGCTGGCTGGAGCGCGAGGGGCGGGCGCTTCCGGAAGAACTCCTCGGCCCCTCGCTGTCCAGCAGCTGACGGGCGATGCCGCGCGGACAAAGGGACGAGCCTCGTCGCGACGGCAGGTTGCGACGCCGGGTGGCGTGTCGCACCCTTGGCGTCGCGTCGCCAGTGCTGGACGATGAGACGGAAAAGGTCAAAGTCGTCTCAGGAGTCTCCATGCGGCGGATGCGGGCGAGCACGGAAGCGCGGATCATGGAGGCAGCCAGCCAGCTCTTCCTCCGGTACGGCTTCGAGAAGACGACGATGGACGACATCGCCCGGGAAGCTCGGGTCGCCAAGGCGACGCTTTACCGCTACTGGCCGAGCAAGGAAGCGCTGTTCGAGTCGCTGCTCTATCGCGAGATCCGCCTGGTAAATCGTGACTTCCTCGCCCGCGTCGAAGCCGACTCACGGGGTGGCACGATCGGCCGGATCATCTACCACGGCTTTGCGGCGGCCTACGACCGCCCGTTCCTGCGCGCCCTCATGACGACGGAAAGCCGGACGCTCGGTGACTTTCTCCGTCGCCACAGCCCTGACCTCTCGCATTGGCAGTTCCGGCTCGACCGGCAGCTCGTCGAGGCGTTGCAGCGCGCTGGCGTCCTGCGCGACGACATCGAGCCGGGATTGCTCACCTACCTCCTGTCGGTGGTTTCGCTCGGCCTAGCGAGCGCGGCCGAGTTCATCGCGCCCGACTACGCACCGCCGGTGGAGGCCCTGACCGAGGGGATCGCCGAGATGGTCGAGCAGGCTTTCGCACCGCCGGGTGACGGTGATTCGGCGCGCGGCAAGGAGGTCCTGCGCCACTTCATCGGTGTGATCGACGAGCGTCTCGCCGAGCTGGAGCGAGCGACCCGCCGGAGACTGCTGGAAGGAGACGCGGTATGAGCGGGAACCTGCCCATCACGGTCGAGCAGTTGACCCGGAGCTATGGAATGCAACGTGGCGTCATCGACCTGACCTTCACGGTCGAGCCGGGTGAGATCTACGGTTTCTTGGGGCCGAACGGTGCTGGGAAGACGACAACGATCCGCGTCCTCATGGGGTTCCTCCGCCCGACGAGCGGCAGCGCTCGTGTCTTCGGTCTCGATTGCTGGAGCGAGTCGACACGTGTGAAGGAGCGCGTCGGCTATGTTCCGGGTGACGTCCGGATCTGGGAGGACATGACGGGCAAGCAATTCCTCGAGTTCATGGGGGCATTCCGACCGTCTGTCTCGCCCGAGCGGCGCAGGATGCTTCTCGAGCGGTTCCAGGTCGAACTCGACAAGCGGATCAAGCAACTGTCACGCGGCAATCGACAGAAGCTCGCCCTCGTCCAGGCGTTCCTGCACGATCCGCCGCTCCTCGTCCTCGACGAGCCGACCAGCGGGCTAGACCCGCTCATGCAGCACGAATTCCTGACCTTCCTGCTGGAAGAGAAGGAACGTGGCAAGACCATCTTCCTTTCCTCGCACCAGCTCCCGGAGGTCGAACGGGTGGCTGATCGAGTCGGGATCATTCGGGAGGGGCGTCTCGTCGCGGTCCTCACGAGGGAGGAACTGAAACAGCGCCGGACGCGTCCGATGGAAGTCGTCTTCGCCGAGCCAGTCGACCCGGAGCGTTTCGCTGACCTGCCGGGAGTGCGCGTCCTCTCCGTCGAGAACGGGGGAACGCGTTTCCAGCTCGGGGTGCGCGACGATCTCCGGGCGCTCCTGCGCCGGCTGGCCGAGCTGCCGACCGTCGATTTGACGTACGCCCCGCCCGACCTGGAGAGTGTCTTCCTCACCTATTACCAGGCTGAGCACCGTGAGCGACAGGAGGCGGCGTCATGAGCTGGCCGATGGTCTGGAAGGCGATACGGGATCTCAGGTGGACGGTGTTCTGGTATGCCCTCGGGTTGGCGGTCTACATCGTGCTGCTCGCCTCGTTCTACCCGACGCTCGAGCGCCAGCGCGAGGAATTCGAGCGCGTGCTCCAACAGTACCCGGAGTTCCTCTTTCGTGTGTTCGGGATCGATCCCCAGCACACCCTGTTCACGAGCTTCGCTGGGTTCATGCATGCAGAAACGTTCGGTTTTATCTGGCCAGCGACGGCGCTGATTTTCGTCGTCCTGAGCGGTGCGGCAGCGGTCGCGCAGGAGGTCGAGCGTGGCACGGCGGAATTCTGGCTGTCGGTGCCGGTCTCGCGCGCTCGCTTGCTCATGAGCAAGCAGCTCGCATTGCTCGCTGGCATCCTGTTCGTCGTCCTGACCAGTGCGGTCGCGCTCGCCGCGAGTGCGGCTGCGTTCGGCGGCGAGTTGACTGGCCGCGGGCTCGGCCAGCTCGTCCTGACATTGACGAGTTTCCTCGTCGCCTTCGCTGGGTTGGCCACGCTCGCTTCGGCCTTCACGAGCGAGCGGTCGAAAGCGGCAGGCCTCGTCGCGGGCGTGATTCTCCTCATGTATCTCGCCTGGCTCGTCGCGGGTCTCAGCGAGGAAGCACGCTGGCTTCGTTACCTTTCGCTCATGACAGCCTATGACCCGCAAGCCGCGATGCTGGGTGGGCTGGCCTGGTACAAGCCGATCGTCCATCTTGTGGTCGGCATCGGCGCGGCGCTCGCGGCACTCGTCGTGTTTGCCCGACGTGATATCGTGGCCTGAGGACATGGCACACTAGAGAGAGACGGGCCGGTACAGCGAGAGGGGGACGCGATGGCTGAACTCACTGGCAAGCGGGTCGCGATGTTGCTCGCCAAGGATTTCGAGGACGTCGAGGCGACCGATCCGAAGCAGTACCTGGAGGCGCGTGGCGCCGAGGTCGTGATCGTCGGCCTCGACCGGGAGCCGATCACCGGCAAGAAGGGAACCGTGCTGCAGCCGGACAAGACGATCGACGAGGTGACGGTCGAGGAGTTCGATGCGCTGGTCATTCCGGGCGGTGGCTCGCCCGAAAACCTTCGCATCGATGACCGAGCGGTCGCCTTCGCGCGCGCCTTCGTCGAGAGCGGCAAGCCGGTCGCGGCCATCTGCCACGGGCCGCAACTCTTGATCTCGGCCGATGTGTTGCGTGGCCGGACGGTCACCTGCGTCAAGAAGATCCGCGACGACGTGAAGAACGCCGGTGCGATCTACGTCGACGAGGCGGTGGTCATCGACGGGAACCTGATCACCTCGCGTGTCCCGGCGGATCTGCCGCTCTTCGACGAAGCGATCGCCAAGGCGCTGGCTGCTGTCCCAGCGCGCGGTGATTGAACTCCTGCCTTGTACCAGCGGGTGGGCGGCCGGTCTTCAGCGGCCGGTCGCCTGCTCTTGCATTTCGGCCCGCACGCGTTCGATCCGGTCGCGCAACCGTCGGGCTACGTCCCGGGCTGCCTGAGCGAAATCGCTCCCGCGACTCGCATAGAGGATCGCCCGCGAGACGGTGACGAGCAGGGGGCCGTTTCCTTCGCTGATCCCCGCGCGTACTGCTTCCTCCAGGTCACCGCCCTGCGCACCGACACCGGGAGCCAGGA